>CAZHMN010000024.1:0-3620 GCA_964533705.1 uncultured bacterium
TTGCTGTCCCGCGCTTTCAGGAAATTCAGGAAATGGTCTGTAAGCCCTCGCAAGAATTCCCGGGGGCTCAGGCCTTTGGAATCGACTTCATCTACGATCTGGAATACGCCCGCTACGTTGCTGTCATGAATGAGATCCGATAGTTGAAAATAAAGATCTTCAGGAGCGATCCCCAGGGCACTGCGCACTTCATCTGCCGTGATCCCCGACGGCGCAAAGGTGGCCATCTGATCCAGGAGACTCTGGGCATCGCGCATTGACCCATCAGCCCGGCGGGCGAGGAGCTCCAGAGCGTCATCATCGGCTGATATTTTTTCCGAATTACAGATATGCCGCAGATGCGCGCTGATTTCTACAGTTGACAGGCGGCGAAAATCGAAGCGCTGGCAGCGCGACAGAATGGTCGCGGGCACGCGATTAATCTCGGTCGTCGCGAAAATGAACAGCACATGCTCGGGCGGTTCTTCCAGCGTCTTCAGCAGCGCGTTGAAGGCCTCGATGGTCAGCATGTGGACTTCATCAATGATGTAGATTTTCTTCCTGCAGGCCGCCGGGTTGAAGTGGATGTTGTCCCGCAGGTTTCGGATTTCGCCGACACCGCGGTTGGAGGCACCGTCAATTTCGAGAACGTCCATGCTTCGCCCTTCGGGAATTTCCTTACAGGGCGTGCAGGCATCACAGGGATTCGCTGTGGGGCCCTTCTCACAGTTCACCGCTTTGGCCAGGAGCCGCGCAGTGGTGGTTTTACCCACGCCGCGCGGCCCGGCGAAGATGTAGGCATGAGCGGTCCGTCCCGCGGCGAGGGCGTTTTGCAAGGTGCGGCAAACGCCTTCCTGCCCGATCACTTCGGAGAAGGTGCGGGGACGCCATTTGCGTGCTGTGACCAGAAATGACAAAAGAATCTACCACCCGAAGGATTGAACACAATTTTAAGGGCTGTGCCCCACCATCGGCCTTCCGCCTACTTTTCACCTGAAGGTCGCCGATTCCGACCAAGCTACCCCACGGCACATGCGATTATCGCTTACCGCTGCTCCCTCCCGGGCCTGACGGGATTGGGCGACATCCCATTGCGCGGGACTTGGCCATCAACATCGCGTATCTTCAGGATCCAGCAGCGAGGAGACCTCAAGAGTGGGTATTCGGTCCCGCTAGAGCGGATTTCGGGTTACAGGGCACCGCTAACTCCCCACCTAGCACAGCCTTTATTAAGTTGGAAAGTAATCCGTGCGCTCTGGGAGAAGTCGGTGGAGCTGAGCGGGATCGAACCGCCGACCTATACGTTGCGAACGTATCGCTCTCCCAGCTGAGCTACAGCCCCAGAAAAAGTATGCCCAGAAATTATAAAATAATAATACCAGTTGGAAAAGTCAACCGAATTACCCTTGAAATCTTACGGCTATTATTTAAAAGGATGAATTGGGGACATTGTGGGGGCACCGGCAATATTTGGCCGTATTGCCGGCAAAACCAGGCCGGATGCTGCCTATCTGCTCGCGGCTCAAAATTTAATTATCATCTTAACAGAATTAAAAAGCACGAATATTACGATGAAAACAAGGTTCATGCATCACTTAAAAATTCGGCACTTAAATTGCATAAGTGTCTTTGATAATCACAAAATAGCTGAGGGAAAACGTGGCCGAGACTCTATTCGAACGGCGCTCCGCCGCCGAAGAGCATTATCAGAGGGGGTTGGAGCTAAAACGCAAAGGATTTTTCCTGGAAGCCGAACAGGAATTCCGGCAATCTATGGAAACGGATCCCGCCTTCTTCGATCCGCTCTTAGAGCTTCTCATAGAACAGGAAGAAGAGGGCATCGCCGAAGATCTCCGCACCAGCCAACTCCTGCGGCGCGCTGACCAGAAATACAAGCTGGGCATCGCTTTATTGAAGCATAACCGCCCGGAAAAGGCGGTACGCCACTTAAATGAAGCTTGTGCCCTGGAGAGCGATAATGCTAAATATCTATGTGCCCTGGCACAAGCGTTGGCGGCCAGTGGTCGTAAAGAAGAAGCGATGGAAAAACTTCGAATCGCTGCCGGAGTTCGCGGTGGATCGAATCCGCAGGAAAACAGCGCCAGAGCCCATTACCTTCTGGGCAAGATGCATTTAAAAGAGGGGCACGTCAACAGGGCCAGACGGCGCCTCTTGATGGCTTATGCTCTGAATCCGGAAGCAGAGGAAGTCATCGTGCTGTTGAAAAAGGTCGGGGTGGGGCCGCTGCGCCGGTGGTTAATGTCGTCCCGCATTAAAAAGCGGAAGGGTCGCGCTCAACAGATGAAAAACATGACAAACTCAAGGGGCGAGAGGGAAACTGAGGGCGTGCTGGAGGAGTAGATTAAGGATATTCGGAGTCAATTCAGGAATAAAGAGGTCAGACGAAGCATCTGACCTCTTTTTTTGTAAGACCCCGAGAATGCTTAGTTCGTCACTTCCAGCAGCAGCAATTTGCGGTTCATCTGCTGGCTTCTTATCTTGGCGTTGGCGTACTCCTCGCCGAATTTGGTGCGAATGTCCCTGTAAACGTCGCGGGCTTTCCCGTATTCTTTCGGCTTAACCCAGACCAGGTAATCCATGGTTTGATCCGTCACCACGTTCTCTTTGCTGCTCGTGGCGAAGCTGTCTACGATGTCCGCCAGGGCGAACTGAATGTCTTCGATCTGGTCTTCATCGAAGC
Source organism: uncultured bacterium (assembly GCA_964533705.1). Lineage (GTDB taxonomy): Bacteria > Electryoneota > B3-LCP > B3-LCP > B3-LCP > CAZHMN01. Next base: position 2,681 of record CAZHMN010000024.1, read on the forward strand.
TGCCGGTGATGTTGAAGACGATCTTATACTGCACGCCTCTCTGCAGATCCTCTTTCCAGTAAGCATTGATGCGGGAGAGGACCTTGTCTATGGCGTCGTGAATGGCTTCTTCGACGACGACTTCGTCGGGGGAGGGGCGTTCGTAAGAGTAGCCCGTTTCGGTTCCCAACAATCGAGCGGTGGTAGTTTCATAGGCGCGCACTGAGACGGAGGCTTTTTTCACTTCAGTCGAGCCCTGCATGCGCTTATCAATGCTTAGGGCATAGGTAATGTACACGTCCGACCCGATGGCCAAGGCGATCTTGTAAGATAAATCGTCGCTGGAACCTTCGACCAGCCTCATGGTTTCGCCGTAGTTGTTCAGGAAGTCCTGCTGTTCCGGGACGATGACTTCATAGCGCCGGGCGGTCAGGTACGATTCGATGGATCTGGCGGCATGCTTTATGTCCGCTCTATTTTGTATGACCTCCAGGGGATTCTCTCCCTTGGGAACCTCAGGAATGACCATAATCTGCGGCATGCCGATTTCGGCGATTAGATCGGCGGTTGCCGTCAACACGCCCAGGTTGATCAGATCCTCCTTCAGCAATCCCACGTTAACCCTGAAGACCTTCTCGATTTTCAGTTGCTTTTTATCGCTCGACCTGACCCGCTTGGTGTATTCTTCCGATTCCCAGGCGATGTATTTGGTGATATTGCTGATGTCGAAAAAATTCTGTTCGATCAAAGCGAAGCGCGCTTTCTCTTCCGCTGTTCGTAGCAGAGGATCTGTACCCATGTACAAGCAGAAGTAAACTGCGCTTTTACGGGCGTCTATCAGGGCGTTGGCCTCCTGCCGTTTCTTTTTACCCGTGCCGATCCCCGCGGCGCGGACGTTCCACTCCGTCGGTGAGTAGGATTCGACGAAACTGGCTTCTTTGGATAGGGGCAGGTTGCCCTG
>CAZHMN010000024.1:3720-35253 GCA_964533705.1 uncultured bacterium
CGTTCGAAGCTTCCGCCGATGACGGTGCGAGCGCGAGAATCTTTTCGCTCGGTTCGGTTATCAGCCACCCTGGATACGCGCACCATGCCCAGTTTTTCCTGCCGGAGCGACCCGTCTTCCTCTTCGTAGAATTCGGCGATAATATATTTATCATCAATGCCCAGGCCTTCATTTTTTCCCAGGGGGAATTCCACCCATCCCGAGCCGGTGTTGGAAAGCGGATTGGTAAGCTGAAACTCGGGGATTTCCTGAGTGGCCACTTTCAGGTTACGAGCAAAAGTTTTCGCTGCCGTCGCGAAGGCGTACTGAGAACCGTTAAGTCGCCGTCCCTCGTAGGAGAATTTCCCGTCCAGCTTGGCAAAACCGGAGCCCTCGGCCTCCTTTTTAACCAGCAACTCCAGGCGCGAACCCACTTCTTCGGCTTTCACCGAGAACCAGAGGATTCCGCCTTCTATTGAACAGGTCGCTGTATTATTCTTTTTGTCATCCTGAACGTTGACTCTGGAGATCACCGGTACGTAAATATAGGCTGAGTTCATGATCGCTTCCAGGTCTTCGGCGGTGATGCCCGTCTCTTTCGCTTTCTCCACCACGAAGGAATGGCGGTCGGCTTCGCTGACCAGATTCAAAGCGCGCATCTCCTTTTCGTAATCTACGATGCGCATGATTTCGGGGACTAAAATCTCATTCATCGCCTCAACCACGGCGTCCAGAGAGCGGACATTTCGGCTGCTTATTTCACGCTTGAACTCGCTCAGAAGGTTGTCGGGTAATGGGTTGTAATCGAAGCGCGGCATCTCAATTTCACTCTGGATGACTTTGAGCAGGTAGTTTTCCTGTTCATGACGAAGCTTTCCGCCTGTTCCTATGGGCAGCACGGCGGCGACGTAGGAAATTGATTTGCGCGCGTACTTGATCTGGGTCTCTTGAGCGGCGGTGATCGTGGAAATAATCAGTGAAAAGGCTATGCAGGAAATCGCCATGAACATAACAGAAGGCAGGCGCTGATGCATGTTTCCCTCAAGTTCGGTAGAAATGATTGATATTTCTAAAAGGGTTTGGCAGCATTATCCTAACTGCTTCAATCCTTAATCCTGGCGTGAATATCGGCAGATGACCTTGTTCTCGCTCCGATCCGTTACAGTCAAGCCGGGCAGGTGCTCCAGCTTCAACGCCACCAGGTTGATTTTTTCGGAATAGTTGAAGCGGAAGGTGGAGGTTTTCCCTTCCTCGAAGCCCAGGTCTGAGACTTCGGAATCGCGGAAGCGAATGTTGTTCAGAAAGTCCTTTACCCGTAAGAATTCATCGTAACTGGGAATGCCTTCAACCAGGACGGTGATGGGGCGGCTTTTCTTGCCTCCGTAGGCGATTAACTGAGAGATCAGGTCTTTGCTGAAAGCTTTTTCCGCTTCGGACAGAGCATTGTTGATGGCTTTCTTTTCGGTGCTGCCAGTACCCTGGACGCCCTGGACGTCGGGGGCGTACTGGGCGATAATCTGGCCGGATTCAGCCTCGATGGCGCGAGCATCCACCCAGCAATCGTAGACGAAAACGCCGACCGGTCCGGCGAATCCGGGAACTTCCTTCTTCTCTCTGAGCTCAAGCCTGGCGTGCCCGACGATCACGACGTTCGACAGGAGCTGTTGACCGATCCAACGGGCGGCCTGGACGTCCTGGCGTTGCGCCGCGGCCACCAGCCGGCTGCGGAATCCTTCCAGCGATAATAGCTGCGAGGCGTCTCGAACGTCAAAATCGGTTTTGACCAGCTCGGCGATCAGCCGGTTGGCGAGCAAATTATTGTCGGCAAATTGCTTTCCGTCCACTTCGGTCGTAAAACCGACGACGCAGGAGAAATTGCGCATCAGTTTTTGGGCTTCTTCCTGACTGATTTCCTTGGCGACGTCGCACTCCACCTCGAGAACCAGGTACTCCTTCTCCTGTATCTCGCTCAAGATACGGCTGTCCTTGACGTAGCCCGAAATCATCGTGAGAATGGTGTCATCGGCCAGCATAAAATCCTGGACGGCCGTTTCGGCCCTGATTTTGACGCCCAGGACTTTTTCGAGGGCATTGCGCTTAGCGTCGAGCAGAGCTTCGTCGCGGGCGGCGGGGAGGTCACCGTTGAAAATGGTGGCTTCGCCGCGAACTGCGACGGTAACCGTCGGGCTCTCCTGTGCGCAAGCTGTTGAAATCGCCAGAATTAATACAAGAGGAAGGATATTTATCCTCATAATGGCCTCGCTGAAGAAGTTGCATTTTATGAGTTCAGGGGTGGGGGCGATAATGCGGAGATAAAAAGGGGCAAAACGACCCCCGTTTTGCCCGATTATACTCAAGCCCCGAATGAATCGTTCCCCGGAATGAAGGCGCTGAACGGAGCGGAAACCGGCCGCTATCATGCGCCATGCTGGTGGATCGGTCTCATCAGGGTGAGTCGGTGGAGAGATCTCTAAGTTATCTGTTAGCCAGAGAGGCCAGGTAGTAAACGTTGGCGACGATCGCTAATTGTGCGATGACGCTCACGATGGTGGTGAAGAGAAAGAACGCCGATCCAGAAACGATGATGGTGTCCTCGGGTTTCAGTTCGGGAATCAAGCTGCGGTCACCGGTTTTCAGGAATTTCTTGATGTTCACTTCGATGACTTCGGAGCCCTGAGTGCCGGCTCGCACCAGGCGCACGTTATCCAGGCGGCTTTTGTCCGCCGGTCCGCCGGCCACGCTGATCAGCGTGATCAGATCCGTATCAGAAGGAACGAAGTATTGACCCGGTTTTTCGACTCGCCCCCACACGTTGACCATCATCATGAGCTGATTTTCGTCCCCGATGAAGTACTGGGCGCCCGGCTCGATGTATTTGGGGATGGTTATGGGATTATCATCGCCTGCGTGAGCGGTACAAGCGAAGATCAGGATCAGGGGCAGAAGCCATTGCATTCGTTTCATCATTCGACTCGTACAGTGTTATAGGATGCTACGCATAATTACTATTATTATTTCAGGGGATTGTAAATTGAAGGGATTTTTCACTTCCCGAAGGCAGTTCCGCCGGCGTTGAACCTACGACGTCCACCTGATAACGGTAAATGCCGCTGTCCAACGATGGGTCGTAATTCACCTGGAGTGGGAAGAACTCCTCATGTTTATACAGCCAGAAAGGATTCCATCCGCCATCGGCCCACTCGAAGAGGCGCACCACGAAATAGCTGGCCAGTTGCGTCTGGTTGTAACTCCAGGAGAAGGTGATGGAATTCTCCTGGATGATGGGATCGGTCAGATCCGGTTTGGCGATGAGTTTATAGTAAGCTTCCTCGGAAAGGCTGCTTTCATTACCACTTTCGTCATAGGCCGTCACCCAGTAGTAGAATCCCTGGGAGAGTCCGGTTCCCGAATTGGGCGCCAGAAGCGAATCGCGGTCTTCATAGTAGGTCGTATTCGGGTCCAACTCAGCGATCAACTCTTGATCTACCGAATCTTCCGCCATCCGGTAGAGGCGGTATCCCGCCAGATCTGTGGCGGCTGAGGGCATCCAGCTCAGGTAAATATAGTCTCCATCGGGTACGGCGTCAATGCCCTGCTCGATCAGGTCGGTTTCGTTGCTGCGGGGAGTTATCAGCACCACCTCCGGTGGTTCCGTGTCGGCGGCGATCTCTTCCCGGCCGCATCCCGCCAGTAGAATGCAAATAAGAAGCGCAAGTGCCAGGCAGTATTTATCACCAAATGTTCTCTTCATTTTTTATTTTGCCATCTGCGAACTGGGATTTTACGGTTTATCCAATTAAAAATCTTTATCTTAGAACTGATAGATCAACGAGATGCGGTGCGCATTTCCGAGGTCAGCGCGCATGAAGGCGTAGTCGCAAGTGATGTGCCAGTATTTAATGCCCATGCCGGCGTTCCAGGTCCCGAAGTCGATGTCATCCCACAAGCCCGAAACGAATTCGCCCCAATCGAGGCGGTTAAAGCCGAATCGAAAGGACAGTTTTTTATCCCAGATATACTCCATTCCGAAGCGGCCGTCATATGAATAGCGGGTGTTCGAAACTCTCTCGATATTGAATTCGCTCTTGATCGCGGGAATATCCTGGTGGTAGGCCAGCCCGATTCTCAGGTTCTGAGTGATGACGTCGGTATTGCCCTCCCCCCAGTCAATGCCGGTCTTGGTAAAATCCTGATAGGCGATACCTAATGCGAAATCGCCCAGGAAGGGTTTTGAGAACATGTCCGCCAGAGAGAAGCGCAATTGGAGGCCCGCATCAGCACCAATGCCGAAGGCTTCACTGGTGTACAGTTTCTGGCGGATCATCTTGAGGTTAATTCCATAGGGAATTTCCAGCGGTAACACGAAGAAGGCCCAACCCAGGTCGAGATTGAACTTGTTCATCTTGGCGAAGCTGATGAAAAGGGCGTCTTCGGCGTCATCGAAATATCCCTGGGGGACGCCGTCAATTAGCTGCTTGCGCTCTTCCAGAGAATAGCCGGCATCTTCTGAATAATCGGGGAAGATGGGGATCTGATCGACAGCCAAGCGTACCCAGTGTACGGCCAGCGCTGCGCCGGTAATGGGGAAGACGGCTCCCATCACCGAATGCTGGGCCAGCGGGTCGCCGAAATCCCCGAACTGGTTATTGTACATACCCCAAATGGAGATGCTGGGCACGCGCGCCAGGCCAGCCGGGTTCCAATAAAAGGATGAAGGATCTTCTGCTAATGCGCAGTAGGCGCCACCCATGCCGAGTGCTCTGCCCCCGACCCCGATTTCCAAAAATTCCCCTGCGTAACGGGTGGCAAGGGCCGTTGAAGTCAGAGTAGTGATCAAGAAGAGAATCGTTACAGCGATGGTATAAGGCTTATAAGTTGATTTCACGGATTTCACCTTCAACGCAGTTTGGCCAGTTTCATGGTGCGCTCAATTTCTTGATCTCCGCGCCGAGCCTTGAGTTTATAAAAGTACACGCCGTTGGCGATATTGGCTCCGTCCTGGTCGCGGCCATCCCAGTAGATTTCTCCGTAGTTGATCTCCTCGGCCGAGTCGCTGTGCAGTGTGCGGATGAGCCGACCTGAAACGGTATAAACTTGTATCCTTACCGGTTCGGTTGTCTGTTCGGTTAGTCTATATACGAAATAGGTTTTGTTTTTGAAGGGATTGGGGTAATTCCCCACAAAATCCAGGCGAAACTGACCCATAACCTGAAACTGAATGGACGCTGATCCGGCATTTCCGGCCAGATCCTGGGAGAAGACGAAGACGGAATGAGATCCCACGTCGAAGGTGGGATTAAAGGACAGCGTCAGGACCTGGCCGCTTTCGTCCACGTTGACGCTGATCAGGTTGGAGTCCACGGCGACGGTGTCGTCAACGGAAATCCAGTAGGTGCCCGGCGCGGCGCTGACTCCGCCTGGATCCTGTATGAGCGCTGAAATCTTCGGGTGGCTGGGGACGTACCCCCCGGGCGTATAGATCTGTCCTTCGACGCTGATCTCCACCGTCGGCCCCTGTTTGTCGCCGTTTTGCAGCAGAGTATAAGCGCCCGCAAAGTGACCTCCGGAGGAAAATCGGTAGTTGGGATCGGGAGGTGAGGATAGAGTCTGAACGTCGGTGTTGAGCAGCTGCCACAAAGGCTGGCCGGGAGCCCGGTAATGAATGGCCATGTCTTCGAGGACGCTGAGGGTGTCGTATTTCGTCAGATCAACCGCAAGTTTGAGCGAATCTCCGACGATTTCGATATCCCCCAAAAGGTCGATTTCGAAGCCCAATCCAGGCAAAAACCCCGATGGATCCTGCAAGACGAAAGAGAGATTCGATTGTGTGACCGGCAATTCCAGGTCATCCACCTGCCGGAAGGTGATGACGCCCTGGTCGCCGCTGATGCCACCCGGCGGGATAAAGACCCGGAAAGCCCAGGAATCATCGCTCAGTATCAAGGTGTCGCCTGTGCCGGTTGAGGTCGAAACGGTGAAATGATCAGCCGTCAGTGAGGCGGCATAGGGATCGGTGGGATCGGAATCATCCACCCAACCGTTTTCATTCATGCGCACTTCAAAGCCGTATTCGCCCGGGCTCAAGTTTGAAAGGATGTAGGCCTCTGCGATTGATTCGGGCTCCAGATCGTAAATGATCGTACTACCGAGGGGCTGATTTTCAGGCTCCGTGAGATAGAATCCGATATCCAGTGAATCAATGAGCGCCTGTCCCAGATTTTCGACCTCGATGATCAGGGCGGCGGCGTTTTCCCGCATGCCCATGTTCAGGCTCTGGTAAACCCAGGCGGGATCAGGGCGGCTGTCCAGGATGTAGAAAATGAGTTCCTCGCTGGAGGCCGTATCCCCCTGTGCATCCGTGGTTTTCACCCAGGCGATGACGCGGTCACCAACGCCGTAGGGATACATCGAAGTATCAATAGTTGTGGTGGTCTGATACCAGTTTGGAGCTGCCATTGGGTTCATAGGCAGGGAATCGTGTTCGACGATGGCTATTCCTTCATCGGATTCGATGTGGAAGTGCGCCCAGACGGAATCAACTCCCTGGGCGTTCAGGACTTTGGCTTTGAATCCGAAGGCGTCCCGATCGTACACCGGGCTGGGGATGGAAGTCAGGGAATCAACCACACTGGTGTCGGTGTAAGCATCTAACAGGTAGAGCGGGGCGGCGACATGATAGACATCGGCCCCGGAAGGTTCCCATAAACTCAGTCGGTAGGTGCCTCCCGTCAGGCTGACGGAGTCGCCCAGGGAGGGCAAGACGAAGTCCGCCTGGAGACCCTCTTCAGATGCGCTCAGGGGATACTCGAACGGTTGGCCGAATTGCAACGCCGGGTAGTCGTAATCATCGTAGACGCGCAAAATACCCTGGTAATTCTCAAAATCACCTGGAAGGACGATACTGATGGAGTCCCCTTCCGAGGCGAATTCCGGGGTGACGTCCGGCAGGTCATCGGGCAGTGAGGCGAAGGCCAGCTTTACCGAAGGATCTCCCAGAAGATTCATCAGGTACATGGTATCGAAGGATTCCACCGAACCGCCCTGACCATAATAAGCGTAGTAGGAGATTTTTGCGAGATTGATTAACTCACCCAGGCATAATTCGGGATCGTCGTAGAGCAGTCCGACGAGCTCCTCCTGCAACCAGCCCCCGTTGATGAACCACCCAAGCCCGGTTGATGCCAGTACGCCGATGGCTCCCTTTTCGGGTTCGAATATGAATTCTTCGCCCAGAATCAATCCCTGTTCGGGCGTATCGAAAGCGCCGATGAAACAGGTGAAGTTGGTGATGAAGGGATATTTGCCCTGATTGGAAAGCTGGGGCAGGTTTTCGAGGCGGAAGAGCGAATTATCCGACCAGACCGCGCCGGCTCCATGTCCGTTGTAATCCACCACTAAGACGCCGTCATCAAACAGGTCAATTAAGTCAATAGTTCCGCCGTAGAAGGGGCTGGTTATGGGATCTGTGGCCAGTCGTTCGACCAGGATATCGTCTTCAAGCCGGCTGATCACGTCCTGGCTCATGGATAAGAAAGAGATGCCCGCCACCCCGCCTTCGCCCGATACGAAGAGGTGTTTGCTGCGCCAGTTCCCGGGTTGGGGATCGGTTTCGTATTCTTCCAGTTTCTGGAGGTAACCGATTAGTTCATCTTCGGTTCTGGCGGAAATCCGCCCCACGGCCAGGTCAGGGATGATGTCGTCGTCCAGCAGACTGTACCAGTAGTCGCTGGCGACGGCACCGTAAGCTTTTGTCTGGACGTAAGGTGCCGGGATCAGGTTACCGCCCAATCCGTATTTGTCTCGCGTATCGTAAGAACCATCACCGACCAGGAGCAGAAACTCAGGAGGGGTGGGCAGGGCGAGCAGAAGGTCCTTGATGGCCTGAGGTGAATAAATTCCGTATGAAAAGTCGTCGAAGACCTCGTTGATGAAGACCAGTTCGGTGCGACCGAGGGTGGCGTTACGGCGGGAAATGAGATCATTCAAAGCCTGAACGTTCTCGAAAACCGGACTGGCGATTACCAGCAATTTGATGGCACCCCCTGCACTCAAGCGGCTCAAGAGATCGGCGTTTTCTACGGCGGAAGCCGAATCCGGCGCGAGTTTGGCCGCAGGCGTTAAAGCGATGTATTCACGGTCACCGTAAGGGCGATCTTGAAAGTGGATTTTATAGCGGGTTTGATTTTGAGTCTGATAAGGAGTGATTTCGGCGTTGATGATCTTCGATTGACCCAGCTTGAAAAGGTCAATCTGCGAAGAGGAAAATCCCTCGATTTTAAAGTCCACCAGAGTATCTACCGCGGCATCGGGAGGCGTGAAGCGGATCATATCCCCGTCGGCTTTGTACAGGCGCGGGTAGGTGATTTCAAACCAGTTTAAGAGGATGGTATCGTATTCACCGGCATCGGTATCAACGGGCACGAAGATGGAGAACTGGTTGGTGCCGTGTACCAGGTTGCTCGGTGAAATTCCCTCGTCGCCCTGAGCGTCCAGAATCACCCCGGTTTGCCCCACCCACCAGGAAGCGCCTGAAGATCCCGCTTCCAGAGCGGGCGAGTTTTGGTCGTTCAAGCTGACGTAGGCGTGGTGGTAGCCGCCCTGTCCGTAATCGTCCGGGTAGGTTTGACCCATGAGGGCGGTGCGGACTCGGGTTTTTGTAAGGGCATCGGTGTCGGGGTAGGGGAGGTGGACGAGATAGTTGCGCGTTTGGGAAGCTTTCACACCGTTATCATAATACCAGTGCTCCTTCAGAGAATCGGGGCTGACCTGCGAAAGGCGATCGTAATAGTTATTTTCCTCGAAATGAGTGAAGTACGGATAGGAAGTGGCTCGGAACATCTTCAGTTCGTCCACTTCGACGACTTCGCCCGATTCTTCAATCAAGCGGGATCCTAATGATTCCCCCCAGGAAAGCCAGTAAACGTTGACGTCGGTGTATAAATCACCGTAGATTTCGGGATTTTGATCAATATAGGTGCCGATTAACTTCTCGCCCCAGAATTCGATATAGTCCCCTTCATCGAAGCGGCCGTCGGCTTCTCCGAAGACGTAAATGGGTTGCTCTTCGCCTCTGTTCTCGAGTCTAATCGTCCGCGGGTCCACTCCGGATAGATTGACGCCCCAGGAGGCCAAGTCGCCTGCGTTTATATGGTAAAGCCCATCCTCTGAGACGTAGATCTTCAGCCTGGTTTGCGCTGTGGAGGTGCTGGCGGGGGGAGGAAGCGGCAGCGTTCCCGCGAAAGCGGGTAGCGGCAGAGATCCGGTGAGGGTGCGCAATGAGGCAGATAGTGTGGTGCGGCGTTGGCCGGGCTGGGGATCGGTGGGGTGCTGCAGCCGCAAGGTTATGGATCTCAGGTAAGTTGCCTCGTGTGTGCGTTCATTCCAGCGCACGGGTTGGATTTGCAGCACCGAGAGAAGTGCACCGCGGTATCGGCCCAGATCATAGATTGAGGCCCAATCAGCGGATGCGGACACGTTGAAATTGTGGTTTCTATCGGACGGCATAGAATCCAACCGGCCGGAAGCAGAAATCCTCTGGTCTCCGGAGAAGGTGCCGGGAGTCTGGTCCAGAGGCAGGATGGCGGTATCGGTTTCGAGGACCTGAACGCTCAGATCTTTCGCCTGCCCGGGAATCAGCAGGCGGTAGGCGGGCAGCAATCGGCCCCGACTGTCGGGGATGCGGGGGAGATCGCCCATCGACAGAATCGTTCCAAAAGCCGAGGAACGGGGTTGCACTGCGGGAAAATTAACCTGAACGACCAATTCACCGGCCTTGCGTTCAAGGATTTTTAGCTCGGGGCTGCGGAGAAGGAGTTGATCCTGGGCGATTCCGGCGAGCCAGACCGCGGGAATAAGGATGCAGGTCAGGGCGAATATTCCGGAAACTTTAACTTTGCAAAAAGTGTTGAGTATTTTCACGGATATATGCCGTTCACTTAGGGGGAAAATTCTGCCGATTCGGGGTGTAAATTAACCAAGCTCCAGAAAAATTGCAAGATAAATTAGAGAAATTTAGACCGGTGCTGGAAGTTTTTCATTCAATTATGATTCCCCCGGAAAAGGATTGGACGCCAGCGGCTCGGATTGGAACTTTTCGGAAGCCCTCTGGTTAATTTCTAATGAGTCGCACAATCGAATCGTGGCTCTTTATTCTTTGTAAATAAGAGACATGAGATTGGTATTTTAAAATCAACATTGAGGATAAAATTGGCTGTATCCACCAGTTCCAAGGACATAGAGGTCATCACCGGGCAGGTTAAGGAACACTCGGCCTTTGTGGATGACCTTTTGGGGCAGATTCAGAACGAAATCGTCGGTCAGAAGAAGATGGTCGAAAGGCTCCTGATCGGCCTTTTAGCCGACGGTCACATCTTGCTCGAAGGGGTGCCTGGATTAGCGAAGACCATGGCCGCCAAATCGCTAGCGCTGGCCATTCAAGCACGCTTTCAACGTATACAGTTCACCCCCGATCTGCTGCCCGCCGATCTGATTGGCACGCTGATCTACAACCAGAAAACCGGTAAGTTTGCCGTCAAGAAAGGGCCTATCTTCGCCAACTTCATTTTAGCGGACGAAATCAACCGCGCTCCGGCCAAGGTGCAGTCCGCTCTCTTAGAAGCCATGCAAGAACGACAGGTGACCCTCGGCGAGGAGACGTTTCCACTGGACGCCCCCTTCTTAGTTCTGGCCACTCAAAATCCCATCGAACAGGAGGGGACTTATCCACTGCCTGAAGCCCAGGTGGATCGCTTTATGCTGAAGGTGCTGATTGACTACCCGCAGCGTGAGGAGGAGCGCGCCATCCTGAACCGTCACGCGGTGGTTCACGATTTGGACATTAAGCCGGTGATTTCGACGGAGCAGATTCTGCGGGCGCGTGCCTCGGTAGCCAGCATTTATGCCGACGAAAAGATAGAAAATTACATATTGGACATTGTCTTTGCCACGCGGCAACCTGAAGGTTACGGACTGGAGAAGCTGCGGGATTATATCGCCTATGGAGCCTCCCCGAGGGCGACGCTATACCTTATGCAGGCGGCCAAATGCCACGCTTTCCTGCGGCACCGTGGCTTCGTAATACCCGATGACATAAAGGAGATCGGTCCGGACGTACTGCGCCACCGGATTACGGTCACTTACGAGGCTGAAGCTGAGGAAATCACTTCCGAGCAGATCATCCAGGAGATTTTTAATCATATCGAGGTGCCGTAGGGTAAAGCATTGAACAGCAGATCGCGGGAACAGGTGCTGACTCCCGCATTGCATTCAAACGGGCATTGCTTGTTAAATGGATACTCGCGAGATTCTTAAAAAAGTCAGGCAGATTGAAATAAAAACCCGAGGAATCGTCGAGGAAATCTTTTCCGGAGAATATCACTCCGTTTTCAAGGGGCGGGGGATTGAATTCGCCGAGGTGCGGGAGTACATTCCCGGAGATGACATCCGCTCGGTGGACTGGAACGTGACAGCCCGCATGGGGTATCCTTACGTCAAGCTCTTCGAAGAGGAGCGGGAGTTAACCTTGATGCTCCTGTGCGATTTCTCTTCGTCGGGATATTTCGGTTCCGTGCGGCAAATGAAGATCGAAGTGGCCATTGAGGTGGCGGCTCTGCTGGCATTTTCGGCCATCAAAAACCACGATAAGGTCGGTCTTCTACTGTTCACGGATTCCATTGAAAAGTACGTGCCGCCCAAGAAGGGGAAGACGCACGTCCTGCGAATATTGCGGGAACTCATCTCTTTTCAGCCTGAACGGGCGGGCACGAATATTGGAGAGGCCTTAAGCTACTTCAGCCGAATTGGATTACGCCGTTCGATCGCTTTTTTAATCAGCGATTTCTGGGATCAGGGGTACGAGGACCATCTGCGTTTGATCAGCAAGAAGCACGACCTGATCGCCCTGACCCTGCGCGATCCCAGGGAAGAGGAGATCCCTCCGGTTGGACTGCTCAAATTGCAGGACGCTGAAACGGGCGGTGAATATTGGGTGGATACCTATGACAGCTCGGTTCGGAAGCAGGTTCGGGACGGGGTGGCGGCGAAGAGAAGGGAGCTCAAGAGTCTTCTTGCGTCCTGTGACGTTGATCAGGTTGAGCTGCGCATGGATCAGGATTATATCCGGCCGCTGACACGCTTTTTCAGGATGAGGGCGAGGCGGAAATGAGGCGGCAGTTGGCGGCAATTCTCCTCGTAGGGTTTTTCTTTTGCGGATCCGCTGATGCTGATCTGAGTGCGAGCCTCGAAGTCAGCGGCGACTCGCTGCGTATCGGGGACGAATTGGAGATGCAGTTAGAGGTCGAAATGCCGACTGAGGGGCAGCTTTTACTGCCTGATTGGCAGAAAGCCCTGGATCCCTTTGAGTTGCTGGCGCCGCCTGATACGTCCGTTTTTCAGGTGAGTGATAACCACCGTCAGTTGCAGTTGCACCTGCGGACGACCTGTTATTCCGCCGGCGCTCAGGTCGTTCAGCCTCTTGAGTTGCGCTGGATTTCCGATGACGGTACGGTTGTGGATTCAACTGAAACGGAACCGCAGGTTGTCCTCGTGCAGGGGGTCATCCCCGATTCGATCCTGGCGATGGTGGATACCAGCAGCCAGCCGTATCATTTTCTCCAGCCCAACCGGAGATTGAAGCTATCCTATAGCTTCGCCGAGGTTGCCTTCTGGATTTTGATCGCGCTGGGGGCGGCGGGGGCAACTGTTCTGGTCTACTGGTTACTCCGCCGCAGGAAACGAGTCACCGAGGAAGCTGAAATCGGCCCGCCGCAGCGGCCCGCGCACGAGATAGCTCTCGAAGAATTGGATAAGTTGCGGGATAAGAGGCTTTACCAGGCAGGGCACGTTAAGTTATACTATAGTGGATTAAGTGACATAATCCGGCGGTACTTCGAAGCGCGCTACGAAGTGCCGGCGATGGAATCAACCAGTTTCCAGCTCTTACGGGATATGGAAACGCATCTAACGGATCAAAACCTCGTATCTGTGCTGGGGACTCTGCTCACGGATGCCGATCTGGCCAAGTTCGCCAAGCATCAGCCGGACGCGCAGACCTGTCAGCGCGATCTTGAGAACGCCTACGTTCTGGTGAATAAGACGAAGCCGAAGCCCAAACCTCTGTTGACCGAGGAGGCGGCCTGATGGAATTTCGAGATCCCATTTGGCTGCTGCTATTACTCCTGATCCCCCTGTTGGCGTTGTCCGCTTTTTTAAGAGGGAAACGAAAAAAGATTCCCATCCGCTTTCCAACTCTGGATATCATCAAGGCGACGGGGGGTGGGATCGGCGCGAGGTACAGGCACATCGTGACGGCTTTACGCTGGGCGGTGATCATACTGCTCATCCTGGCGCTGGCTCGCCCGCAGAAGTTGCTGCAAGAGCGGCAGATGGAGACCGAAGGCATTGATATCATGCTGGCGCTGGACATCTCGACCAGCATGTTAGCTGAAGATTTTCGCCCCAAGAACCGCCTCGGAGCCGCCAAGAAAGTCGCATCGGAGTTCATTGACGGGCGCGTTTCGGATCAGATTGGGTTGGTGGTTTTCGCCGGACAGAGTTTTACTCAGTGTCCGCTGACCCTGGACTACGATCTCCTGAAGGAGCTGCTGAGACAGGTCAACATTGAACTTGTCACCGAGGGCACCATCGAAGACGGCACCGCCATCGGCATGGCCATCGCCAACGGGGTCAACCGCCTGAGGGCTTCGAAGGCCAAATCGCGCATTCTGATTCTCCTGACTGACGGTCAGAACAACCGCGGGGAGATTGACCCCCTGACGGCAGCTTCAGCGGCGCAGGCGCTGGGGATTCGCATCTATACCATCGGCGTTGGAACGGAAGGATACGCTCCGTATCCAGTGCGGGATCAGTGGGGGAGAGTCACCTACCAACAGGTGCAGGTCGAGATTGACGAGGAACTGCTACGCCGGATCGCCGACCAGACCGGAGGGAAGTATTTCCGGGCTACGGATGCGGAAGCGTTGCGACGCGTTTATGCGGAAATTGACAAATTAGAGAAGAGCAAGATTCGAGTTCATCAATATCGTCAGAAGGCGGAACTATTCGCTCCCTACCTGGGCTGGGCGTTTGTGTTGCTGTTGATTGAGTTAGTCCTATCTGCCACTCGCTTGAGGACAATGCCGTGATTCGCTGGGGAAATGGAGAAATCCTCTATTTTCTGTTTCTAGTACCTCTGCTGGGCGGTTTCCTGTACTATTCTAAATGGAAAAACGGCCGGAAGCGTCTTGAGGATTTCGCCTCCTCATCTCTGCTTCTCCTGATTGCGCCGAACTTATCTTTCCTTCGGCAGCGTATAAAAGATGTATTGCTCTTGTTAGCTCTGAGTTTCATGATCATCGCCTGGGCGGACCCGCAGGTGGGGACTCGGATCGAGGAGGTCAAGCGGGAGGGCATTGATCTGGTCGTTGCGGTGGACGTCTCCACTTCGATGCTGGCCAAGGACATCGCGCCATCGCGGCTTGAGAAAGCCAAACATGAGGTCAAAAGCCTGCTGGATCGGTTGCAGGGGGATCGGGTCGCGCTGGTCGCTTTTTCGGGAAAGGCGGTTATTGAATGTCCGTTGACGCTGGATTACGGCGCCGCTGAGATTTTTTTAGACGTCCTGGAACCGGGGCTGGTATCCATGCCGGGGACTTCTCTCGCCGCTGCCATCCGAACGTCATTGAAAGCCTTCCAGGAGGAGAGCCAGGCGGGCAAAGCCATCGTCCTGATTACCGATGGAGAAGACCACCAGGAACAGGTGATGGAGGCTGTGGAGGAAGCGAAGGAGCGGGGAGTCATCATTCATGCGGTGGGGATCGGATCGCCTCAGGGGGTGCCCATTCCTATGGGGGGAACGGGTGGGGAGTTCAAGAGAGATAAGCGCGGGAACGTGGTCGTCACACGGTTGGATGAGGCTCAATTAGAACAGATCGCCGACCAGACCGGCGGCATCTACCAGCGTTGCAGCACCTCGCAGGATGAATTGGATGCTGTTATGGGAGCCATTTCCGGATTGGAAAAAGGGGAATTAGGATCAAGGGAATTTACCCAGTACGAGCATCGCTACCAGTTTTTTTTGGTACTGGCTCTGGCGGCGCTTGTTCTGGAACACCTGCTCTCAGACCGCCGCATGCGATTGCCACGCCCTCTCAGGATCCTGTCAAGTGAGGCTGAAGTATGATTCGCTGGAATGCCATTATTTTGCTGGCGTTTTTGCTCAGCGCCACGACCGTGCAGGCCACTTGGGGGCAGGCGAGCTGGCGGACGAAAGTTCGCCAGGCGGACAAGCTGTATGAGGAGGGGCAATACGACGAGGCATTGGTCAAATACATGGAGGCATTGGGGCAGAATGGCGATTCGACCTTCGTTAAATTCGGATTGGGCAACGTCTTCCATGCTCAGGAAAAATTTCAGGAAGCAGGTCAATCCTTTCAGGCTGCGCTGGGCAGCCCCGACAGTTTGATTCGGGCGGACGGTTTCTACAACTTGGGGAATGCCCTGGTAGGAGCGCAGCAGTACGATAAAGCCGTGGAAGCGTATAAGCAAGCGCTAAAGCTGCATCCCGGCCAGACGGATTATCTCCACAACTTGGAGCTGGCGATGCATCTCATGGAGAATCCTCCACCACAGCAGCAGCAGAGTCCCGGTGGCCAGAACGACGAGAAGCAGGAAGAGCAGCAGGATCAGAAGCAACAGGATCAACAACGGCAAGAGCAACAGCAGGAGCAGCAACGACAGGAACAACAATCCCAGCAGGAGGAAAAGCAGCAGGAAGAACAACAGCAACAACAACCGGAACAACAGGCTGCACAGCCGGATTCCATGTCGCGGGAAGATGCCGAGCGATTGCTGAACGCTCTGCAACTGGACGAGAAACAGGTGCAGGAGAACCTTCACCGGAAGCAGGCTGTGGAAGCCGGCAGGGGTAAAGATTGGTAGAAAATGACGTTTAAAGGCTTTTGCAACAGTCTCATCGTGAGCGTTCTCTCCGTCTTCTTTTTGGGGATGGGAGGGCATCTTTACGCCGCTGATCTCCTATTTACGGCCTCTGTGGATCGTACGGAATTAAGCCTTTCGCAGACGGTGACATTGACACTGCAGGCAGAAGGATCGGTGACCAGCATTCCGGATCCGAAACTACCCGATTTATCGGATTTTCGCGTCCTTTCCGGGCCCAATGAATCAACCAGTTTTCAGTTTATCAACGGCCGCATCTCTTCAAGTAAGAGCTGGACATTCGTGCTTAAACCCAAGCGCGCCGGAACGCTTCGAATCGGCACGGCCGAAATTTCATCGGGCGGTGAGACGTACCGCACTGAACCCATTACACTCGAAGTCAGCGGCAAGGGGAGTGCTCCACCGACCGACAAACCATCGAGAGGAGTGACGGCGCCACAACCTGGCAAGGAGCTCCCGGAACTGTTCGTACAGGTTTCAGCGGACAAAACCAGGATTTATCAGAATGAGCAGGTTATATTAACTTACACTATTTTCACCCGCGTTTCGGTCAGCGCCTACGAGATCAGCCGGTTGCCCAGCACGCCGGGATTCTGGACGGAGGAATTTCAGTTGCCGCAACAGCCCACCGTCGAGGACGTCGTCCTATCAGGCCGGCATTACAGAAGAGCCGTTATTCGGCGCGTGGCGCTTTTTCCCACTCGATCCGGCCAGATGGTCGTTGATCCCCTGGAGGTCACCTGCCAGGTACAATTGCAGGATCCATACAGGAGGAGCCTGGATCCTTTCGACATCTTATTCGACAGCCCTTTCATGCGCCAGCGCACTGAAGAAAGGATTATTGAGACTGAACCGTTGACACTGAATGTAGTGCCGCTTCCTGCGGCGGGTAAGCCGGATAACTTCTCTGGGGCCGTGGGCAATTTTAAGCTTGACGTATCGCTGGACCGGGATCGAGTGACGACCAACGAAGCATTGACTATGACGGTTCGGTTTACGGGTACGGGGAATATTAAGCTTTTGGATCGGCCGAATTTCAAGGCACCTTCGGACTTTGAATCTTATGACCCGAAGGAAAGTGTTGACGTTAAGAAATCCGGCAACCGTATCTCCGGTACAAAGACGTATGAGTACGTTCTGATCCCCCGGGTTCCCGGCGTGGCCAGCATTCCGCCGATCGAGTTTACCTATTTCAATCCAGCAACAAAATCTTACCATACACTTAAGGAAGGCGGTTTTGAAGTTGAGGTTGAACGGGGCGCGGATGAGTCGGTCGCAACACTGCCCGGCATCGCCAAAGAAGACGTTAAGTTGTTGGCCGAAGACATTCGTTATTTGAAGAAGCCGGGACGCTTGCTGCGCATCAGTAATCCCTACAGCCTTCCTGCGGCTTATTGGATTACTATGGCGCTTCCCCCGGTGATCGCCTTTCTTCTCTGGTGGGGTGCAAGAGTCCTCGGAGGGACGGCGTTGCAGGCCCGGCGCAGAGATCGGAGAATATATTTCAGGGCGAAGCGCGAGCTGCGTGCCCTTGGGAAAATGGCTGCGGATGGTGATAAACTGCCGCAGGCCTACGGGGCGATCCATAAGATATTACTGACCTATCTGGGGACGAAACTGGGAATGCCCGCATCCGGTTTTAAGGAAGAGGAGGTATTGGGGAGACTGGCGAAACAGAAATTGGATCAGGATATTATAAGCACGCTTGAGGAAATTTTTCAGGCGTGCAACTACGCCCGTTTTGCCCCTGAAGGTGCCGACTCATGGCGTCTAAAACGTACTTTGAAGCAATCCGACCGGATGTTGGACAAAATCGAGGAAAGCTGGAGCTCGAAGCGATGAAGAGAACCATAAACGCAATACTATTCCTCGCCTTTTTTTCGGGAATTCCCTTTTCGGCAGGTAGGTGCCAGAACCCTCAGATTCCGGATTGGAATCCTGGAGTTGCTGAATCGCTTTACCGAGGCGGCGATTATTCCGCTGCGATCTCTGCTTACGAGGAGGTGCTGCAGCAGGGTTGGGTCAGCGGGGAGATCTACTATAATCTGGGGAATTGTTACTATAAATTAGGGCAGTACGGACGGGCCATTTTGTATTATGAAAGAGCCCGGAAGTTTCTCGGCTCAGATCCCGATCTGCAACTCAACCTGAAATTGGCCAATCTGCGCATTTACGATCGCATTGAACCTCTACCTCGTATATTTATAATACGAGTATTGGAAGCCGTGGGTGAACTTTTAACTGTAAGACGCTGGGCGCTTATCGTAATCATCTCGGAATGGGTGGTATTGATCTCTTTGATATTATTGCATATCGTCCGCAGACCACGCTGGCGCAGACCTCTGGTCGGCGGTCTGGTTTTTGCCTCAGTTTTATTTATCCTTTCGGGTAGTTTTTTCTTGCAGCAGAAGATTCACCTGGATCGGCTCGTCGAAGGAGTGGTCTTAGCTCAGAAGGTTGAGGTGCGGAGCGCCCCGGAATCCGGATCAACCGAGCTTTTTGCTCTGCATGAAGGAGTCAAAATGAGGATTCTGCGCCAGGTCTCAGGCTGGGCGGAAATCAAGTTGGCGGACGGCAAACGGGGATGGATGCCGCAGTCTGCTTTTGAAATTATCTAAACATGAACAAGGTAACAATGGGAAAGTTGAAAAGGTGCTTTACACTGCTGTTGATTACGGCTGTAATCCTCAGTTTTGCGGGTTGTGCGACCAGTCCACCCCCTTCGGTGGATGAACAAGCCATGGGTGCTCCTGAGGTTAGAGTTCCTCAAGATGAGAGCTTCGATCCACTTTCGCTGGATGATGAGGACTACATCAAGTTGCCCGAATCGAAGTTGAAGTCGCCGTCAACCGGTGGGACTCAAGAAGGAAGTGTGCGGGAGGACGTTGGTGGATCGGGACTGGAGGAAGTGCTCGGCTACCGGGTGCAGATTTTCGTGTCCGATCAGGAGTTCGATGCCAGGACGATGGAGGAGAAGGCTCTAATTGAGTTCGATGAACCGGTCTATCTGATCTTCGATTCGCCGAACTATAAAGTCAGGGTCGGAGACTTCCGAAGTCGGGCGGAGGCCAATACACTGCGTCAAAAAGCGGTTAAGATGGGCTACAAAGATGCCTGGGTGGTGCAGAGCAAAGTTAAACTGTCTGACCGTTGAGGAAAAGCGGATTCGTCAATGCCCGACGGCCAGCATTCGTTATTGCCTCTACGCGGAGATAACCGTTTAGATCCTCTATTTTTGAATAAAGTGTTGCTGAATAACCGCCCTTAATGCCCCCCTCCTGTAAAATCCTTTCAGCCTTTTCTCCTTTATTTCCCCAATAAAGCCGCACTGTGGAGAGTTCCCCGAATTCGGAGGTGCTGGAGGCTTCGACCTGGGCCAACATTGATCCGTCTTGCTGCGATTTCAATTCCAAATGCGCGAAGGGCCCGTCTGTGACCAAGCTGGGAGCGGATTTCAAACTGTTGGTTAAGTTATCGGGACTCAGATTTCCAGCGAGGCGAACTCCGGTGCGCACCTGGCCGAAGATATGCTGGTTGGACTCCTTTAATCTGAGCATGGCGAATCCCACCTGGCGGTAACGGTTAAAGTTGCCATGGGCGTCGCTACCCGCCAGAATTTTCCAGCGTTTTCCCCTGAGTAGTCCCTTCACCCAGGTTTCGATTCCCTTGCGGAAGTCCTTGCCATCCTGCCCGTTCCAGATTTGCAGAGCGGATATTTTCTCATTGTAAAGGTCTTTCCTTTTCCAGCTTCCCCTTTTCAGAAACAATCTCTGCAGGAGGGGCGGCTTCATCAGCGGGTGGGCGGCGACGGCCAGGACTTCGTCTTTCAGTTTCTTTATAACCTCATCTATGGAGAATTCTGCACGGGTATGAAACCAGCGTTCGGCGGAATCGCCAGAACCCGGCAGGAACTCCCTCTGATTCAAGAGCAGAAGGTGAACGTTTCTGCCTCGATCATTGGCGACGCTCAGTTCGCATCCCGGTATCAGTGAGAAAGCTCCCTGATGATCACGGTTGAGACGGGCGATTTCTGCGGAGCGGAATTTAAAGCGAGTCAGATTGGGGTCGTTTTCGTTGAACGATCCGGGCAGGTCATCGAGATCATAGGAATGATCGGCCGTCAGTGAAAACGAGAGGCCGCAGGCTTGACCGAGGTGGTAATAGGCATCCAGAGGAGCGCCGAACTCCACCTGATCCTCGGTGTAAGAGGTATGAGCGTGCAGGTCGCCGAAGATCCAGCCGTCCTTGCGGGGCAGGGATTGGCCGGATTGCCGGACTTTCAGCGGGCCATGCGATAGGCCGGGCAGGTTATCGTTGGTGATATTGTAATGGCGGTCTGCGATCTGGACTCGCCAGGTAACGTTGATTTCCCAGGTGCAGTCCGATTCATCCGGCAGTTCGACCCATTCGATATGGTGCCACCACCGCTTGCAGATGAGTTCGCGGCCGAAGCTGAAGTGCCGCCTGAAATATTGCTCGCGTCCCTGGGCCTCGATGTTGACGCCTTCCAGAATAATGGGGAAGCGGTCGGAGTCTTTAACCAGCAGGAGCACCGGTAGGGCGTGACCCGGTTCCAGGCGGAAGGGCGCGTCGGCGATGATTTCCGGTTGGGAGCGGAAATAGCGGTTGAGAGGGAAGGCTTTGAAGCGATAATGGATTTCGGGGTAGAGGGCGATCAGGGGCAGGAGAACTTGCGGATCGTCGCTTAACATCACGCTGCCGGCAGGGAGTTGTCCCGGCGGCGGGCTCTATAATAGAAATACTTCGCCGCCCAGGGAATGAACGAGGCGAAATAGCGATCCATTCGGTATGGCAAGGAAGGGGCCATATAGCAGTTGATCGTGCAGCCCTGACAGAATTTGTAGCGGCCCTGGAGCTGCAGCGCTTTTTTCCTTTCAGGGCTGGCCAAAACCTGGCGGAGCGGCCCTTTAATGGGGAGGGCCGTTTCGGCTCTGTGGAAGCAGGGGAGAAGCAGTTCGTTCTCCGGTGAAATAACGAGGGTGGAAGAGACCGCCCGGCAGCGCGGTTTATCGGGATCGTTACCGCCTTCCAGCATCAGCCGCAGTACGCCGCCGTTCAGATAGACAAAAGGCCGCCGGCAGAGATTGGCGAGCTCTTCCAACTGGCTTCGGCTCAGAGTGCCCTCACCGCCGTCTATTTCGAAGACGGGATTAACGATCAGGACCAATCCACGTCTGCGGGCGTAATCGGCCAGCGGGATTACCTCCCGGTAGTTACTCGATCCGGCGGTGAGGAGGAGATCGGGTTTTTCACCCAGGGATAGAGCCACCTCGATGGATTCCAGCACCCGATCGTAGCAGGTTACGCCACGAAGTCGGTCGTGGATTTCTGCGGAAGCGCCGTCAATGGAGATGTGCAACAAATTGACCAGACCGGCGATTTCCCTGCTCCTCTGCGGATAGAGCAAACCGTTCGTCGTCACCGTGGTCATCAGTCCCGCATCTTTTGCAGTTTTCAGGAATAGTGGGAGATCCTGATGGAGCAACGGTTCTCCGCCGGTAAAGTCAACGATGCGGACGCCGGCGCCGGGAAGCTGGCGCAAGTTATCGAGGACTGCCGCAGTTTCCGCCAAATTTCGATCCGGGTACTGCCAGAGGTCGCAGAAGGTGCAACGGGCGTTGCAGCGCAGTGTCAGGTAATAATTACAGACCAGGGGCATGTGAGCTTCTATCCTTGAACCGATCTTTGAACGATGAATAACTTCAGGAGGTTTCGGCGGGCAGGGTGGAGCGCGGGAATTTTCTACCCTTCCAGACCACCCGGCGGTTTTTCAACATGTAAAATGCTTGAAATGGTGCTGTCCAGGTATAGAAGATTTCCCAGAATATGAAAAAGCGCAAGCGTTTTTTCAAACCTAGCCCGGTGGTTGTCTTCCGTAAGATGATGAAGTTCGCGGCTGCGCTGGCGCCCCAAATCCACCACGCTTCCGGTAAGCCAGCCAGAGTCCCGATGATCACGCTCAAATGGCGCAGTGCCATGGCTGCCACGCAGAATTTTCCCGTCGGTTTTAGTCTCCGTATGCCGGATGCCCATCGCTTCCTCTGGTGCATGTAATCGCTCCAGGTGGGCACACCCGGCGTTGAAACCAGCATATCCGCTGCCAGCGGGAAACTCACTTTGGCTCCGCGCGCCACAAGCGCTCTCATCAGGGCACGGTCTTCCGTCAGGGTAAAGCCGATTGATTCCAGACCACCAGCGGCGTCGTAATCCGCTCGCCGAACGGCGAGGTTTTTCCCCAGCGCAGCTTCGGGGACTCCCCAGCGGGCCATGGAACTGCCTGCTCCCAGCAAGAAAAGCCAATCCAGGCACTGGATCTGATTCCAGAGGCCCTTGCCGTCAATCAGGGCGAAACCGGCGGATACTTCCGCCTTGCCAAGTTCGGCGAGATGTCTCTCTGCCCAGGCGGGCGAAAGGACGGCATCGGCGTCGGTTAAAAGCAGTCCTTCATGGTGGGCCAGTTTGATTCCCTCTTTCAGCGGGCGCCATTTGCCGCTGGGCTCACCCGGTTGCGGCGGGGACATGTGCAGCACTTTTACCGGATATTTGCTCGTTCTGGCGTATTCCTCCATCAATTGACCGGTGCGATCCTGAGAAGCATCGTTTACCAGAATGACTTCCAGATGATCGGGGGCAAGGGTCTGCTCTTCCACAGATCGCAGGCAGGCGGGGAGATCTCGCTGCTCATCTCTGCCGCAGATAATCAGTGATCCGGTGGTTATTTCAGAGCTATGGTTTGGATTGCGGTTGATTCCCAGACCCAACCAGATGATCAGAGCTGCGACTATGTACAGCCCACCAATAATGACAATCAGACCACTCATGGTATTTCGGGGGTCATTTCAGGAAGTTCCAGGGCCGCGCTCCGCCAGTTTCTCTTTTGAAATTCGGTTAATAGCCTTTTCGTTAATTGCAATACCGGCGCGGGTCTGAGGGTAGTGCCGTCATGCAAAGCTACAACGTCGCCGGGACGAAGGTTTCGGATGGCCCTGGCAAAGAGCCGGTCTTCGCTGATCCTGCGGAAATCCCCCGGCATCTTTGACCAGAGGATCGTGTGGATTCCTCTTTGTTTCAAGTAATTGACGGTATCGGGTCTGATGTGGCCAAATGGAGGCCGGTAGGCCGGTAATGCTTTAGCGCCCGTACTCATAATTTTGTTGGAGACTTTCTCGAGTTCACCCTCGATCTTGGGATTTGAGAGAAAAAGAACTGACCGGTGTAACACGCCGTGCAGGGCAATTTTGTGGCCGGCTGCGGAAATATTCCTGATCAGTTCGGGCCACCAGGGTTTATCGGAAGCCAGCACGAAAAAAGTAGCCTGGGCATTAAATTCAGCGAGAATCTCGAGGAGCTGCGGCGTGACGTCGGGATCGGGGCCGTCATCATACGTCAGGTAAACCCGGTTATTCGCAGGATCAGCGCTGCATGGGACGCCGGGAAGAAGGATCCTGCTCAGGTTTTCGGGATATTGCCAAAGGGACATGTTTCTTGCCGTTCGGGCGGGATTTTAAGCGCCATCCCAGCAGATCTCCCCAGTAGGGGCCCAGCGATTCAAGAACTTCTCCCGGAGCGGTGAAGAAATCAATGGCGAAATACTGGTACCAGCCGCATTGACGCGAGCAAGTTTTCATAGTAGAGCGCCGCTCGGCAGCTTCGGAGCTCTCCAGATATTGGATTAAAGACGTCTCCACCAGGTTGATAGTTTTTTCACCCAGGGTTCGGCAGGGATAGAACAGTCCGCCGTCGCTGTCAATGATGATTGAGGCGGCGGAACAGCGCGATTCCCCGTTGAGAGCGTCCAGATAACGCCGCGGCGTCAGGACTGTATGCGGGTAGCGCATTTTCAAAGCCGTAACCTGGCTGCGAAAGCGGACCGGATCGGGGAAGTCATGCTGAGCTCCGTCCAGCTCCACCGCCGGCATGATCAGAATCTTGGCTCCGCTGGCCGCGCAGTAATCTACTTTTTCGCTCAGTCGTTCCAGATCGCAGTCCCTGACTACCGTCTGCACGCAGACGATCCAGGGTAATTTCACCAGTTCGGGTAAGATTTCGAACAGTTCCAGATTATCGTGTCCTTCGTCAATGGAGACGTGAAAGAAGTCAATCCACCGGCTATACTGTTTTAAGGGATAATCGAGCAGGTTGCGGACGCTGGTGGTGAAGAGGATGTAGTAGGGCTGCCGGGAAGCTTCTTCCAGCAGTATCTCTATGTCCTTGCGCAGCAGCGGTTCACCGCCTTCTATAGAGGTCAGCACGATGGATGAACTCCCCAGATTACGCAGCACTCGGATCATGCCCTCCGTATCAAGATCGTCAGCGGGTTTTCGCCATACGTCGCAGAAAGGACAGCGAAAGCCGCAGCGATCTGTAACTTTTACAGAGGCGTAGAAGGGATAGATGCCTTCTCCATTGCGGCTGTTCAGGTGCAGATAGCGGGCGACCTGCCAGAGTTTGGAAACGGGTAGCAGTCGTATCATGAGTGTACCGTCCCGGAAAGTTCAACTGTCTTTGTACGCGTCCGTTTGAAGTGCTCTCCTTTCCATTGAAAGCCCAAAAGGTGGCCGCCGATGCTGAACGTCAGGATGGCCGGGATATGAATCAACTCCAGCAGCGCGAATTCGGTCCATTGGGGTCGTAAGACCCTTAGTGGTTTCAAGCCGAAAATCTTCCAGCCAGCCGACATAACTCGACCTTCCTGGACTATTTTCAGGGCAAGCGGGATAAGCCAGGCCGAGGAGATCAAACCGCCAAGCAATAAGAATGGTGATAGAAAAAGCATTAAGAAAAATACAAAGGTGGAGAGCGCAAGTGCCATCGCATCGCGACTATAAGATAGGCCGCCCGATCCCCAGCGTAGTCTCTGGTTGAGGACCTGTTTGGGAGTTTCTTCCGGCCAGGAACGCACCAGGCTATCGGGTTGAACGCTGAAATGAATGCGCCACTTCCCGCTGCGGCGTATGCTCTGCAATAGCAGGGTGTCGTCCCCTGTGATTACCTGTCGGAATTGTTCGTATCCGCCGACGTCCTCGAAGGCCTGGCGCCTCAGAGCCAGGTTACTTCCGTTGCAGTTGAAGGCCAGACCGCTGCCGATTGCTCCGGAGGCGAAGAAGGAGTGAGAGAGATAGTCAAGCTGCTGAAGTCGCTGCCACAAGGGCTCTCTCCCCTGACGGTCGAATATGGTTAAGCCAGTTACCACACCGACGTCTGCGGCGAATCCACTCACCAGCGAGCGAATCCATCCCGGCTGAAATCTGCAGTCCCCGTCCGTGGTTATGATGATTTCACCCTGTGCTTCACGCAATCCTCGCAGAATGGCGTTTTTCTTCGGGGAGACGTTCGCCGGGCAGGATTCGATTGAGAGTACGCTGAGGCCGGGTAGTTTATCCCTGCGGCTGCGGGCTGCATCGCCGGTGCCGTCCGTAGAGCGGTCGTCCACCACGATGACCTGAATTAGATCAGCGGGATAATCCTGAGCGGCCAGGTCGTCAAGAGCCGCTCCGACGTGTTTAGCTTCGTTGCGGCAGGGGATGATGATGCTGACCGAAAACAACCCGTCCCGGTTAAGGCGCGCATTTTCGAGAACTCTTAAATTGAAAATGCCGGAGCGGACGCGGTTCAATACGATTAAGTAGACCGATCCGGCTATCAGAAGAAGTATCGTCCAAAGAGGCTCCCAGGGAGCGTCAAGCATCCGAATTCTCCGGTGCAATTCTTAGTTTAAGGAGGATGAGAAAACCGACCAGCGCGGGCAGGAGAACATTCATGCTGAAAAGGAGCGCCGAACTGTTAAAGGCGGCAGCCCGCCCCACTTCGAAAAGTCTGAAGAAGCCCACCGAAGCCGTTTCACCTACACCCAGTCCCCCGATGGAGATGGGCAAGGCTGCTTTGACGAACAGCGTAGCAGATGTGGCTCGAAATGCGTCGAATAAATTAACTTGCTGGAAAGACTGCACAACCAGGAAGTACTGGCAGATGACGATTGCATAATGAGCAATTCCCAGACATGCCAGCGTCAAAGACTGCTTGACTCTGATGGGGTCAAGTCCGCTTAATAAGATTTTTATTTTTTCCCGGTAGGGGAGCATAACGTTGATCGCATAGAGGAGATCGCGAACCCAGCGAGGTGATAACAGGAGAACGATGAAAAAGGTCCAGAGCAAGGCGACCAAGACGCAGCACCCCATGAACAGATAGGTGTTGCCATCCAAAACCAGGCCGGGCAAGAATAACAGGCCGATGCTGCCGCCCAGAATAATCGGGAGTAGGTTAAAGAACTTGTCTATGAAGGAGACGCCGATAAGCTCGAGTCGCGGTCTGCCGGCAATGAAGAAAGCTCGTCCAAATTCGCCCAACTGCCCCGGAGTAACGACTGCGAAGGTGAAACCGACCAGCAGGGAATTCAGGATTTCCCTGACGCTGGCGGTGGGTTTAACCTGCCGCAAAACGTATCCCCATTTAAGAGCGCGTAAGCCTAAATTGGGGATCACCAGGATGAAACTGACAAAAACCAGAGGGTAATAGGATCCTTGAAACGCTGCGATAATTTCGCGAGGCTTGATGGTGATCACCAACAGCCCCAGGACGGAGACCGTTAACAGGATCTTGATCCAGAAAAAGAGTCTCGAGCGCAGACTGGTGGTACGGGGGAAACCTCTTTCTGCGGCGATTTTGCCCGGCTTTTGAGCGGCGATCGGTTCCAAGGATGCCTTGGCGTTCATTGATCTGATTTCATTATCGGTCGGTTATTCCGTCCCTTCCACGCGGGCGAGGGCAACAAGGTAAGGGGCTGAATTAGGGTAAAAATGACTGGAAATATAGCAGCTGCGGGAACGGCCCAGTGCAACCATCCGCTTTCGTTCAAGCGTCTGACACCCCGGTAAAAGACTAACAATAGCGCTAGGCTAAAGATCCCCCATTTAAGTAAGAAATTGTAATCCAGCGGTGCACCGAATAACTTAATAACAGCCAGCAGGACGGAGGCGAGGCAGCCCAGATAAACCACTCCGGCAATAATGATCCAGTGCGGAGCATATCTCTTTCCAGCGGAGAGGTGACGTCGTTTTCGCAGCCAGTGAGCTCTTGCACTGGAGGTCGCTCTTGCGGTGACGGACGCCTCCCGGCCGTCGCAAAAACGTATTTTACCTCCCTGGCCTTTAATTTTCTGCAGAAGGAGATCGTCATCACCGGACATAGACCGACTGCCCGAATCAAATCCCCCGGCTTCCACAAACGCCGCCCGGCGGTAGGCGAAATTCGATCCGATGCAACTCAGCGCGCCGCCGATGCCGATTACGGCCGCGTTCAGGATATTATTAACAACGCCTTCAAAAGCCGATAACCGCGCCCAAAATCCCGGCGGCTTTTCGGTTTTCACCTGACCGCAGACCGCGGAGGTTTCATCATCGAAGCAAGCCACCATGGCGGTGATCCAGCCGGGCTGCAGCCGGCAGTCGGCGTCGGTAGTCAAAATGATTTCCCCGCTGCTGGCCTGGAAGCCCGCGCTCAAAGCCCGCTTTTTGGGCCCCATTGTTCGGTTCGCCGTCTCTGCGAGGTGCACCGATTTGAAGCGTTGATCCTGGGCTGCCCATTGGTCCATCAGCGCATCCGTGCCGTCGGTGGAAGCGTCATTTATGAGGACGAATTCGCAGTGGTCCCGAGGGTAATCCTGCGCTTCTAAGTCGGTTAAAAGTTGAGGTAGATATTTTTCTTCATTGCGGGCCGACACCAGCACCGACACCCTGGGCCGCCAATCGGATTTACGATTCCGCTTTTTGCTCAGCCCGACAAAAAGCAGTGCCAGGAATAATAGGGCTACGAGAAGGCAGATAGTTTGTAAGCACTGGAGAAGGCCTATCACGGTCGCTTCTATTAGAAAAGATCAAATAAATATATAGAATATATTGACGAGATGCAAGTCCAATCTTTTGCATCGTATTGAAAAAAAGTGTTGAATAAATGCAGTGACTTTCGTTATCTTTTCTTGTTGAAGGGGCAAAGTGAATTTCTTTGCGTGTAATGGCGGATAGAGGCCGCATCCGTCGTTCTGATAACTGGAAAGCCATCGTTTACCGTGCCTTCTCGAATTCTAATGATTTTCATAGACGGATTGGGAGTGGGGTTGAACGACCCTCAAAACAATCCGTTGGCGAATATTCCAGATCTATGGCCTGCCGAAGGGCGACCGCCGACACGCCCGGGTTTGCGCTGGAAAGCCATTGACGCTCGGCTGGGCGTGGCAGGTCTGCCCCAGAGCGCCACGGGTCAAACAGCTCTGTTGACGGGAGTGAACGCGGCTCAACTGCTTGGCCGCCATCTGCAGGGATTTCCGTCGAAGCGGTTGATTGAGGTTTTGCGGCGGCGGAGTATCTTTCTCAGACTCAAGCGATGCGGTTTAAGGGCAACCTTTGCTAACGCCTACCGCCACCCCGAGGATATCCAACCGGCGAATCGGCTCTCCGTTACCAGCCACGCGCTGAAAGCGAGCGGGGAATCGTTTCGGTCGATACAACAGATTGCGGAGGGGGAAGCGCTCTACCACGAATTTACCAACCGGGATCTGCGCAAGAAAGGATACGCCGTTCCTTTACTTTCGCCGAAAGAGGCCGGGGAAGTACTCGTCAACATCGCGAAAGAACACGATTTTACTCTTTACGAACACTTTATGACCGACGTGCTGGCGCATCGGGGCGATAGAATGGCGGTTGAGGATCAAGTAAAAGCGCTCAGCGATTTCATCAGGGTCGTTCTGAATAAAACTGATCCCGAGGAGATGCAGGTGATCATCACATCGGATCACGGCAATGTCGAGGACCTCAGCGTGAAGACTCATACGAAGAATCCCGTTCCGCTGATCTGGACGCAGATACCGGGAGTTAGTGTCGAGCCGCTTCCCGACGACATCTGCGGCGTTACCCCCTGGATACTACGGCTTTTAGACTGCGAGGTCTGAATCTTGGATATTGAGGGGCAAAAAAGACGTAACGACCTTATCCTGGTCGGTGGATTAGCCTTAATCGTCAGGTTAATCTACGTCAGCCAGTTGGCGGGCACGCCTTTTTTTGACTCACCCATCGTTGATGCCGAATATCATGACGCCTGGGCGAGGGAGATTCTCCGCCAGGGGATCGGGCACGAAGGTGTGTTTTTCCGCGCTCCGCTCTATCCCTATTTTTTGGCCTTGATCTACAGCCTGAGTGACGGCAGTTTTATGGCGGCCAGGGTGGCTCAGTGCGTTTTGGGAGCGATCACGGCTATGTTGACCTACCTGTTGGGCTGGTCGCTGACCCAGCGAAGAGCCGTCGCGCTTTTAAGCGGGTTGGGAGCGGCCCTTTACGGCATGCTGGTTTATTTCGATGGTGAGCTTCTGTTAGAGACGCTTTTCGTTCCCTTGTTGTTGGCGGCTTGCTGGATTTATGCGCAAGCCGTAAAGAAGCCCAAGATTTCACTTTACCTGTTGGCCGGAGTCCTGCTTGGGTTAGCAGCCATCACGCGTCCCAGCGCGCTCGTGCTGCTGCCTATACTGGTCATAGATCGGCTCCTTTCCGGCAGAGAGCCGGGTAGACCTATAATTTGGCGCTGGAAATTAGCTTTTGCTATCACCATGGTGGTAGGATGTTTTATCCCCATTTTTCCCGTGACCTGGCACAACGTCCGTCAGGGCGGCGATTTCGTCCTGATCGCCAGCCAGGGAGGCGTCAACGCTTACATCGGAAACAACCCTGAGGCGGATGGCTTGCACTCTTACATCCCCGGGCTGGGATCGAATTGGGATGTGCCGGCCGCCTCCTATCTGGCCTTTGACGCAGAAGGCCGGGCGCTGCGGCCTTCTGAAGTCAGTCGTTATTATTACAAGTTAGCCCGCCGATTTGTTTTTGAGCAACCCGCAGCCTGGGCGAAGCTCATGTTGAAGAAATTCTGCGCGTTCTGGAATCGACTTGAGGTCAGCAATAATCGCGACCTATATTTTTTTCGCAGCGAGACCAGGATTCTCCCCGTGTTACATTTATTGGGTTTCTGGGTCATCGGCCCCTACGGGCTTCTGGGTTGGTGGATCAGCGCGCGCAGGAAACTGCTTCCCGCATGGTTTCTCTGGTTTATTCCCTTTTATATGCTGGGCGTTATCGCATTCTTCGTAACCGCAAGGTTCAGAATACCCGTCATTCCCTTTCTCCTGATTTGCTCTGCTGTTGCGGTTCTGCATTTATTTGAACACAGAAAGTCATTTTTTGATCTGGCGCGCTTGCGCTGTTTTGCCCTGTTGTTGGTTCTGGGGGTATTCGTCAACACCAATCCCTGGAGATTTCACGGGGAAAATGCGGCGCATTCCTACTTCAGTCTGGGTAATGCGTATTTAAAATCCGGGAAATTGGAAGCGGCCAGGCAGGCTTATCGGTCTGCCCTGGAAGCCGACTCGACCTATCTTCAAGTGCATCTTAACCTCGGCGTGCTGGCTTATCAAGCGGGGGATCGGATAAAAGCTGCCGAGGAATATCGGGAGGAGTTAAAGCTAAATCCGAAAGATGCGCGAGCCCTCAATAATCTGGGTGTATTACGGTTTGAGGCGGGAAGGCTTGAAGAAGCCGAAGAGCTGTACGAGCGGGCTCTGGATTTACAGCCCTATTATGAAGATGCACGCGCAAATTTGGCGCAGACTCTGTTTAAATTGGGGATGGAAAAGGCGGCAGCGGACGAGATGGTTATGGCCGCGGATTATTTCAGCCGAGCCTGCCACTTGGACGGTGAAAAAGCACTCTATCATTACAATTATGCTCTGGCGCTGGGCCGTTTGGGTTATTCACAGGCAGCCGTCGAACACTTGAAGGAAGCGATCAAACTCCAACCGGATTTCGAGATGGCCGAACGTCTACTGGAGACTATTCAGAGGGGATCAGGGGACGTCCAGCCGTAAGGCTCTCATGAGTTGCCTTAACAGCTCTCCCGCTGCTTCATGCCGGGGGTCCATTCGCCGCACGTCTCTCAATTCCTCGATTGCCTCGCCGATAAATCCCATCTTCCCCAGACAGACGGCTAAATCATATCTTAGATTGGCGTTTTCGGGTAGAGCAGCTACGGCCTTTTTAAGGAAGGAAAGAGCGCTGGAAAGCTCTTCTTTCTCGGCTCGTCGCAGACCGGCGTGCCAGTAGATTTGCCCCCAGCGGGGATCGGTTGTTTCCGCCAGAGAGATATCGAGAAGTTTCCCATTCCAGCCGGCGAGATTCGGCAGAGGCTGCTGGCCTTGAATTTGGAGTGGATACTCTTTTAAATCGTAACTGTCATCCAATTGTAACCAGCCGAAATCACCCATCCTGCGATCCTGCAATTTAATCAGCAATTCCTCCAGATCACCCGGGCCTTGAACCCAGGCGAGATTCTGCTCCCCCCAGAGCGGTTCGAGATCCGCTCCGGCGTGCCAGCGATCCAGAACCAGAACCTGCGCATCCATCCTTTTAATCTCTCTTAGGACTTCACCACCGGCTTGCCCTCTTTGTGCCAGAGATAAGACGGATCCGGCTGCGAAAAGCAAGGCCCCCAAACCGGATACGAACATCAGCCATCTCGATGAGCGCGCAGGTATTTTGCCTA
>CAZHMN010000025.1:0-34768 GCA_964533705.1 uncultured bacterium
GCGGCCTACGCCGAATTCGCCGAAGACCTGAAGGGCTCCATTGAGGTCGGCAAACTGGCGGACTTTACGATACTGGACCGGGATATTTTCGAAATTCCCGCGCGGGAAATCCTTGATACACAGGTCAGGTATACGATTGTCGGGGGAAATATCGTGTATCAATCCCCTGATCTCGAATAATCCGTTCGAAGCAAATGTCCGATGTTATCAAGCTGGGCATCAGCAACTGTTGTATGGGCTCCCTGCTTTTTCGGTTTTAGGGCTTCTTTGGAATAGAGGATTGAAAATATGAGCGATCAGAAATACCGCATAGAGCGCGATTCCATGGGCGAGATGAAGGTTCCCGCTACCGCTTACTGGGGGGCATCCACCCAGAGGGCGGTGAAGAATTTTCCCATTTCCGGGCTGCAATTTCCCCGCGGCTTTATCCGTGCTCTGGGCACCGTCAAGGTGGCCGCCGCCAGGGCTAACCGTGATCTCGGCCTGCTGGACTCGGAACGCGGCAATGCCATCATCAGGGCATCTTTGGAAGTCGCAGAGGGAAAACTCGACGACCATTTCGTCGTTGACGTATTTCAAACCGGCTCGGGCACCTCGACGAATATGAACGCCAATGAGGTTATCGCCAACCGCGCCAACGAGATGCTGGGCGGCAAAATCGG
Source organism: uncultured bacterium (assembly GCA_964533705.1). Lineage (GTDB taxonomy): Bacteria > Electryoneota > B3-LCP > B3-LCP > B3-LCP > CAZHMN01. Next base: position 663 of record CAZHMN010000025.1, read on the forward strand.
CGACATGAAACCGGTGCACCCCAATGACCACGTCAACATGGGGCAGTCCAGTAACGACGTTATCCCCACTTGCATCCATATCGCCGCTCTCGAGGGAATAAAAAAAGATCTCCTGCCCGCTCTGGAAGAACTCCGCTGCGCTTTTGAAGAGAAAGCCAGAAACTTCAACCCTATCATCAAAATCGGGAGAACGCACCTGCAGGATGCCACGCCGATTCGCCTGGGGCAAGAGTTCAGCGGCTATGCCAGCATGATCGAACACGGGATTCGCAGGATAGAAAAAGTCGAAAGGCATCTGGCTGAACTCGCCTTGGGGGGTACGGCGGTGGGTACGGGCATCAACACGCACGCTGAATTCGCTGGAATGGCGATAAAAATTATCAACGAGATGACCGAGCTCGAATTTCGCGAAGCGGAAAATCACTTCGAAGCGCAGGGAGCTCAGGACGCGCTTGTGGAAGCGAGTTCAGCTTTGAAAGCGGCGGCGGTCAGCCTCATGAAAATCGCCAACGACGTGCGCTGGTTGGGATCGGGGCCGCGCTGCGGCATCGGCGAGATTAAACTGCCGGCGGTGCAGCCGGGGTCGTCCATTATGCCGGGCAAAGTCAACCCCGTCATCGCTGAGTCCTTACTGCAGGTCTGCGCCCAGGTCATCGGCAATGACGCCGCCGTTACGGTGGGTGGCCTTTCGGGCAATTTTGAACTGAATGTCATGATGCCCGTCATGGCGCACAACCTGCTGGAATCAATCTCGCTGCTGGCCAGGGCGGTGTCGAACTTCACGGAAAAATGCCTGCAAGGCCTCGAGGCCGACGAAGAACGCTGCGCTGAAATGATCGAAAAAAGCCTGGCGATGTGCACCGCGTTAAGCCCCAAGATCGGCTACGAAGCGGCCGCCCAAATCGCCAAGGAAGCCTACCAGACCGGCCGCACGGTGCGGGAAGTTGCACGGGGAAAGAAGCTCATGCCTGAGGAAGAGCTGGACAGAATCCTGGATCCCGCGTCGATGACGAAGCCGGGGACGTAATTTTCAACGCCTTCATCCTCATTAATAACTGGGAATTTTAAAATACGAACGAATCCTCTGCTTGACTCTCACCTTCTGGAGAATTATATTGTGGAAGACAAAAAAACGGTATCCTCATGCACCACACCGTCATCGGAACTGCAGGCCACGTAGACCACGGCAAATCATCATTGATTAAAGCCTTAACCGGCACCGATCCCGACCGCCTCCAGGAAGAGAAGGATCGGGAGATGACCATTGATCTGGGCTTCGCCTTCCTGGGTGATGACATCACCTTCATTGACGTCCCCGGCCACGAAAAATTCATCAAGAATATGCTTTCCGGCGTCGTCACCGTTGACGCGGTGCTCTTCATTGTGGCGGCCGATGACGGCTTCATGCCGCAATCCGAGGAGCATTTTGAAATTTTAAAACTGTTAGGAGTGGAGCGCGGTCTTGTCGCTTTGACCAAAATCGACATCGTGGATCCAGAATGGGTCGAATTGGTCGAAGAGGACGTTAGGCAGCGCCTGCAGGGGTCTTTCTTGGAAGATGCTCCCATTTTCCGGGTGGATAGTTTAAGTGGCAAAGGTGTGGCAGAGATCAAGCAAGCCATTTTAGACCTGGCGGAGCAGATCCCCCCCCGTCCCGACCGAGGCGTCTTCCGCATGTACGTTGATCGTGTTTTCAGCATTCGAGGCGCGGGAACGGTCATTGCCGGAACGGTGCTGGGCGGCAAGCTTAAGCCCGGCGACAAAGCCGAGCTCTTGCCCAAGGGTCTGGAAGTGAGGATTAAGCGCATACAGGTACACAACGTCGAAGTTCCCCAAACCCGCATCGGTGAGCGCGCCGCCATCAACCTGCAGGGCGTGGAAACCTCGCAGATAGAGCGGGGCAATCTCCTGGCCCAGCCGGGTTATTTTAAACCCACCTACATGCTCAACGTCTCCTACAATCATTTGCCTTCCGCATCGAAACCTCTGTTGAATCGGACGCGGGTTCGCCTGCACCTGGGAACCTCTGAGTACCTGGCGCGAACCGTGACGCTGGAGAAAAGGCCTATCGCTCCTGGCCAATCGGGATTCATCCAGTTACGCATCGAGGCTCCTGCCGTTTGTGAAATCGGCGACCGCTTCGTCATCCGTGATTATTCGCCCGGCCGTACGGTTGGAGGCGGCCAGGTATTAGAAGTCCACCCCCAGAAGTTGAAATACCTGCCGGATGAAGAGATCGAAGTCCTGGAGACTTTGGATCAAGGCGATCCCAAAGACCTCGTAGAGCAGCACATCCGGCGGGGTGGGTTCAAGCCTTTCACGGCCGTTGCCGTTGCTCATGAAATATCAAGGCCAGTGGAAGAAGTAACGGCATTGATCGAAGAGCTGATCAGTGCCGGGAATCTGACGCGTTTGGGAACGCAAACCGCTTCCTGGGTCATCCACAGCGAGGTGCTGGAGGACGCCCGGCAACGGCTTTTATCTGCCCTGGCTGAGTATCATAAAGCAAACCCACACCGATTGGGGCTTAAACGTTCGGAACTGGCCGGAAAGCTCTTTGGAACGGTGGATACCGGCCTCTATGATGCCTTTCTCGATCGGCTGGTAGAAAAGGGTGAAATTGAACTCGCCAAGCTCTTTGTGCTAATTAAGGGGCACCAGATCCAGTTTAACCCTCAGCAGCAGGCCCTGGCGGACAAGATCATTCAGATTTACTGGGAGGCCGCTTACGTAACTCCGGAGTTTGATGAACTCGTCGAACAGCTGGATGCTCCGGCCGAACAGGTGCGCCGCGTTCTCTCCGGGCTAGTTGATCGCGGAGATTTAATGGAAATCGCCATTAAAATCGGTCGAGCATTAATATTTCATGCAAAAAGGATTGAGGAGGCGAAGAATATCGTGCTAAAGCTCTTCGAGAACAAAGACGAAATCGCCTTCTTCGAAGCCCGGGAGGCGCTGAATTCCACGCGAAAATTCACCACACCGATCCTGAATTATTTCGATCAGATCGGGTTGACCGTGCGGGTGGGCGAAATGCGGCAGTTAAAGAAACGACCGTAGGACGCAGCGCATAATGAGAAGAATTTAAAGTCTCAATATAGACAAACACAGATTACAATCGGATAAAATACTACCACAGAATCCATGAAAGCAATACAGAAAACGAACACGGATCAGGGGCTGACTTTTACTGAGAGTGCTCCCATCCCAAAAATCAGCTCACCCACCGATGTGCTAATCCGGGTACGCGCCACCGCGATTTGCGGAACGGATTTGGATATTTATAAGAGCGACCCGGATCTGATCAACCGCATGAAGAAATCAATACCTGTCATCACCGGGCATGAGTTCTGCGGGGAAGTCGTCGAGGTGGGAGAGGACGTTTACCGCGTCAAGCCCGGTGACTATGTCTCCGCAGAAATGCACATTCTCTGCGGGGAATGCGTCAACTGCCGCACCGGCAACGGCCATGTCTGCATCAACACCATCATCAAAGGCATTGATGCAGACGGATGTTTCGCCGAATACGTGGTTGTTCCCGCCTCCAACGTGGTGGTCCTACCTGCGGACTTACCCGAACGGGTTGCCGCCTACTTGGACGCTATCGGTAACGCGGTACACGCTGTTTCCGCAGTGGACGTTGTCGCCCGAAGAGTGGCTATATTGGGAGCAGGGCCCATCGGTATTATGAGCGCGGCCATCGCCAAATTAAGCGGCGCCCGGGAAGTGCTGGTCACGGACATTAACGACGGGCTATTGAAAATCGCCCAGGAGAACGGTGCGGATCAAACTTTCAACGTCGGATCCGAAGAGGGACTAAAGGCTTTTATTGACTGCTCCAGAGCGGATCCCACCCGTCGCGGAGTTGACGTCGTGCTGGAAATGTCGGGGCACCCTGCTGCTTACGACTACCTCTTCGAATGCGTACGCATGGGCGGAGAGGTCGTTCTTCTGGGTCTCCCCCGTCAGCCACTGACCGTCAACTTCAACCGGGACATCATTTTCAAGGGTTTAACGATTCACGGCATCATCGGCCGTAAAACCTTCGACACCTGGTTCCGCATGTTAGGTTTGATCGAGGCGGGATTGCTCCCAACGCTGCAACGCATCGTCACCCATGAATTTTCCTTAGATGACTTTCAGAAGGGATTTGACGCAAAACTAAAAGGCGAAGGCTTGAAAGTCATCTTCAGACCATAATTGATGAGGCATACCTATGGAGCTCAGGCGAATAGTTCGTTTGGCTTTGACAGTCTCACCGCAACCACGATCCGGAAGCAGGTTGACGATCAGATTCATCTCTTTGCTCTGTCTCCTGGTTACTTGCGCAATGACGACACGAGCGGAAGAAGACCACAGTTTGTCGGAATCGGCAGAAGATCGGCCTCCCCTTTCTTGGGCGCACTACCAATTGGGCGTGGTTTACGAACATGCAGATAAATTGGATTCTGCCAGGGTACACTATGAATCCGCACTGACACTGGATCCGGATCACAAAGAAGCGAAAAAAGCGTTGAAGAATTTAAAATAGATTGCCCTTAAAACAACCTCTCCAACGAATTAAAGACAGAATCTTAAAGACCAATAAACTAACTGCATGGGGGTTAGGTCATGGAAGTGACGCCGCGGCAGAGGAGTGAAAACGTTCTGTATTTCTCGAAATATCATGGCACCGGCAACGATTTTATCCTGGTGGACGGCATCAAGCATCCGGATACACCGAGCTGGTGGCACCGGGAAACCATTCACAAACTCTGCAACCGCCACGTTGGCATCGGTGCGGATGGGCTGATCGTTCTTCTGGAATCGACAGGCAGCGATTACCGCATGAAGTACTTCAACTCTGATGGACATGAAGCGCAGCTGTGCGGTAACGGCTTGCGTTGTCTGGCCTTGTTCATAAGGGACCAGGGCTATCCAGTGAATTCGCCGATGACCATCGAGACGCTGGGCGGGGAAGTCAGCGTTGAAATTCTGGCCGGTGATCGTGTCAGAGTGAGCATGCCTGCCATCTCGTTCGAGCGCAGCTCATTGCCGATACGCGGGGAAGGTGAATGTCTGGATGAGGAGTTGAAGATTGACAAAGAAACTTTCAAAATCACCGCTTTATCCGTCGGCAACCCGCATGTGGTGATCTTCGGAGATTACAGCGAAGAGCAGGTTAGGACATTAGGCCCTACAATTGAAAACCACACCCTTTTCCCCGAGGGCGTAAACGTCTCCTTCGTCCATATCGAAGGCCTGGATAGGGTCAATCAAAAGGTCTGGGAGAGGGGTTCAGGCATGACCCTGGCCTGCGGATCCGGGGCTGTGGCGGCCGTTGCCGCCGGCATTGCCAGGGGATTGCTGCCCTTCGGAGCAAACATCCGCGTTCAACAGCCCGGTGGCGAGCTCGTCGTCGCGGTGGCGGAGGAATTCCATGAAGCAACGTTAGAAGGCGAAGCGGTTTACGTCTTCCATGGAGTCGTTGAATTCTGAAAAATTTAATGCTGAAAACATAACTAAAAGAGAACTGTAACATTTTCACATGGAGAAAATGAAGGTATCCGCCCCGGCAAAGACCCATCGCTGGGGCTATTGGTTAATCGCCCTGATCGCAATTATCCTGATGGGAGTTGCATCCTGGATTCAGCAACAAAGCTATCAATCAATTTGGATGGATCGGAACAGGTTTGAACTCCAGCGAAGAGCCGATGAAGCAGCGAGGATCACTGCTGACATGAGGGAAGCGTTTCAGCTTGAAATGATCGCTCTGGCGGAGCAGCGCGGTCTCCGACAAGGGATGATGGATTGGAGCGATCGAAAGGTTTCGCGGGATTTTTTCGCGGGCTTCAAGCGAGCACTCGACGCCAGTTGTCGAGCCATCGCAGCCGGAAGCCCTGGTATTAGAAATCTATCCCTTCGCGATCTTGAAGGCAAAAAAATCGCTGGTTCCGGTGCGGATGCCATCCGGATAGATTTTCCGGACATCATGGAGAGAATACGAATCAAAGCCTCAACCACCGATAAAGGTGACTATGCAGAAACGCTTGTCATTCCCGTACGGGACGTGGCCGCCACCCCCATCGCATTTCTTTATGCAGAGGTAAATCCTTCGGGATACGGAAAAGCTTTGATGCGTTTAATGACTATCGGGGAGGATGACCTGCTTTTCATGCTGACCTCAACCGGCAGACAAATATGGATTTCTGATGAAGATGCAAACGTATCGAACCTGGGCACTGAGGTAAGTCAAACAATAGTAGATGGAGTGACCTATGATTTAGTCCACGCTGAAGTTCCGGAGACCGACTTGACGTTATACCTGGCCAGTTGCTGCGACGAAACCGAGCGGACTTTCATCAAAGCCAATCGCATCACCGCTCTAATGATTTTCGCAGCAGCATTGATTCTGAGCATCACCGTGTTATTAATCACAAGAGAGCGGCAACGACCTTAATGAAATATTCGGACGCTGCCAAAAAAATCACTTGACAGGCGAAAGCTTTTTTCTTGATTTAAAGCTTGGGTGAGCAAATTTGGCTTTTTGAAAAAAAATAAAAAAAGACTTGATTTTCCCAAAAGGCGATTATATATTTTATGTGTTGGTATTATCACCCCCCAGGGGTAATAACAGACAGAAATCCATAATCGCTTGCTAAAAGACGTTTAATCATCGGATAATAAGCAAACCCGAATTGAGGTTAAGCTCACGCATCCTGCTAACTTCTGGATAGATTCAGGGATACCCTGCTGTGCGACGCATACTTAAGAAGATCATCGTTCTGGGCTTCGGACTAAGTTTGATCATCAGTCTATGTGGCTGTGGCTATAAGATGGTATACATGCTCGATCAACCGGTCAGCGATCCCGTGATGTACGCTGATGATGCCCAGGACAGCGACTTATGCAAGGTGGAAGACGGTGGGTATTCCGGTTCCGCCGGTGAGTGCCCTACTTGATGACCTTTTCTGCCCGGAACGGGTAGAAAGCAAGTTCCCTGCGGATAAGGATTTGTTTACGTTGGTCAAGGTTCAATAGGGTAAGCCCGGCTTTGTACGGTTTACCCTGGAAAGCAACGGATAATAACGATGTCTTTGCGGCAGATCTTCTGCATATTTCTTACCATCCTGCTGATCTGGACGGCAAATGTTTTCGCCGGCCCCTTAAGCATTGGCAACTTCACTCAGGTTAAGCTGGAGTACCAGTACACCGACTACTTCAAGTACACCTACCCCAATCCGATCTTATTCGAATATCCCGATCAGCAATACACTCAGCCGCTGCCCTATATCGCCGATTTCCCGGAAAACCGCGCCCTACTACGGATTATTCAGGGCCTGGGCTTCAATGATGAATTGGAGATGCGATATCAATATTCCGACCTGAACGAGGAAAATCACCAGGATCTCTTCTTTTTAAAATACCAACGCAACCTGACAGCTTCCGCCGATGCGCACGTCAGCGGCCAGATTACCCGAGGGATTAGTGGGTTTCTGGGCAAGATGATTGAAGTGGGAGGCAAATATGATTGGGCAGGTTTCTTCCTGGCTTCCGGATCATATGCTTATTACACGAATGAGTCGGACACATCGGACAGTGATGCTCATTCTTTCCAATGGAAGCTTCGTCAGAGTTTGACCAACACGACAGCTTTTCAGGTCAGGCATGATTGGTTCTTCGCCAAGGGGGAGACGTCCGATTTTACCACTAATACGCTGAGCTTTTGGCTCTCCCAGTGGCTGCCGACGAAAACGGCTGTGCATTTAGAATATCGCTACCATTGGGATACAACCAATTTGAAATCATTCTCGCCCGGTTTTGAAATTGACCAGTACCTTTCCTGGGCGACGATACTCAAGGTGCGGGGACGATACTACTACGGGAAACCGGGCAATCCCGAAGCTTTGCAAAGCTTGAAAGGCGATCACTTCGAGAGCTATGCTGTATCCGCGATTCTGAGCTACTATTTGTTCGCCGAAACCAACGTTTCCCTCAAGTACCGATACTACTGGAGCGATCAGGACATTGAAATGAACACTTACTTGCTCGCCCTGGAGCATATCCTATGAGATCCATGCGCAGACATATCAGAATCTCAATCACCGCTTCCATCCCGCTGTTGCTGATTGTCCTGCTTCTTGGGGGCTGTGGCGATGCGCCGACCACGGCTACCGATTGGGTTGGCAACCTCCAAGTGTTAGGAACCTTGCAGGGCGGTCAACCTGCGGACTCTCTTCTAATTTCCCTGGACGGCGATACTCTGGGGTATTTACCCAATCCGCATACTTTTGAAAACCTGATTGCAGGCGAACACTTCCTCGGTGTTTACACCGTGGCTCGGTACGAAAACGACACCCTGGAGTACTTCTGCCAACCGAAGACCGTTTCGGTCAATCCCGGGCAGACAACGGTAGCCGAATTCTCTTTGATCACGGACATTCCTGAATCCCCTTACCCGGGATACGTTGCACCCGATTTTGCCCTGTACGATCTCGATTCCAATCTGGTATCATTATCGGGTCTAAACGGCAAAATCGTATTACTCTATTTCTTCGAATCAGGGTGACATTTTTGCACCGGCACGGAGATTCCGAGCTTCCAGACAGAGATTTTCGATGTATATTCCCCGGAGGAAGTTGAAGTCCTCGCTCTGAATGAAAACGCCAACCGAACCTGGTTGGAAGGATATGCCGCGGATACCCTGTTTTATAAGGATGTTGCTATCACTTTTCCAATGCTTTATGACGAAATGGGAGCGGATCATGGTCTGACATTTGAAGCTTATGAAGCGTCAGACGATTTCCTGCCCTCTATCTTCTTGGTTGACCAGACCGGTATCATCCAGCTCCGCTACGACGGAGCCGATGAACCGTCTGAGTTTGATCCCGAGCTTGAGGAAATAATAGCTACCATAGATGAGCTCCTGGCCAATCCGCCGGAGGGCCGGTAAGCAGCGAAAACACATCGAGGAAAAGTTGTGAAATATGTGAAATTGACCGTACTCGTGGCTATATTCGTCGTTTTAATAGCGTCCCTTTCGTGCGCGGCGCTGAAAGCTGGAACACCTGCTCCTGACTTCTCGCTGATGACGACGACTGATGATACCATCACTCTGTCCGATTATCGAGGCCAGATTGTCATTTTGCATTTCTGGAAATCCAATTGACGACAGTGTCATGCGGAGATTCCGCATCTGCAGAAAATCGCAGAAAAGTACCCGGAAGATCAGGTCAAGATTCTGTCCATGAATGCCATCAATCCGGCAGGACAGGCAAAAGCTGAGGCAAAGCGTTATAAAATTGAATTTCCCGTACTGGTATGCCGCAGAACGAAATTGGTGCGCGATTACGAGGTCACCAAACTGCCCCATCTCTTCATCATTGATTCAGAAGGGGTTATCCAGTCGAGTGAACTCTTTCTTAAAGAAAAAGACATCGAGAAGGTACTCGATGACTTGCTCGCCAGGCAGGCGAAGGAGTGCGCAGAAGGCGTTGAATCCGGAGAATAGCACGACTGCGCATCCAAATTGCATCGGTAACTATAAAGTTATTCAGCAGATCGGGGATTGCTTCCGTTATTTCTCATCAATCCGATCTGCTATTTATTGTTAGAAACCTGGAGATCGCCAGGTATACAAGCCTCTAACGATTGACTCAAGCAGAATGAACAAAGGCAAGCTGATACTCTATGTAGTTTTGGCTGTTATCGTCATCATCGCGCTTCTCCGCGGCATCCTTCTGGGTGATCCCGCAGACATGCGGATGGAGGCCTCCGGGCTTTGACTGGCCTGCATCGGGATCGGATGATCCCTTTCGCAGAGCGATAACATTCCTTTCTCTGGACTCAAGGGGTAGGTATATTTTCACCTTAAGGAGATTCATACAAGTTTTACACACGATGGAACAGCAGCGTGGCCGAGCAAGCTAAAATAAACATAGCCCCCTGTATGTCAGTCTGTCCGCAGGGGCAGGACATTCGTAGACTGACCGAAATTCTGGCTCGAGCCCACCGAGGAGAGATCCCCGAGGAAGAAGCATTTGAGCAGGCTTGGCGTGTGGCGACGGAACGCAATCCGCTACCGGCGGTCTGCTCCCGGGTCTGTCCACATGAATGCGAAGGCGCCTGCAATCGCGCCGAACAGGACTGCGCCGTAGGCATCAATAGCATCGAGCGATTTCTGGGTGACTGGGCCATCGAACGCGGTCTCAAGCACCGGAAAATAACCGATAAAGTCCAACCGGAGAAGATCGCGGTGATCGGTTCGGGACCGGCGGGGCTTTCCTGCGCCTATCATCTGGCTCGACGTGGATACAAAGTCACCATCTTCGAAGCCTTCCCCCAACCGGGCGGCATGTTGCGTTACGGCATCCCCCGCTTCCGCCTGCCTCGAGACATACTAGACGCCGAAATCGAAAAAATCCTCGATTTGGGTATTGAACTACGCACCAATATTACCGTGGGGAGGGACATACCCTTCGACGAAATCAAGGCGGAATATGATACCGTCTTTCTGGGCATCGGAGCGCAGAAATCCGTTGATCTGCATTTGCCCGGCGAAGATTGCTCGGGTGTCTATGGTGGACTTGATTTTCTCCGTCTGGTCAACAGCGGAAAGGAGGTAGAGATCGGCAGGGAGGTTGTCGTCGTAGGCGGGGGCAACACCGCCATGGATGCCGCTCGAGTCGCCCGCCGTTACGAAGCAAACGTGACCATCCTATACCGCCGCACCCGTGCCGAGATGCCGGCTCTGGAAGAGGAAATCATCAGCGCGGAAGAAGAAGGGGTTAAGATTATTTATCTGGCCGCGCCGCTGGAAGTTCTCTCAGAAAACGGACGGATTTCGAGTTTGCTTTGCCAGCGAATGGAACTGGGTGAACCGGATGAATCCGGCCGCCGCAGACCTGTCCCCGTACCCGATGATACCTTCACTATTCCCGCCGATAATTTAATCGTGGCTATTTCTCAGCAAATTAATTGGGAAGGACTGGAACCATTGCGTGCTCCCCTGGTCTGGACTGTTGAGGATGAGGAAGGCTACACCCAGCGGAACGGCGTTTTCGCCGGCGGTGACGTTCGTGGAATCGGCATCGTTGCCAAGGCGTTAGCAGAAGGAAGACATGCTGCTGAAACGATGCATGCAAATTTCCGGTGTTTAGAAACTCCCCCTGCTCCCGATTATGAAGTGATCAGCGCCGATCGGCTGAATCTGTACGTCCTGGAAAAGAAAACGCGCCCAACAATACCGCATCGGTCTGCAGCGGAACGGCTGGAAAAACCCTGGGAAGAAGCGACAGCGGCCCTGAGGCCCGATCAGGTGCTCGAAGAAGCGGAGCGCTGCATCAACTGCGGCGAGACCTTCATCAAGCACCCCAAAATCCACCCGATTCACCTCCTAAGACGTTTCACCCAGATCGGCGTGGGGACGTTGCTCTTCAACAGTTTCTGGGGCGTGCTGTCCACCAAGATGGTTTACGGTGGGCCGTTGCGCAACGTCTGTGTTCCGGGCTTGAACTGCCATTCCTGCCCCACGGCTCTGATGGGCTGTCCCATCGGGATGATGCAGCATTTCTCCGCCACGCATCGCGTTCCCTGGTACCTGCTCGGGTTTTTGGGCATCATCGGCTTGATCTCGGGCCGATTCACCTGCGGATGGCTCTGCCCCTGGGGCATGATTCAGGATGTGCTCTACAAGTTTAAGAAAATCAGGATTAAGATACCCAAGCCGCTAATTTATTTGAAATACGTTATACTGCCGGTGTTGGTGATCATCATACCCTACTATACGTACGAACATTGGTTCAGCAAACTCTGCCCCTGCGGCGCTCTGATCGCCGGTATCCCCTGGGTGTTATGGAATCCGACCGATCCGGTACTGGACATGACCGTAATTGATCCGGCCGACGTTGGCACCCTGTTCACCATCAAGATGATTATTCTGGGCGCATTTCTGCTCATGTTCTTGTTTATCAAACGCCCCTTCTGCCGCACGGTCTGCCCTCTGGGGGCTATCTATGCCCTCTTCAACCGAATCTCGCTGGTATCCCTAAAAGTCAAGGACAGTTGTACAAATTGTGGGCAGTGCACGGCCGTCTGCCCAACCGATCTGAACGTCCGCACCGAAATCAATAGCGAGGGCTGCATCAAATGCCTGGAATGCACGCAGTGCCGGCATGTGAAGTTCGAGTGGAACTGGCCCTGGTATAGTCCCAAGAGGATCATGGATAAAATCCCGACGAAAGAGATTCTACCAAGCAGAGCCTATGAAGTGCAACTCAAGCAAAACTGATTCCACACCGCCGATAACCGCTTGAACCTGCCAATCTCAATCGAGAAGCAGTTTTCTTCCTTCCGGAATAGATCCTGAATTCTCCGGAACCAATTTATGTAGTTGACGTTAAAACGATAAATTATAAGGGGCTGAGGAGTACTGTATCCCTTTGACCACTTTATCGTCTTAAAATATAAAGACTTAAAGGAGGCGACCGGATTTGCGGGCTGGAGTGATATGAGCAAGAGATTTTGCCTACTCCTCGAGGACGATTGGGAATTAATGGGCGACGGTTCAGGAAACGTTGCATCGCACCAATATTTACCGACTCTTTTTCTTTTAAAGATCGCCGGGCAACTGAACATTAAAGTAACCTTCATGGTTGACGTCGCCCAGCAGCTTACTTTTATTGAACATCAGAATGAGGATTCGAACGTTAAGATACAAAAGCAATTATGGGATGACACTGTTCGTCTCATGAAAGAGAATGGATTCGACGTTCAACTGCACCTTCATCCACAATGGATTAACGCCACCTTTAAAGATGGCTTTTTTCATATCGGCAGAAACCGGAATCTTGGAACCTACGACTCATCATTTCAGAGTAAACTGCTGCAAGAATCGGTCGAATATCTACATGCCTTGTTACGCCCCATTGATTCCGGGTATAAAGTACAGGCATTCAAAGCCGGCTTTTGGGGGCTTCAGCCTTATAAAAACTTGCACAAACACTTCACTGAACTCGGTATTAAGCTGGTTCTGGGAGTCAGAAAGGGATTAAAGATACCATCTGCATCGGTGGATTATGAAGGTCTTGAGGAGGACACCCTGCCCTATTATCCCGATGCGAATGATATCAACAAACTGGCAACCGATAAGGCCGGCGTTATCGTATTGCCATTGGCCTATTATTCACCCGACCTCATAACATTAGCCGGGCTTACGTTACATCTATTAAAGAGGAGATTTTTCGCTTTTTCATCCGATCATTCATATCTCTTCCCTAATCCACCCTTATCAAACGAGAAATTTAACCACCACAAGTGGAATGAAAAAATCAGGCTATCCGCGCGCCCCTATTTGACGCATTTAAAGATCGGTGATCAGCCTTTTTCCTACTTGAAAGCTTCGTTTGACGCCGTGGTCAGGCGTTTGCGCCGCTATGAAATTGAGCGCGTGCCGATTGTCATCGAGAGCCACACCAAACTGTATGTCAACAATTATGCGGATATTGCCAGGTTTCTTCGTTATATCGTTGAAAAATACGAAAAAGAAGTCGAATTTATCGATCTTAAGACGTTTATTGAGGAAATAGAGAGGGATTTATGCCCTGTGAGGCGTTGTCATGAATCTTGAACTACCTGATAGTCAATACTCCAGTTCTGACGTCGCCCGCCTGAAGAATGAATTAGTTGCCATTAATAAATTTGAGCCTTTTACGGAGCCGCCCAAATTCGCAGATTTAATCAATGAAGGTTTTGACTCGTGGGACAGAGTAAAATCTAACTTTAAGACCGATTTTAGATTTTTCGAAAAGTTGCTATTCCGCATACACTTCAAGAGAAAAGCCGACTTCAGAGCGTTTGAAAGAGGCAATATTCTAAAGTTCCTGACCATCGGTTATTTGATGGCTGACGACGTCCGCTATTTCAACGAATTTTTATGGTTTTGCAAAGATGACCCTGATTTTAAGGAGCTCCGGCTGTTATCCTTGAACCATTTCAAAGAGATCACCGGGGAAAATGGTTGCCACTCATTCCCCTTGTGCAAGGCGGAAGAGGTAGAATCCTTCATTCGAAGTTCAGAGTCGTTCGACGCTGAACCGATATCAAAAGAGGCGGACAAGCCCTTGCCGAAAATCGGCCTGATCGGTACGCCATCCTTTTTTAGCGCTATTGATAAAGAACTTAGAGAGAATGGATATGAGGTTGAGACATTCTTTATCCCCTATCACAGTGACAAACTAAAGAGAATTATCCTTAAAAGTGGTCCTATATTTCGGGCGTATTTACTGGCGAAAGGCATTAATATCAAATACACAACTTTAAATTTTGATCATAAGGATCCGAGAATCCAGGAGATCCTGTCAAGCCGTAAACTGGACATCGGCTTTCATAAGCTGGGCTTCATCATCAGGGATAACATCATAGATTCATTTCGTACCGGATTATTCAACGACCACTGGGGCGTATTGCCCTTTATCCGCGGTCGGTCAACCATTGAATATTCGCTCTTGTTCGGTTTTCCTCTGGGCGCCACCGTTCACAAAGTTGAAAGAGAGGTGGATACCGGCGCTATCGTAAAGATCTATACGTATGAAGGCATTACGCAATCAAGAACGACAATTCAATCGGTGAAGAGAGAGATAAGGAGCCGCCTGCGCGATCGAGTGGTGGATTCCGCGAAAATTTTATCCAGGATCGGAGAGCCGCGGATAGCGAATGAGAAATCAAAAGGTTTAACTTTCTATTCCATTCACCCAACCTTATCCAGGTATATCGAAGAAAGAATCCTGAAATCATCTGACTGAATTATTCTGCATCCAAGTACAGAGAGTTTTTCTGACTGGTTTCTTTAGATATGATTCTTGCTATACAATGCGTTTGGGACACGATAACTAACCGAAAGAATAAACATTACCAAAGCGAGGAATCTATGAAGAAAGTTTTTCTGATCTTCGGACTAACCATTCTGCTTTCTACCGCGCTGATTGCCGTAGCAATCACCGGCGATACCGCCGAAGATCCCGTCTGCGGGATGGAAGTCGAGATTGAAAAAGCCGCGGCAAAAATTGAGGGGTCAAAGGACACCATTTACTTCTGCAGTGAAGCGTGCAAGGAGAAATTCCTGGCCAGCCCCTGCGACTATCTGGATCAAGAAACGCTGGATAAAATGGGTGTCACCTTGACCTCCGGCCAAAAGGCTCCCTGCAGCGGAGAATCTGCTTCTAAATCATTATCGGCCCCGGCGAAAGAAGCGAGTTCCGACCGAGAATGCGGCGGTTGCGCCCGGGCTTCCACCACCGATGAGGCCGATGCAGCGGATCAATTAGGCTGCGATGGCAATTGCGGTAACACCAGAGTGGCGGCCATAAACGAGTTCCACGAAATCATGCACCCCATGGAAGCGGCGATCGGCTCTCAGGATTTGCCCGCGATCAAAACCCTCTATCCTCAACTTGCTTTAAAGAAAGAAGCTATCATGAACGCCGATTGCCCGGATGGCGCCTGCAGTCACCGTTTCGACGGCGCCAGGAAGAATCTGAGTGATAAGGTTGATGCCCTGGTCACGGCCTGCGAATCAGAGGATTATGGGGCCATCAAGGAAGCTTTTTTCGAAATGCACGATGCCTATACGGCACTCGATCACGCGGCGCGCTGATTCGCGCTTGCATCAAGAACTTCAAATGACTATATTGAGGGTTCCAAGCCACCAGGAACCCTCGTACTTTTAGGCCATGCTGCAAATCGGTATCGTCGGTCAACCCGGTTGCGGGAAGACCTCCCTTTTTAAGGCCCTCTGCCCCGCCAGCTCCGCGGAGATCGGTTCCGGCGGAAAGCGGGAAGCTCACATTGGTCAGGCCAGGGTACCTGATCCCCGCCTGGATGAACTGAACCGCATCTTCCAACGGGATCGGCAGATCAATACCGTTGTCGAATACGTTGACGTCGTGGGATTCTCGAGCGGTGAAGCGGCCAAAAGCGGGTACGAAGCGCAATTCCTGGGCGAAATCCGCACCTGCGACGCCCTGATGCACGTCCTGCGCGACTTCTCATTCCCGGGGCTGCCGGATCCAAATCCCACGCGCGACTATCGAACCGATTTCCAGGAATTCCTGCTCTCCGACCAGATCATCCTGGAGAAGAGACGGGAACGTTTGCAGAAAGAGGTACAGAAGAATCGAACGCCGGAGGGAGTCGCCGAAATCGAGCTGATGGAGCGCTGTCTGGAAGCTCTTTCGCAGGAACACCCGCTGCGTTCGCTGGAGTTTTCTGAACAAGATAAATTGTTTTTGAAAGCCTATCAACCGCTGACGGCAAAGCCTGAACTGGTCGTCATAAACGTCCCGGAAGATGACGTCGGTAAAGCGGATGAAATCGTCGAACGGTATCGTCCCGAAATTGAAAATCCGCACGTGGAAATCAGCGCCGCCTGCGCCTCCATCGAAATGGAAATCGCTGAACTTGACGAAAAATCCGCCCGAGAGTTCATGGATGATCTGGGCATCGCCGAATCCGCTCTGGATCGGCTCATTTCAGCTTCCTATCGTCTGTTAGGTTTGATAAGCTTTTTTACAGTTGGGGCCAAAGAGGTGCGCGCCTGGGCGATTGCCCGGGGAACGCCCGCTCGCCATGCCGCCGGAGTGGTCCACAGCGACATGGAGCGCGGCTTCATTCGCGCTGAAGTGGTTAATTTCAGCGATTTTCAATCGCGCGGCAGCTTTGCCGCCTGCCGCAGCGACGGCGTGCTTCAGTTAGAAGGTAAGGACTACATCGTGCGGGACGGAGACATCATCCAGTTTCGCTTCGCCGTTTAGGCGTCCATTCCCATGCTAATAATCGCCTCCAGGAAACTCCTAAATATACTTCAATGATCATCGAATAAATACCGCTTTATATGCCTGCAGAACTCGCTCCACCCGTTACACCCGATCTGCCCACGGAAGATTATCCCAATCGGTGGAAGGCCTTTATCCCCATTGCTTTAGTGTCCATCGCTTCGACGCTGAATTCCAGCGTGATCAACGTATCTCTGCCGGTCATTTCGGTAGAACTGCGGGCCGGCATCGGCATTGTGGAATGGACGATCATGGCTTTTCTGTTGGCCGTCACCTCTCTACTGATGATCGCGGGCCGCTTGGGCGATCTGTTGGGCAGGCGCCGCATCTATCAGTCTGGCATTATACTCTTTACGATCTCATCCGCTTTATGCGGCTTTTCCAGCAGCATCACCATGTTAATCGTCTTTCGAATTCTCCAGGGCATCGGCGCGGCCCTGACGGTGGCCGTCGGACCTGCCCTGATCGGTGAGATTTTCCCACCAGATTCGAGGGGCAAGGCTCTCGGCATTCTGGGAACGACCGTCTCGGTGGGCCTGGCGGTCGGGCCGGCGGTCGGAGGCATCATCACGGACTACCTTGGCTGGCGTTATATCTTTTTCCTGAACGTTCCTTTCGGCATCTTAGCCGCCATTATGGTCAGCCGTAATTTAAACCCGGATAAACATCTCAAGAAAGCTCTTTTCGACGTCCCCGGAAGTATCACTTTGGCGGCAGGCCTTCTCTGTCTGCTTTTAGGGTTATCGCGGGGGAGTGCTTGGGGCTGGAACTCCGCACTAATCTTATCCTTACTGGCGGGGAGTATAATTCTTCTATATCTATTCTTTCGGATCGAACGCGGATTAACCGATCCCGTCCTCGATTTCGATCTCTTCAATAATGCCATCTTTCGGAGCGCCACCTTAGCCGGATTTCTGGCCTTCGCCGCTCTATTCGCACAAACCTTTTTACTCCCCTTTTACCTGATCCAACTCCGGCACTTCCCGGCGGCACATGCGGGTCTCTTCTTAATGGCTGTTCCTTCCGTAATGGCGATAGTGGCTCCTACTTCCGGCGCTCTCTCCGACAAAATCGGCACGCGCGGGCTGTGTTCCGTGGGCTTATTTATTCAGGGAATAGGATTTATCCTGCTGGGGCTTTTGGGCAGCACAAGTCCTCAAAGTGCCATCGTGGCGGCCTTGCTGGTCATCGGCCTGGGAATCGGTATGTTTAACCCGCCGAACAATTCTGATCTGCTCAGTTCCGTCCCCCGGGAGCGGTTGGGCAATGCCAGCGGCATGATGGGCCTAACCCGGACGATGGGGATGGTCATCGGAGTTGCTCTTTCCAGCGCAATTTTTACCGGTGTGCGTAACTACTTGATGGGAGACGCCGGGGCAAACCCGGGCTCCTCCGGGGTAGGACAGGAAGTGGCCTTCTTAGGCGGACTGCGCTGGGCCTTCTGGGTGGCGGCGGGCTCTTCCTGGGCTGGGATGGTGATGGTCTGGGGGCGGAAAAATCGGAGGGAGATGAGGGAATAAAACAATCGAGGGCGCTAGGTCTTACGCTCCGACAAATCTCAATGGGCGATATTACCCACTTTTACCTTAAAAATCGCGCCAGCAACTTCCCCAATTCCAGCCGGCAGGGGCGGCATAAAACCCCTTCCCACAACTGATAGACGTCGTTTTCAATCTCCTCAGGATCCATCGCCGACAACTCTTCAAAAAGCCTCCTTCGGTATTTTTCCAGATCCAGGTCAATCTCAGTAGATGATAACACGTCATCTCCGATGGCGGCGACTTCGCTACGCCAGTGGTAGGCGCCTCGTCCGCCCATCAATTCCATACCGCAGCGTTCACATCTCATTCTCAGAACCCCCGGTGTAAGCCCACAGAGTAAGCGTAATCAACCGCCTCTTCATATTCCGACCGAGTCAGGCGGCGATCCATCCCCGGCAGCGTATCCGCCCGATAGCAGGGGTGATATTGATCCATGACATTCACGTAAGAATCCGGTGATATCTCCCCGGCGATAAAATCCAGAACTCCTTGCGTATTTTCAGGATAATTGGGCAGCACCAGGTGGCGAATCAGGAGCCCTCTCGTTGCGACGTTGTTCTCGACCCAGAGATCGCCGACCTGCCTGTGCATCTCTTTCAATGCCTCCCGGTTGACCTCGGGATAATCGGGCGCAAAGCTGAACTGCTCGGCTATCTCCGCGTCCGAATACTTGGCGTCGGGCATGTAGATTTCGATTGCTCCTTCGCACAGTTGCAGCGCCTCAATCGTTTCATAGCCCCCGCAGTTGTAAACGATAGGGACGTCCAGGCCCTTATCCCTGGCGAGATGGATCGCTTCGAGGATTGACGGCGTATAGGGCGTAGGCGTGACCAGGTTGACGTTATGGCAACCGATACCCTGGAGTTCCAGCATATATTGGGCTAACTGATCAATTGAGCAGGGATGTCCCTGCGCGGCCTGGCTGATGTCCCAATTCTGGCAGAACTGGCAGGAAAGGTTGCATCCGGCAAAGAAGATCGTTCCCGATCCACGATAGCCCACCAGTTCCGGCTCTTCACCGAAGTGCGGCCCCACAGATGAAACCAGAACTTCAGTGCTCAAACCGCATTCACCTCGTTCACCTGTCTTCCGGTTAACTCCACAGCGGTGACCGCAGAGCTGGCAATTTTCATACATCTTTAGAGGTTCTGCACTCATTCCACTGTCCAGCGAAAAACTCCAGCGCCGTTGGCCCCCAGCAGTCCGAAGACTTCCCCTGAGGTAATCTCTAAGGAGAGATCATCAACGGCAACGATTTCTCCGAATAACTTGCGGACTCTTTCAAAACGAAGCATATTAATCGCGTGGTATTAGTGCAGATGGCTACCGGTATGGTCAACCGGAAGAGATGATCTATTTAAACCATGCAGCTTTGATGAGGAAAGCGCACTCCGTGAAGTGGAATCGAGTGCGGAGTGGTTTTGGTTTGTTCAATCCTAATTCAGATCCTCCGAGTCTTCACTGTAGAGGCGCAGGAGGCGGCTGGCTTCTTCGAGACGCTCTCTCTCCTCATCCGTCAGATTCTCGTATCCCACCCGGCTGATGCGGTCCAGCAGGTAATCCACTTCGCTGCGAATGGATTGGATATCGGTCAGACGCTTGGCGTCGAATTTCACCTGGGTGGCTTCCTTTTTCTCTCTACTCTTGCGGGAAGCTCGCCAAGCAGCCGAACGGAGCAGCGGTAGGCCTTTCAAGTATAGAAAACCGACCGCCATCCCGCCGAGGTGTGCAAAATGAGCCACGCCGTCGGCAGTGTAGGAGCGGGCCATCAGGAACTCCAGACCAGCGAAGAGAATGACGAAATACTTCGCCTTGATGGGAATGAAAAAGTAAAGCAAAATGACACTGTTGGGGAAGAGTACCCCGTAAGCTAAGAGCACACCGAAGATGGCACCGGAAGCGCCGATAGTGGGGATGAGTGATGCGGAATTGAAGATAACGTTGATCAAACCCGCTCCAATTCCGGTGATGAAGTAATACCTGACAAACTCCTTCGTGCCCCAGACCCGCTCGATCTGCGAGCCGAACATCCACAGGGCGAACATGTTGAATCCCACGTGCAGGAAGCCGCCGTGGAGAAACATGTAGGTTACCAACTGCCAGAAGGCAAATTTGTGCAGAACCTCGTAGGGCGTAAGGCCGAACACATAGGGCAACGGCAATTGCAGCATTTCCTGGACGACCCAGATGGCAGCATTGACGATAATTAACACCTTAACCGCGGGCGTCCAGGGGCTTCCAAAACCGATCGAATATCTCCGGTAACCGTTCGTCAACCTTCTCCCCTGCTTACAGACTGCATCTTCATTTCAGTATTAAAACCTTCTGCGTCAGTGCGGTCCCCTCGAAGCGCAAGTGCGCGAAGTAAATACCCGAAGCCAGCTCGTCTCCGGTAATTTCAACACTATGCTTCCCGGCGCCGATCCGCCCATCGAAGAGGGAGAGAACGCGCCGCCCCAGAGTATCGTAGAGTTCCAGCAATAGGTAGCCCTCACGAGGCAGAGCGAAGCTCAACACCGAAACCGGATTTGCCGGGTTAGGCACAGGCGCGTAAAGTTCCACTTGATGGCATGATCCAGGTGAACCGGTTCCACTTCCATCGAACGAATCGGGCGGGTCAGTGGTGAATTTAAGCGCTCGTCCTGCCGCTAACGGTGCCGCCGTGGTCGGATAGTCGTTGGAGTATGCGTATTGCAGACCGCGCAGGTGGTCTTCATCTTCAATACCGACCGTGGCATAATTATTATTGTAATCCACGTCATTGATCGTATGGTACTGGAAGAGGATTTCGCCATCTCCTGTCGCTGTGGGGTACTGATCCGTATCGAAGAGGATTAATTCGAAGGTTTCCTCCTTCCAGGTTGAGTAATTCTCGTATCCATAGCGATTGATGGTTCGGCTCCATTCCACGATAAAACGGCCCTGCGCCCCATCATAACGGCTGTACACGTGAATGGCGCTGTTTCCGCCAGTTGTGTCCGCCTTGAGGTCATCCCAGAATGGAGCGATCAGAGCCGGCGGCCCCAGTCCTGAGGGTAGATTCCAGTTGCGGAAATTGGCCATCCAGGTTTCACCCATGGACACCCAGCCGTTGGAGCAGATGGTCAGCGTATCGTAATCAATACCGTAGTACCTGAAAGTAAAAGGCAGGTTGACGATGACGGAGGCGTCGTCGCTCAGAGGGTGATGGTCAGCGCCGCTTCCGCCATAGTTGGGATCTAGCTCTATCCAGGAATATACGGGTGCTTCAGCATATTCTTCATCCGTGTCGTCGTAAACATAGTAGCCGTACGAATCGGGGCCCAGCGGATCGGTTGAGGCGGGCTGCCCTAACTGCGCCGGAAAGCTCACGGTCTGCGAGTAGTCATTCCAAAATGAAACCTCCAGGTCGAAGATCACCTGTCTTCCCACCGCGGCGGCGGGACTCACTTCCACGCTGTACGCCGAGCTGCTCATACCCACCGTTCCGGGTTGAAGAACGGGAAAAGTCGCTTCATTTGCGGTAATCGTCACCGCGCCGTCAGCGCAACTCAAGACGCCGGTCGGTTGATTGAGCAGAGTCCCCGCGTTCATGAGAAGAACCCGGATCTGCGCCGAGCTGCCCGGTTCCAGATCTCCACTTTCTGTGAAATATCCCGCAGGCAAGAATTGATACCCCCCCACCGGGATCAGGAATTTCAGATCGGCGCTGTGCGAGGCATCATCGGTTAAAATGAGGGTAAATTCGACCGCGTGGCCGTCGGGACAGTTGGCGGATAAGGCGAAAGGCAAGGAAACTTCAGCATCTCCCGCCGCCGAAATTGATCCTACGGAGACCGGCAACGGTAGAGATTCGACATAAGGATCGGTTGCCGTCAGTTCGGCCTCGATTCCGGTGAAGGACGTGGCGCCGTAGTTGTGCAGAGTCACCGTCAAGTCAACCGTCTCCGCCGCCAGCGCAATACCGTTTCCTCCCACAGAAAGATCAGAAATCCCCAGCGGGAATTCACCCACCTGCACACTTAAGGTGTCCTGCCTGACGAGGTAATTTTGCTTGGAAGCGGTTACCACGATAGCACCCTCGGTCAATGGCTCGATTTCCACCTCAACGGTTCCATCGCTGAAGGTTACTCCTCCCGCCAGTATTTCACCATCTTTGTAGAAAGCTATGTATGCCCCTCCCAGAGGAGAACCGTCCGATTTCCGTGCTGTGGCGGTCACGAGTTGCCGGCCGGGGGTCAGTTGATCCGGCATTTCCAGGGTGATTTCAGATGGAATGTCCGTCCAGATGGAAAGTTCGGGATCACCCAGGATGTTATAGACGTGGAAATAGAACTCGGCAAAGTCGCCCAGTCCGGTGTTTTCCGGGAAGCCGTAATAGAGTTCCATCTTGGACCTCACCGCCGACTGGCCGATACGGTAGAGGTTTTCCTCCAGCAGGCCTTCGAAAAATCCCGCGTAGAGGGCGTTATTCCACTTTGTATTGGTATGCAAATCGGAAGGCCCAAAAAAGGCCACACCTCCCTTGATATCCGCAGGCGTCCCGGCGCGGATCCAGGCTTCACCGAAGCAGGGATTGATGACGGCATTACCGAAATCACCGGTATTGCAAACGATACTCACCATAATAGGCAACTGGGATCCGTTATTCAGGTTTTGTATGTCTGACACACCGAAAACCGGATATTGCCACCCGTTGGCGTCCGCCCAACCCCGATAAGCCACCAATCCCACGCCGTTATTAATCGACTGAGCGATTTCAGGAGTGCCGGGATACGTCGGACTCGGCTCCCAGTAAAAGACGGTATCCACCTGG
The DNA here is from genome assembly GCA_964533705.1 of uncultured bacterium. GTDB lineage: Bacteria > Electryoneota > B3-LCP > B3-LCP > B3-LCP > CAZHMN01. The sequence continues at coordinate 23,807 of CAZHMN010000025.1, forward strand.
GTGTACCCGTAATCGTACAGCTTATCCACCAGCCATAGACTGGTCCAAACCGGAGTGATGGGAGCAATGCCGACGTCGGAATAATTGCCGGCGACCACCAGCGCTTTCTTCAACCAGGCGGATCCGTAGAGCAGCGGATCACGCTGGTAGGTTATGGTTTTATTTAAAACCGTGGCCAGCTCAATCTCCGAATTCACGGAAATGCGCCCGATGAGAACATCGGGGAAATAGTCATCGCCCTCTATTAAAGTGTAAGTGTGATCGGTGACGTCCTGCTCGCCGCTCCCACCGGGTTTGACCTTCGTGTAAGCGGGTATCATCAGGGAGCCGCTGATATCGCCAATCAGCAGGACATAGTCGAGGGGGAGGTCGCCGCTGGTGTATTCATCGTTGATGCTGGCTTTGATCTCCTCCTTGCTGACCGATTCGGATGAAATGGGCATGATGGTAACCTGATAGCCCAACTGCCTCTTCCATTCCACAAAGAGGTCGAGGAAATAATTCGATTGAAAGTCCTCATCAATGAAAATGAGGTATTTGCCCCTGGGGCTCTCGCTCACCAAAGGCGTGGCGGTGTTGAATTCACCTAAATTATCAATCAAGGCTTCGTACAGGGGGAGGAAGGCGTCGGACGTTCTCTTGTGGATAGTCTTAACATTTACAGAGGAAGGCTGCAACGTCTGGACTTCGACTTCAAGGCGCGTCGCCAGAAGGAGTTCATTACTATCGGAATCGTACCGCACCGGATGAAAGATCACGGGCGCGATGCGGTAATCCTTGAAAATGCCCGGCTGCTCAACCTGCGCCCACTCGGCGGGATAAATCCCCTCAATACCAGGTTGGTACCCGATAACTGGCTGCGTGGTTTCGGACGGTTCAACCAGGTAAGGAGCATCGCATGAAAAGCTCAGATAGCTGACGTCCTTGATCACGAGTTGTGCGTCCCGATCGTCAGGGATGGCCAGGAGGCGGCAAATGGCGGGTAGTTCGGGCAGACCGATTTCGCTCAGCAGGCCGGCCTGCGGTAAGATAACCTGGGTGTACGTTTCGCCGTTCTGCTGCACCGGCTGCGCCCAAAAACCCGGACATTCAAGCACCAGGCGGCTGCCGGAAGCATCGCTGCTCAAAACTTGAATAGACCAGGGTGTTCCTTCTGGGAATTGAGGATCCCCATACCAGGGCGCCGCCCACATCGTCAACGGGAGGCTTAGAAGTAAGCAAAAAGCAATGGCGCGCAGAGTCATAGGTCCCTCGAAATTCTTTCTTTTACTGAATTACGTTATATATAATAATAAAAAGAAAGTGAAGGATCAAGTGTTTTTTAGCTGTCTGCGTCCATGAAACCACCAGATGCGTTTAATAATTATGTGGAATGCGCTGGCGATCCATCCAAAAATGCCTTATTTTTATTAGCGTCGAAGCCAAAATGATCCAGTCAGGGAAAATGAATATAGCCATCTACACCTCAGCGCACGGTTACGGACACGCCTCACGCTCCTATGAGATCGCCAGGACGTTAATCGAGAAACGAAGCGATATCGCCGTCTATTTCAATTCGTGGGTTCCCGATAGTTTCTTCAGCGGTGAAGAAAACCCCCGCATCATAAGGCGAAAGAAACGTTTCGACGTTGGCATTCGTCAGATTGATAGTCTGACCATGGATCTTCCCGGCACGCTTCAAGATCTGGAAGATTTGAGGATGAACTCGAATCAGTTAATCAAAGAGGAGGTTGAATTTTTCCGGGAAGCTGGAATCGAATTGGTTCTGGCGGATCTTCCCCATCTCATCTTCGAAGCAGCGGAGAAAGCCGGAATCCCCGCCTGGGGTTTGAGCAACTTCTCCTGGGACTGGATCTATGAAGAATACGTAAATGCGTATCCCGGATTGCAGTCGCATATTGACTTGATCCGACGGTCTTACCAGCGAGCCGAAGGAGTGTTCCGACTGCCCTTCTCAGGAGGCATGGGATGCTTCAAAATGGTGATAGACGTGCCCTTGCTGGCGCGGCGTTCCAAGTTGGGAAAAACTGAATCCAGAAAACGGCTGGAGATTGGCCTTGACGATCCTGTGATTCTCTTCTCCTTCGGCGGTTTTAAGTTAAGCATACCGGCGGATATCACCCCTTGCGACGACCTTATCCTGCTGTCCAGCGACCCTTCCCCCGATCCGGGTGCACCGTTTAGCCATATCACTGACGAAGCGCTCAAAAAATTGGACTTGCGTTATTGCGATCTGGTCGCGGCCGCAGACGCGGTCGTTTCTAAATTGGGCTACGGTATCGTTTCCGAGTGCATGGCCAATCAGACTGCGCTAATCTACACCTCTCGAGGCCAATTTCGCGAATACCCCATCCTGCGGCGCGCCGTCAATCAATACCTCCCCTCAGCGGAAATCAAGCTGGAGGATCTAAAAAAGGGTCGCTGGTTGGATGCATTTACCAGTTTACTAAACCGAGATTTTCCACCGAAGCCCGACTGCAGCGGTGCTGAGACCGTAGCCGATAAATTAATCGAGAAAGCTAACCTGTAAAAGAAAAACTGCCTGTGAAGGAACAATAACCCCCGGATGATGCGCCGGGGGTGATTTTGTCCAGAGCCAAATAGCAGGCAGGGCTTTACCGCTCGATATTCCTGGAATCAGAGCAATCCGCGATCACGCCTGGGATTTCTCTATTTTATTGTTATCGATGATATCCCTGACCGCTTCTATGATCGTGCTTGAAGAAAAAGGTTTCTTGATAAACTTTTTGGCTCCGCAATCTAAGGCCTCTTGAGCCTGCTTGCGATACGGAGCTCCGGTGATAACGACGATATTGGAATCGGGTTTTCGCCTTATGATCTCTTTCGTCGCTTCGATTCCCGTCATTCGAGGCATCAGAATATCCATCACAATGACGTCGTAGTTTTCATCCGTCGCCATTTTGACGCCCTGATAGCCGTCGTATGCAGTATCTGCGCTCCAGCCTTCCAATTTAAAAAGTTCGACCAGATAGTTGCAGATGTTTTCCTCGTCATCAACGACCAAAATGCGCGATGCCAATTCGTCCTCCCCACTAAGGGCCACAATCGATTCGGGTAAAAGGGCGGAAGTTGTACCAAGCTCAAAGGCCGGATATGGTCTCCTTGTTAGCAATTTTAAACCCGCACCCGCAATCTTGGAGCATCGTCAATACGTATCCAATCCCCAAAACAATAAGGCATGCAAAATCCCTGCCAGATGAGCGTTTTCGGTGCAAAAATAATAGAAAAACCGGCTTTTCTGCTACCTGGAAACGGAAGAAGAAAATTAAGGTGGTGTAATAACGATCCGCCGATCCACTTCCAACCGCTTCAAGCTGACAACTTCACCAGAAGGGAAGTGGACTTCCAGATTGACCGGTTTATCGCTTTCTCCCAATCCAAAATAAACTATGCGGGAATGCTGAGACGTCGTCCCCTTTCCACCTGAAATCTCGCGCAGTTGGGTCTCTTGTCCACGTTTCAAGATTAAACGTGTCCCATAAGCACCGCCCGCAGCACGAACGTCAAACTCGATCCAATGCCGATCAGTCCCAAGGTTGCGAAACAGGTGAACGCCCTCGTTTGATCCCACCGCCAAATCCAAATCACCATCGTTATCGAAATCGCTGAAAGCGCATCCCCAGCCGTTGGTGATCCTGACGCCTGCCAAGTAGGTAACGTCTGTAAATCTCTGATTTTCCAAATCGTTCAGGTACAAAAATGATCGGCGGTTAGGATAAACTGAGGTCAGGTAGAGATCCAGATCGCCGTCGGCATCCACGTCACCCCAGGCGGGATCGGAGTGAGTTTCCTCGTACTTGATTCCCCACCCCCCGCGCACCTCTCTGAAGATGCCATCTTCATCGAGGCGGTTCTCGTAGAGGCAGGTGCGGTTGGAAAATTCGATATACCTCGGGTGGGCGAGGTTGGCTGTGATCAGATCGAGGTCGCCGTCGTTGTCGAAATCCCCCCATTCCGATCCGATGGTATGCCCCCACCAGCCGTCGTTTTCTAAGCCGGCCACGCCGTAAAAACAGGCCCGAGACTTAAGTTGACCTGCGCCGCTGTTTTCCCAGAGAAAATTTTCCTGAAGACGGTAGTTCGATACGTAGATATCCTGATCGCCATCGCCGTCAAAATCACCCCAGTTGACGCCTCTTCCGCAGAGATTCTCCCCGAAAGGCGGATTCAATCCCGAATCCGGCCCCAGGCGCTCAAAACGAAATCCCAGGGGCGAATCGGGGTCGGCCAAGTTTACATAAAGGAAGTCTGGAGTCCCCTCGCCGGTCTTCGCACCCGGCAACTCGTAGTTGGCAACGTACAAATCGGGTCGGCCGTCTCCCTGCAGGTCTCCCCAGGCGGCTCCCTCCGTGGGATAGTTGTCACGAATCAGGCTGCACTGAGCAGTCGCGTCGCGAAACTGAACTCCCCCGTCGCGGTTTTTGCCCTCGTTAATATAAAGTCTATCGCCGCCCTCATCGCCGCCGTTGCCGGCACAGAAGAGATCCTGATCTCCATCCAGATCCACGTCCGCCCAGACGCCACCACGAATGCCCCGACCTTTCAAGCCGCAGTTTTCGGTCACTTCGACGAATTCTTCCCCTCGCCGATTCAAGAACAGACGGCCGCCGCCCAGCAGCAGATCATCATAACCGTCGCCGTCGGCGTCACCCCAGGCGACCCGCCCTGCTTTGACGCCTCCAAGTCCCAGTAAAACAGTAACATCTTCGAAAACAGGGCCTTCATATCGCCTTCTCTGGCGCACGACGGTCATCAAATCGGAACTGCCATTCTCGAAGTGATTGAAGTACAAAAGCTCAAGCGCCGAATCAGCCGCCGCCGTCCACCGGCCGCGCACATCCCCCTGAATCAGGGCATTGACGTAGCGATCAAGGGCGTCATCCCAGCGTCCCTCCTTCTCCGCAATCACCCCGAGGAAATATTCCATGGAAGCGGTAGTCTCCTGATCGTCAACGCCGAATCCGCTGTGCTTCAACCCGTTTAACAGCCAGAGGCGCGCCTCAGCCAGACGACTCAAAGCGACTAAAACCCGCGAAATATTCAGCCGGGTACGGGCGTAGAGAGCTTTACCCTCCAGAAGGCGCTGCTGGACGTTTTTATGAGGTTTTCCCCGCCATCCCCGGCAGTTTTCCACCGCCTGCCTGGCTAGGGGAAGCAGACTGTCCGGACTGACGCCCTGTTCGAAGAGATAATGAACCGTCCGCTCGTAGGGCAGCGGGTTCCGCGGATCTTCAACCATCCATTGATTCAAAAAAGCACGCAGGGATGTCAGGTCTTTGGATTCGTTCAGGGCGGACACAAGATAAAGCCAGGCCGTTTCCCGAAACTCGCTGACCGGATATTCTTTTAGAAAATCCTGTATATATTTAATTTTATTTTCGTTATCATCCCAAATCGGGTAAAGGCCTTCATAGAACCGGTCTGATAGAATCCGGTAACCTGCAGGGGAGTCGGGGAAGTTCTCGAGAATCCTGCGGCTGAGTTCATCACTGAGCAGGCTGTCCCCTACCAGAACAGCTCCCTGAAAGGCGGTATAAAGGGTTTCCCAGTCCCAGGGGTAGCTCTTCAGGAACTCGGCGATTTCACGCCGTATCGCTCTGACAGCCGCCTCCTCGAGGAGAGAATCACTTTTTGACGCCCTCAGAATCGAAGTCCACCGCTTGAAATAAGCTTCTCTGCGCTGCGGATCCAGCAGGCCGACGGCGTAAAACCAATCCATGGCGTCCACCCAGCGCCTGGCGCAATAGTACGTATCGGCCAATTCGTAGGTCGCTTCATTGTGAAGCGGATCAATCTCCAGAATACGATTAAATGCTGTGACCGCCTCATCAAAGAGACGGCGGTGGCGCAGTTCTCGTCCCTGATCCAGCCATTCCTGGAACTGCTCATCCAGGTCAGTGGGAAACGGCTCGCCAGCCCAGAGAAACAAAAAAGCCGAAACGATCAGCGGAATCCCCAGACTCAAACCGACAAGCGCGGCAGCACTTCTATGGTTTTTAGCGGAAAGAAATTTATACACTTTGGGAAGATTTGCTGGCAAAATAATCACTCAGGATTTCGGGATGATCGAAGGCCAGGCCAGGCGGAAGCTGATGTTGCGTGAAGACGCCTATTTCGGCGGCATCATCAGCGGCTGCCGGTGTACCGTGTCCCCTGGCGATGAAGACGGTGCTAATGGTGTGCACCCGGCTGTCTCGCCGGGGATCGGAATAAACGCGAAACTGCCGCAAATCGGTGATGTCCAAACCGGTTTCCTCTTTTGCCTCACGGACTGCCGCCTCTTCGACGCTTTCGCCGTAGTCCACGAATCCGCCGGGGATCGCCCAACCGTGGGGAGGATTTTTCCGTTTGATCAAAACGATGCCATCATCAACCTCAATGATAATGTCCACCACCGGCTTGGGATTATCCCATATTTCTATCCTTCCCCGGCAGTGAGGACAGATGATGGATCTTTTCACACCGACATCCTCCAATTTGACAAATAATAAAAATCCAATCGCAGTTGGGATTACACAAAGATATAAGTTTTAGCCAAGGATACAAGGATTTTCTGAACCTTTCATTGATTAATTTGATGGCACGAGACGCTTCTCATTGATGAATTCGCGAGAATCCGGGAATCCGGGGGGTTTCCTGATATGAATAACATGATCAACGCGCAATAATTTGTTTTGAGCTGATCATCATTCGCCTCAGGGAATCGTCGTAAATATCTCAATCGGCAATCGCCTCATGACCCTCTTCCTGGGTGGACTCTTCGGGCGTCCCAGAGCGATGAGGGCAACCGGGCGCAGCGAAGCATCGAGATTCAGGGTCTGCTCGACCGGATATTCGCTGAAGGCGCCAATCCAGCAGGCGCCGTACCCCAACGCCGTGGCTGCGATCAGCAGGTTCTGGGCCGCAGCGGCGGTGTCTTGCAGGTGATAAAGTGTGGCACCCCGATGACCGTAGCGCCTGATAGATCGCTCCGACTCGGAGCAGACGACGAAGACAACCGGCGCCTTAGCGATGAATTTCTGGTTGTAGGCTGCCGCAGCCAGCGCTTTCTTAACGGATTTATCATGGACGACGTAGAAGTGCCAGGGTTGTTCGTTTCCCGCCGAGGGTGCCCAGCGGAGCGCTTCCTTCAACCAGAACAGGTGTTCTTCGGGAATGGGGTCGTTTTTGAAGGAACGGCAAGAATATCGGTCGAAAAGTGGGCGCAACGACGGGGGGGCATCAGGATGAATTTCGTGGCTATCGTCCGGCATAATACCTCCCTATGGCGAAAAGACGTCCGGGGGCCAGGCGTGCATTAGTTCAAGATCAGGTCAAATTTAAGGCTTTTTTATAGAAATGTCAAGCGGTAAGAGAACTAAGTTAAAATTTTTCTCATTGACTAACTCCCTCAGTCCTTGTTTTTCCCCTGTAAGTGGAGAAAATCAATTTACGCATGAAAAATTTACATTCTGCATTCAAAATGACTTGACATTTGACGATAAAATCGTTATTATATTAGTAAATCTATGGTTTGGCCTGAGCTTCAAGCCCGGAGGTGCTTCATGGCAAAGAATCATCCCACTATTAGAATACTGCTTCTAATGGCAGTTTTCGCCTTCGTCTGGTGCGCGCAATTCCAGCCGGCGCGGGCCATCTGGCACGTTGTGCTGAATGAGCATTTTATGGGGACACCATTGAGCTGGATGAATTCTCCCGGGTACGGATGGGGGAATTGGGATTGCTACCCCTACCCCGCCTATGGTCCTCCTTACACCTGGGGCATCACGAGTTATATTTTCAAATACAACGGCATTGATTCGCAGAGTTTGTGGTGTGTGGGCACACCCAACACACTTGCTCCGGAATTGGATCCCTATCCTGCCAATACGAACGCCTGGGTGAGATGGGGACCCATTGATCTGTCAGAAGCGGTAAAGGCGCGCGCCAGCTTCTGGTTCTACTGCCAAACTGAACCGGTGCAAGACTACGTGCGCTGGGGAGCCTATCCGAGCAGCCAGTGGAACATGTACGAATCAGGCCGCTATAGCGGCGAAACTACGGAATGGTTAATGGAGACGGTGGACTTTGACAGCTTAGAAGGAGGAACGATCAGTCTTCTGGGGCAAAATAACGTCTTCCTGTTCTTTCAGTTTGTTTCCGATTACGATTCGCAAGTTGACATGGGCGCTTTCATTGACGAAGTCAACATCGCCTGGGAAGATGGCGTCTTCGATCTCGAAGCTGAATTGGCCTTTTTGGCAAGCCTGGATTCCACGCAGCTCATGGAGACTTTTGTTGGGGACAGCGTTCGCTTCGCGCTGTCCTGGAAAGCAAAAGGTGACGGTACGACGCCCATGTTTGACATCACCTGCCAGTTGGACGGCGAACTTTTCTATTCCGAAAGACGCAATGCGGAAATCGGCAGCAACCAGCAAATATGGGTTTATACGTACACCGAACCCTGGGTAGTGGAAGCTGATACACACACGGTATCCTGGATGCTGGACGCTTCCAGGGAAATTGATGAATCGTCCGAGACGAACAACGACACCTCGATGACCTTCGTCCCGCTTCCGACGAACAGCGCTCCGTGGTTGTCATTTTTCCATCCCACCTGGGGCGATACCGCCAACCAACAGTTTACCATCACCTGGGAGGATGGTGACCCGGATGACAACGCCATTATCACCCTATACTATGACGACGACAGCACGGGTAACAACGGTTACGTCATCCCCGGCGCCTATAACATTCCTGAAGATGACCCTACTAATAGCTTCAATTGGAACGTGACTGGCATGCCCGAGGGGCCCTTCTGGGTGCTGGGGTATATTACCGATACGCATAATTTCTCCTGGGTGTACAGCGACGGGCCGTTGATTATTGATCATGATTGGACTGGTGTCAGAGATGATAGATTCCTCACTTTGCCCCAGGAGATAACGCTGGAAAGCGTCTATCCCAATCCCTTCAACAACAGCACGAAGATACGGTTCGGTCTACCTGCGGGGGATCAGGTGCAGGTGAAAATCTTCGATTCTCTGGGGCGGCTGCGCAGCGAAGCGTTTAAGGGGTGGTTGTCAGCGGGCTACCACGAGATCACCTGGTCGCCAGGGGAACTTCCATCGGGGATCTATATCGTGGAAATCGGCGCGATGGGAGTTACCCAGCGGGGCAAGGCTGTTTTTCTCAAGTAATCTCGTGACGGACTGAATTCTAACAAAAAATGCCGGAATTATTCCGGCATTTTTGCTTTTTGATGCGACAGGTAAAGGCGCTACTAAGACTTATATTAATGCTTGAAAGTAATTTCCAGTGCAGCGCAAACTCGACCGGTGGCTTCATCCTGTCCAGCGGCCGAATATTCCTCTCACCTGGAAGGAACTGCCATCCCCGCCAAGCGATCCACCAACTCTTCGAATGAAATCCCCACTGCGGCGGCGGCTTTGGGCACCAGGCTGGTGGCGGTCATGCCGGGAATGGTGTTAACCTCTAAGCAGAACAATTCGCCGTCGTCTTTCATGCGAAAGTCCACCCGGCTGTAATGTCGGCATCCCAGGGCGTGATGAGCTTTTAATCCGTAGTCTTTGAGCCGCTGGGTTTCTTGATCAGAAATAGGCGCGGGGCAGATATAATCGGTGTGGCCTTTGGTGTATTTGGAAAGGTAATCGTAAACACCGCCGTGCGGGCGGATTTCGATGGGAGGTAAAGCGCCGTCGCCCAGCACCGTGACCGTCATTTCCCGGCCGGAGATGTAGGGCTCGATCAGAATGTTGTAATGCAAGGACTTGATTGCCTCCAGAGCCTCAGCCAGACCGGAAGGGTCTTTCAGGATAAAGAGGCCAACCGCTGAACCCAGCGCGTCGGGTTTCATCACGACGGGAAAATCGAAGGATTGGGAGATCATTTCGGCGACGGATTCGGCCTCTGCCTGATCGCATGGGATCAGGAGCTCCTCCGGAGTGGGCACGCCGACGGATCGAAATAGGCACTTGGCCTTCGGTTTGTTCATGGCCAGTGCCGAAGCCAGGGATCCGCTGCCCACGAAGGGGAGACCGACCATTTCCAGGGCTGCCTGCAGGCGACCGTCCTCGCCCATTCCTCCGTGAAGCATGGGAAAGATGAGATCGGGTCGCTGACGATCCAGGGTTTCTAACAGAGCAGCCAAGCGGCGGGGAGTAAAACGGGGTAGATCGGATAGTTCCGGCGGCTTTTCACCGACCGATTCCTGGAATAGAGCCACCTTTGCCGGAGCGATGCGCACTGGATCAATCAAATCTACTTTGAGAACTTCATGACCTCTTTCAGCCAATGCTTTGGCGACCGTTTCGCCCGAACTAAGGGATACGCGCCGTTCGGCGGATTCACCGCCCATAAGAACGATGATTTTCATGCAGAAGAATACCAGCTATTATTGTTGAGTGCAAATATAAAATCAAATAGGTTGAATTTCAACCCTTTTAAGGAGTAAAAACGTGCGAACAGGAGCGTAGGTTTTTTTCGCGGCACCCCTCTGCTTAATAGGACGCTGTACCGATTGAGGCGAATAAAATCAGTCAATGGGGACCGGGGTGCAGTTCATTTTTCTCTTGTGAATGGGCCACCGAATCACTATCTTATAGCGCTCCTGGGAGTGGCTATGGGAAAAGAGCTACATACTACGATCAAGTTGATCGGTGGAGTGCTTTGTCTGATCTGTGGACTGCTGCTGTGGGACAACCTGACACTGCATTTCGCCGAAATCGAGGAGATTCTCCCGCAACTAAGGACAGAGAGTATCCTCCAGGGTAAGACTTTCTTTCTGATTCTCATCGCGTTCGCCGTACTTTTTGCCGTCTGGATCGCAGCCCAATTGCCCTGGAAGAGGCTGTTTCAGCATTTGAATCGGCCCGGGAGAATCACCCTATCGTGCGCCATCTTCGGCATCTCATTCGCACCACTCTTCTGGCTCAGATTCGG
>CAZHMN010000026.1:0-3986 GCA_964533705.1 uncultured bacterium
TCGGAGACGTCATGGAAGTCGTTCCGGCGTTGACGGAAGCGATTAAAGCAGTAAAATAATATCTAATCGTTCAATCTTTGGCGCTGATGGACAAATAGGTAAATAAAATCGGCTTCTGAAAAAGGTGAAATATGCCGAAAGAATATAGTCCCTTCACTCCTGGGCTACCGGTTCCCATTGAGTTTTTTGTTGGTCGCCAAAGGGAGGTTGAACAACTTAGAGACAAAGTTGTTAGATCGACTCATGGTCAGTTTCAGGTAGCATTCTTGTCAGGGGAAAGGGGGATAGGAAAGAGCTCACTTGCATCATTTGTCAAATTCTTAGTCGAGCGCAATTCAAAGGCTCTTGGATTACATACCTTTCTTGGAGGAGTTACCTCGCTTGACGAAGCGGTTCGCCGGATTTTTGATCGCCTACTAAAAGAAAGTGCAGAAAAGCCATGGCATGAAAAGATACTTGATTTCTTCGGAAATCATATTAAGCAAGTTGGATTGTTTGGGGTAAGCTTAGAGTTTGGTGCATCACGGGAGGACTTAAAGCGGCTAGCAAACGATTTTGTCCCAGCGTTAAAAAATCTAATGCACAGACTAAAAGATGACAAAAACGGCATATTTATTATTCTTGACGATATAAATGGCTTAGCGTCATCGCGAACATTTGCTAATTGGCTGAAAAGTTTGGTGGATGAGATTGCGACAGATAGAGACTCTTTACCGTTATGTCTGCTCTTAGTCGGCCATGAGGAGAGACGACAATCATTGATTTCAATTCAACCATCCTTGGCACGTGTATTCGACATAATTGACATCCAGGCTTGGTCGCCGGAAGAAACTAAAATCTTCTTCAAGAACGCATTTTCGAAAATTCAGGTATCCATAGATGACGATGCGCTTTCCCACATGGAATACTTTACCGGTGGATTGCCAGTACTTGCACATGAAATTGGTGATGCAACTTTTAATATTGATAGTGATAATCGCATTGATGTGGATGATGCACTGTCAGGAATTCTGTGGGCTGCAGGCATCGTGGGGAGAAAACTCCTTGAACCACAGGTTCTTAGGGCTATTCAAAGCCCTCTTTATACTAAAATATTGCGAAAGGCCGTAACTGCAGAGCAATTCCAGTTTCGATTTCTGAGAAGGGAAATTATTAAACTTCTCGACAAGGACGAGGAGAAGGTATTGGACAACTTCTTGAGAAAAATGAAAGACCTAAACGTAATAATTGGAGAAGGGGGAGGCAGCTATAGGTTTGTAAACAGACTTCATCACTTATATTTCAGGATGGAAGCAAGAAGATCAGAATTTAGAGGTGACAAATAAGCCCTAATCATATGTATCTAAATCATGTCCGAAGAAGAAAAATTTGACTGTATCATCGTCGGCGCGGGGCCGGCGGGTCTTTCCGCCGCGCTGACCCTGGCAAAAGCGGGTGTGGAAGTCGCCGTCCTGGAAAGAGGCGAATATCCCGGTTCCAAAAACGTTATGGGCGGCATCCTCTTCACGACTATTCTGGACAAGCTGCTGCCGGAATTCTGGAAGCAAGCCCCGGTGGAACGGCACGTCACTCATCGGCGTTTCGCGGTGCTGTCGAAGGACGGCGAAGCGGCCTTTGACTTTAAAACCTCAGCTTTCAACGAGCCGCCTTATAACCACACCTGGACGGTTCTGCGAGCCAAGTTCGATCGCTGGTACGCGGAGCAGGTAGAAGCCGCTGGCGCCATGATTATCCCTGGTATGATGGTCTCAGAGGCCTTGCTGGAAGACGGGCGGGTCGTCGGCGTGAAGACCGAGCCCGGAGGCGACGAACTGCGCTGCGACGTGGTGATTTCTGCGGAGGGAGCCAATTCCTTCCTTGCGGAACAGGTCGGTCTGCGCAAACCCCACGACGCCAAGCATATGGCGGTGGCGGTCAAAGAGGTTATCGGGCTTTCCAGAGAAACCATTGAAGATCGGTTCCAGCTAAACAATAATGAGGGTTCTGCTTACGAAGTCTTCGGTCATGCCGTGCAGGGCACCTTCGGCTCCGGATTCGTCTATACCAATAAGGACAGCCTGTCCATCGGCATCGGGGCGACGATACACGATATGACGCGCCACAACTTGAATCCCAATGACGTTTTGGAGCAGTTTAAAAAACACCCTTCCATCGCCCCGTTAATCAGGGGTGGTGAGAGCCTGGAATATGCCGCCCACATGATCCCTGAAGGAGGCTACCTTCATCTGCCCAAACTGGTAACCGGCGGCATGATTCTGACCGGCGATGCAGCCGGATTGGTCAATGCCAGCCATTATCACGAGGGTTCGAATTTAGCGATGGCTTCGGGGGTGCTGGCCGCTGAAACGGTTATCGCCGCCAAAGAGAAGGGCGACTTCAGCGAGTCTTCTCTGGCGATATACAGACAGAAGCTCGAAGACAGCTTTGTCCTGAAAGATCTCAAGAAATTCCAGAAGTTCTCGCAGTTCCTGATTGACAATCCTCATATGCTCAGAGATTACCCCGACGTCATGGTGGCACTATTGCGCGATTACTTTACGATTAGTGAGAAGCCCAAAGTGCAGATTGAGAAAGAGGTTCTGGCAAAATTCAAACGGGAAATTGGACTGTTCGCTTTGGTCAAGGACCTTTACAAAACATGGAGAGCGATGCGATGAGCGAAGAGCAGGGGCAGCCTGTGGAGGAAGCCAAATTAAAGACGACAATTGAGGATAAGCTTTTTCTGGTCAAGTACAAACCGGACAAGGAATCCCATATCGAAGTTGATCAGGAGAAGTTCAAGGCGGACAAAATCAAGGCGGTTCTCTTCATTTGCCCGGCCAAAGTGTACGAGCTGAACGAGGAGACGGGCGAGTGCACGGTGGCCTTTGAAAACTGTCTGGAATGCGGCACCTGCAGAGTCGCTTGCAGTGAATACGTAACCTGGAGGTACCCCCGGGGCGGTTTTGGGGTGCAGTTTCGTTTCGGCTAATTCTGCTGACTAACTCGTCGTAGAAAATTCATGAGGGGCAAAAGATCAAATGGGGGCTTTCGGGGTCGGAAGACCCCGAACTTGCGAGATTACATAGGAAGAAAAGGGGATTTTGGGTGACCTGGTTACGTAAGATCTGGACGAGATTGAAAAGTAGCGAAATGAGGTACGTGATCATTCTGTTGCTGCTGGCTTTGGCGGTCAGATTGATTTACGTCTTCTCGGTTGATTTGATTCCCCTCGATAAAACCGGTATCGACCTGGACGCCGTGGAATATGATCACCTGGGCTGGAGCGTTGCGCAGGGACACGGCATGATTGACGCGTTCGGGCATCCCAGCTCCCATCGCTTTCCGGGTTATGTGTATTTTCTGGGCATCATATATTTTATCTTCGGCCATCATCACATCGCTGCCCTGCTGTGCCAGGCATTGCTGGGTTCCCTGACGCCGCTGCTTATCTACTTCAGTGCCCGGCAAATCCTGGCAGAGAAAACCAGCCGCGTCGCAGGATTCCTGGCGGCGGTCTACCCCGTATTTATTTATTATGTCGGCTACCTGATGACCGAAAACCTGTTCTTGTTTCTGCTTAACTTGTTGATATTACTCACTGTCAGCCTGGGGCGAGACGCCAGTTGGAAAAAGCTGGCTTTTATGGGTTTTGTTACCGGCCTGCTGGGATTGACCAGAGGCGTGGGCTTGCCTTTTATAGGACTGATTCCGCTATATGTCTTTTTGCGTTTAAAGGGCGATGGGGGGAAGAAATTCGGTCGGGCGGCTATTGTTTTCGCAGTGGCGGTTTTGACGATGGTTCCCTGGACAATTAGAAATTATTTGACTTACGACCAACTGATGCTTCCTTCCAGTGAAGGCGGCGTCGTTCTCTGGATGGCTTTCAATAGGGTCAACTTCAAGCAGCACTATAACGATGCACCGGCTTATGAGTACGTTGAGCGCGTCGGCCGGGAAAATGCCAAGAGCGAGGAATTTTATCGGCTGCTTTTGGAGAATAACGT
>CAZHMN010000026.1:4086-18554 GCA_964533705.1 uncultured bacterium
GTCATGTACGGAGTGGCGATCCTGTTTTTTGCTGATGCTCGCTTCCGAATGCCCTTTGAAGGCGTTTTCCTGATTGTGGGAGCATTCGCAATTGAGCGTTTTATTCACATTTTCAAACGGCAATATTGGGGATACGGAATCCTCGTGGGATTTTTCCTGTTTAATTATTATCTGCGTCTCCATTCCATGGAAGTTAGGTTAGCGATTCGCGCTCTGGCCCGCGCCGTGGGTTTGCCGGTATCTGAAATGGAATGAGGAAAACCTGTAATTGTGGCCCAGTTTCTTCGCAAAAACCAGCAAAGAAGGGTTCACGAGATTGAATTTATCCCTTTTATCTTCATGAGATTGGAAAAGTGAAGAAGGTCATTTCAGTTCTGGTAATCACGCTGCTCTTCTGCTCCTGTGATGAAAGCGGGGACGGGATCAGATTGCCCGAACCTCAACCCATAATCAACGGTGACCGAGTGCTCGTACCCGCGGGTGAGGTCGTTCTGGGTAACGTCCCCACAGGTTGGGGCAATTACATTCCTTCGACCGGCGAAAATCCAGTGTACGTGGATTCCTTCTACATAGACCGCTACGAGGTTTCCAACCAGCAGTACGCCGCTTATCTGAACGCAGCGATTGATTCCGGGTGGGTCTTCTATGATGGGGAAGACGTTTTCAGTGATTCAATAGAGCAAGTTATCTATCTCGAAGTATCGTCCTCTGAATGCCGCATCTCCTTTATAGACAGCCTGGGAGTTTTCGCGGCCGAGCAGGGATATGAAGATTGGCCGGTCGTAGAAATCAGTTGGTACGGCGCTGTTGCTTATGCAGAATTCTACGGCGAGCGACTGCCGACTGAGGCGGAGTGGGAAAAGGCGGCGCGGGGAACAGTGGATTTTTTCGGAGAATACGACGGCGTCGGAGTGGGGTATCCTTACCCCTGGGGAGATGCCACGCCCGACGAAAATCTGGCCAATTTCGGCGACAGCTTCGGCGCTCCCGAAGACGTCCAATCCTATCCGCAGGGTATGAGCTGGTTCGGCGCGTTTAACCTGGCCGGCAACGTTTGGGAATGGACTGCGACGGTCGAGGGCGGCAATCGAGTGCGGCGAGGCGGCAGTTACGTGTCACCTGCGGATCGCTTAAAAACCGCGGCACAGTTCTTTTCTGACCCGACACTGACGGATAAAACCATCGGTTTTCGCTGTGCTGCTGACCCTTAATTAAACGGAGGAATTGTAGAGTCCTAATAATTGGTCCCATTTTTGCCCTTGAGGCCGGAGGAATGTTTATCCCCGGCCTTTTTTGTTAATAACGGCCTTATTTCGCCGTTTCTCGGGCAATCTCTGAATTATTTTCTATATCCGGGATCTCAAAAAACAGGAAATATGTTTAACATATAAAAAGCAAATAGGAGAATCTATGTAAATCTCCCACTGGGGCGGTAAACTGAGGTGTTTTCAAATTATTTACCAATTCAAATCTGTGGAGGCAGTCATGCAAAGAGGAATATTAACCCTGTTACTATCTCTGGCAATCCTGATTATCCTACCTCAATGCCATGCCCTGGCAGGCAATAGTGAACCTCAACTTCCGGAGAACCGCGATATGGTTCTCGATCTGGAAGAGGATCCCGCGAGTTGTATCGTAGCTCAATCGGGCAGTATGGTTATCTTCGATTTCACCGTAACCTGCATGTTCGAAGACGATACCGTTGACATCTGGTTTGATCTGGGTTTGCCCGATGGACAGGAAATCGGACCTTATTACATGTGGTGGAGTGTGCCTATCACAGCCGGTTCAACGGCCTACAAGCACTGCCTGCTCTACATCAGTCCAATGTGCATGCCCGGAGTTTACACCGTCTATGGTCGCTGCGGAACTCACTGCACCGGTCAGATCGAAGACGAGGACAGCTTTACTTTTGAGAAACTTACCGGACAGTTGGGAAATGCGATGCCCGGTAAAGTTACGCAGGTGCCGAAAGCCTTCTCCCATAGCCAGGGATTGATTGTGACCGAAGGTTCAAGCGAGCCGGTAATGGATCTACTTGGCGTCTTTCCACAACCCTGCAATCCCGAATTGAACGTCGAATTTTCGCTCGCAGAGCAGGGACAATTAGAAGTCAGTCTCTTCAATCTGCAGGGGAGGCGGGTGCTCAAGCATACCATCACCGTTGCTGAACCGGGTGATCATAGCCTAATCTTACCAACGGCAGAAATCCCTTCAGGCGTTTATTTCCTGAGGCTGAATGCAAACGGAACTTCGATTCAGCGCACCGTGACCATTATGAAATAAGGTGGGGTACTCAGTGGACCAAAAGCAAAAAGGGCGAGGGTTTATTCCTCGCCCTTTTTTCATCAGTGCTCAGATCACCTTGCCCCCGGTCCACCGTACATACCCATGTCACTGATAGAACCGTCGCCTTCGCTTAAGGAGGGTGAACCGGCATCCCGGCAGGGCGATCCTTCCAGGAGATGAAAATCCCGATCGGAGACGAAGCCTGGATCTTCTGAGATGTTACCACTGACGCCGGTAAGGTCGTCCATGTCTTTGTAATTCCCCATCAGGTTGCCCCAGACGTCATTGTGGGAGATGATAAAATTGTCAGGATTGCCGTTGTTCCACAGTCCCACCTGAGGCGCCACCCACTTATCTTTCCAACCATTGTAGGCGACGATATTATTCACGAAGCGCCCACGGCATTCCTCGCTCCAGATGGCCAATCCGCAATTGCCGTTATGAATTACGTTATTGTTTGCAGCGTCCAGATAGGATTCTCCCGTAGCGATGATCCCCCAACCCAGGCAATTATTCACGAGGTTATTGCTGACTATGGCTCTTGACGCTCCGAACGTTCCGATTCCCTTCCAGTAGTCGGATATTCGGTTGCGAAGCACGATGGCCGTTGCGTCCCAGGTAATTCCGATCCCGGCACCGCGGCCCTTCGCGATGACGTTATCGGCGGCGTAGGCGCTGGCGCCCCTGTAAAGGGCGATTCCGTCCCAGCCGTTGTTGACAATTTCGCACTCAAAAACGAATAGTTCCGAGTTTTCCCTGCCGAAAACGCCCCCGATGCCCACGACGACCGTATCAATCCGGTCGGTGTTGTCCCGAATTTTAACCTGTTGTATGGTGACCGTGCTGAATTTCGCTACTACAGCCGCATCGGTTGCGTTGCCGTCGGGATCTCTCTTGCCTCCGGTGATGGCCAGTCTTTCTATTTTCGAACCACGGCTGTTCAGGAACAGGACGCCGTACCCTGCATTTGTAATCAGCGTTGTGCTATCCGTACCGGAACCCACGATATGAACCGTTTTTCCTTCGATGAGAAAACCCCGGCTGGCATAGACCGTCGTCTTATGCTCAAGGCAGTTTCCGCACAGCTCTTCCGTGAAGGGTTCAGAGCGTGCTGAATAGATGCCGGGCGCGAGCAATAACGTATCTCCATCCAGAGCTTGATCTAAGGCGTACTGCAGATCACTGAATGGGGCGTCGTGGTCTCCATTTCCATTGCCCTCATTGAATTCAGCATTTACGTATAGCAAGCGACCATGTGCTTGAAAAGCCGTGAGAATGACGACCGCGATCGCCATAGAGAATCTAAGCATTCGTCCTCCGTTCGAATTGTTTTCCCCACCAAAGGTAATAAGTGGATAAACCGCGATAGGGGCGCCACAGCTCGGCCTGTTCTCTGAGTTCCTCTTCCGTCGGCTTGCGGTCTAATCCGTAGATCTGCTTGAATCCATTCAGCAGCCCGGCATCTCCTGTCGGCAGCGCATCCCACCTGCCGAAGCCCTGAATTAAAACGTATTCCGCGGTCCAGCGGCCGATCCCCCTGATTTGAACCAGCTTTTCGATGATTTTTTCGTCCGAGAGGCGTGTGAGTCCCCCCAGATCGAAGCCGTCCTGCACCTGCTTCGCCAGTCCGATGACGTATTCAGCCTTGCGCGTCGAACACTTGAATTGACGCCAGGTCAAGGGGTTCAAATTTGCCAATTCTGCCGGTTCCGGATATTGGTAGAAAATGTGACCGTCAATGGTTTTCCGCTTGGCGAATTGTTCCAACATGCCCCGTTTCACCTGACAGGCGAAGCGCAGGTTCACCTGCTGGCCGATGATGGCCCAGGTGAGCGCCTCGAAGAGCGTGGGCTCTAAAACCGGTTTTAGGCCGATATTTTTCCGGCAATGGTCATGGAGCAGCCGATCTTTTTTTACCGTATCATAGAAAGCCTCAAGATCAAGATCAAGACAGAGAGTGTCTGCAACATGGTTTTTGCATCGGTTGACGTCGTTGTCGCTCAGGTTTTCCCCTTCCAGCGTCAATTTCAGGCGCGGATCGGTGAGCGTCCCGATGGACATGATGCTGACGAAAGCGGAGCGCTCTTCGTCCAGCGGCCAGAGCCGTTGGTAGACGCCTTTTTCAAATCTGGCCACCGGGTCGGGGCAGTTCGGTCCCAGAAAGCTGAAGGATAGCTCGAAATCGTACGGTGGAGTGGGGAAAAGGATTGTCTCTACCCGCATATCATTAATCAGAGTGAATTGAGGGCGTTTATAGCTTTTCGAATTAACATGAAGACGTCAACATAATAATAATTACTTTCTTGATATAAATCCAAAGCAAATATTTCAAATTTCGGTTGATTTTATCTCGTATCAAGAATATATTAAGACAATCAGAGTCCGAATTATCGGAATAACCCCAATGCAGTTCTCAGTCGGATGTGAATACGCTGTTCACGGCCTCTTATTCCTGGCCATGCGCCACGAAAACGAAGTTGTATTGGTCAGCGAAATTGCTAAGGCGCAGAACCTGCCCGAGAGCTATCTCGCCAAAGTTTTTCAGCTTCTGGCCAAGGCGGGCTTGCTGAGGTCGTTTCGGGGTGCCAGGGGTGGATACATGCTGGCGCAACCGCTTGAGAAGATCACTTTGCGGGACGTCGCATTGGCCGTGGAAGGCCAAACTCCGCTTTTTAAGCCGTTGAGCAACGTGCGGGGTTGTCATAATGAAGCGGACTGTTTGATTCGGGAAGCGTTCAGCCGGGCTGAGAAATCGCTCTTTCGGGAATTGGAGAAGGTAACCTTGAAGGAAATGGTCGAACGTGCCAGACTGGCCGGAGAGCGCCTCAAATGGCTACAACTTCCCGATTCCGTGGAAACGTAAATCTAGCCTAATAGGAAGACAATCAAATGAATGAAGCGAACAACACAAAAAACAGGGTATTGGAACTGTTGCGTCAAGTAAAATATCCCGGATATTCGAGAGACATCGTCTCCTTTGGTATGGTCAAGAATATCAGCGTCGAAAACGGCAAGCTGAAGGTTCAACTGGCTATGAGCGGTGTTGAAGATCGCGTTGCCGCCGGCTTGCAGGAATTCGTCCATCAATTGCTCCGATCTGAGTCAGGATATGAGCAGGTTCAAGTGGATTTGGAAAATAAACCGGCACAATCGCAGAAAAAGGAGGACAAGCCGGGCCATTCAGATCAATTGCTGAATCCTCAACCCCTCCCCGGTGTGGATAGAATCATCGCGGTATCCTCCGGCAAGGGTGGAGTGGGCAAATCCACCGTAGCCGTCAATCTGGCCTGCACGGCGGCCGGTCGGGGATTGCGCGTCGGTCTTCTGGACGCCGACATTCACGGCCCCAGCCTTCCCACGCTTCTGGGGATAAAGACCAAGCCGAACGCCACGAAAGAGGGCCTCATTCCATTCGATAAATTCGGTATTAAATCCATGTCCATCGGTTATTTGATCGAGAGCGGTCAACCGCTGATCTGGCGCGGGCCCATGCTCAATAAGGCTCTGGAGCAGATCTGCGGCGATACTCTCTGGGGAACCCTGGATTACCTCTTTATTGATCTGCCTCCCGGAACCGGAGACGTGCAGATTTCGATGGCGCAGAAATACCAGATCAGCGGCGCGCTCGTCGTCACCACGCCGCAAAATCTGGCTTTAGAAGACGTGCACCGCGGCGTTATCATGTTCCAGCATACCAACGTGCCGGTGCTGGGCGTCGTAGAGAATATGAGTTACTACCGCTGCCCGGAATGCGGGAATGTATCCCACCCCTTTGGTGAGGGCGGTGGCAAGCGTGAGGCTGCGCGTCTGGAGTTACCGCTTTTGGGAACGCTGCCGTTGGATCCGAAAACGATGGAACTTTCCGACAGGGGAGAGCCGATCGTCGCCGCGGATCCCGGATCGGAAAGCGCAAAAAGCTATTTAGCGCTCTGGGACAATACCCTGAAGCGCCTGGAGGAGATGATTGCGGTATGATTACCGAAGAATCCGTCTATGAAGCCTTGGGAACGGTGATTGATCCCGAGATCGGCATTGACATCGTCAATCTGGGTTTTATCTACGATGTTAAAGTTGATGGGGATAAGGTCTCCGTGGCGATGACGCTGACGATCAAGGATTGTCCTCTCCACGCAACTCTGAAAAAGCAGGCTGAAGAGGCGATCTTGAAGCACACCGGCGCCGCCTCCGCCGAAGTTAAATTGGTCTTCGATCCCCCCTGGACTCCGGCCATGATGAGCGACATGGCCAAAGAACGCCTGGGGATGGGTAAGTAGATCGTGCCGATGAAGAATAAAATCCATGCATTGGGCTTGATCTCGGGCGGCCTTGATAGCACGTTGGCTGCCCGCCTTCTGATTGATCAGGGCATCGAAGTTCACGGGGTCAATTTTAAGACCGGCTTTTGCATCACCACCGCCCGACGGCAATTCAGGCGTAGGGCTCAGCAATCGCCAAGAATACAGCACGAAGCCTCGCGAGTCGGCAGAGATCTGGGTTTTCCCGTTGACGTTGTGGACGTTTCACAGGAGTATCTGGAAATCGTGACCGATCCCCGCTGGGGGTATGGGAAGAACGCCAATCCCTGCGTGGATTGCCGCATCATGATGCTGCGGAAGGCCAAGGAAATGATGCCCGAGGTGGGAGCCGATTTCATCTTCACCGGCGAGGTGTTGGCTCAAAGACCCATGACCCAGCACCGCCCCACACTGCGGCAGATGGAGAAACAAAGCGGATTAGGGGGTCTTTTGCTGCGCCCCTTATCGGCGAAGAGGTTGCCGGAAACGGAGGTAGAACGGCGGGGCTGGGTGGATCGAGAACGCTTGATGGATTTCGCCGGACGTTCCCGCAAACCGCAGCTTGCTCTGGCTGAAAAGCTGGGGATAAAGGATTTTCCTCAGCCTGCCGGAGGATGCTGCTACCTGACCGATCCCTCGTACAGCCGCAAATTCTTCGATTTTATCAAGCATCTTCCGCCCGGGCGTCAGGTTACTCACGATGATTTCAACCTGATGAAGGTGGGCAGACACCTGCGGGTATCAGATCGCCTGAAGATCATCGTGGGCCGGGATGAGGCCGAGAACGACTTCCTGGAGTATTACACCGGAGGCCGCTGCACGCTTCGCCCCGTTGACTTAATGGGACCAGTGGTAATAGTGGATGGTGACGTTTCCCCGGATGAGCTTCATTTCGCGGCCCGAGTTCTGGCTCGTTATAGCAGCGGCCGCGGCCAACCGCAAGTGACGGTTGAGGTCGAATGCAATGGTGCGCAGCAGACGATAACGGTCGAGCCCTTAAGGCCGGAAGAGGCCAGCAAATATATTTTACGATAGAAACTGGATGGAGCAATAGTGATGTCATTTGATCCTTTCCAATTAACCGATAACTATGGCGATCAGGTTCAAGTAAAACTTGAAGAAGTCATACAAACGGCTTCGCCGGTTTTGACTGCAAAAGTGATCAGGAAAGTACTCGAAAACCTGGTGATCGTTGAAAGAGTGGCGAGAGAAAAAAGATGTGAAATCGGCGATATGGATAGACGGAGACTGATGGAGAGGGAGTATCCAGACGTCCAGGCGGAAGTGGATCGCGCCGTGGGAGAGTTTATCAGTTCAATTGTCTCACGTGAGGGCGGCTGATGCGTCTGCTGCTTCACGTCTGCTGCGGTCCCGACGTCAGCGTGGCGCTGGAGCGTCTGCCTCAGAACGAGAGGCTCTGCCTGTTCTTCGATAATCCCAACGTTCACCCCCTGGAAGAATATCAGAGAAGGCTGGAGACGTTTAAGAAAGTGGCTTCTGCCTTCCAGGTGGAATATAGGGTCGGCGAATATGATCCGGAGAGCTGGTTGGCGCTGGTTCGAGGACATGAAAACGACCCGGAGAAAGGCCAGCGTTGTAGCATCTGCATTCGTTACCGCCTGGAACGGACAGCTTTGAGAGCCCGGGAAGAAGCGTTCGATAGCATCGGCAGCGTCTTCACCACCAGCCCCCATAAGCCCGCCCGGGAAATCAACACCTGGGGAGAGGAGATCGCTAAGAATCACGGATTGAATTACCTGGTAGCGGATTTCAAGAAAAAGGACGGTTTTAAGAGATCGGTGGAATTGAGCCGCAATCTGGGTCTTTACAGGCAAAATTACTGCGGGTGCATTTACTCGATGCGAAAGTAGAAAAAAGCCATTATGATCATATGTGCAGTGAACCAATGTGTTTCCGCCGGAGCGAGCATGGAAAATAAGCCAATATACTTCGATAATAACGACACCACTCCGATGCTGGAGCCGGTTTTTGAGGCCATGCGCCCCTATTTCATCGAGAGATTCGGCAATCCAGCTTCCTTACATCAGTACGGCCTGGACGCCGAGGAAGCGGTCAACGTAGCTCGGAAAAGCATCGCCGGATTAATCGGAGCCCAGCCGGAAGAGCTGATTTTTACCGGCAGCGCCACCGAAGCCAATAATCTGGCCTTGTTCGGGATTGCCCGTTCCGCACCGGAGAGCAAGCGCCACCTGATTACCAGCAAAATCGAGCATAATGCCGTAATCAATCCCATGAAGCGGCTACAGAAGGAAGGGTTCAAGGTCACCTACCTGGATGTTGATGGCGAAGGATTCGTCAATCCCGATGATCTGAAGGCGGAAATAACACCGCAAACCCTCTTGGTCAGCATCGTGCACGGCAATCACGAAATTGGCACAATCCAGGATTTGGAAGCGCTGGGCGGTATCTGCCGGGAACGCGGAGTGCTCTTTCACACCGATGCGGCGCAGAGTTTCTCGAAAGTTCCCCTGAACCTGGGAGATCTTCCCGTTGATCTGATGTCCGTCAACGCTCATAAATTACATGGTCCCAAAGGCATCGGTGCGCTCTATATCCGCAAAGGAGTAAAGGTCGAAAAGATTATGGAAGGCGCCCCGCAGGAATTCAACCTCCGGCCCGGCACCGAGAACGTTCCCGCCATCGTTGGTTTCGCCGAAGCCGCCCAAATAGCCTTTGAGAACATGGAAGCTGATACCGCTCATATGTCTTCCTTGCGCGACAAACTCATTGATCAGCTTCTGGAAATTCCCCACACGCACTTGAACGGCCCGCGAGGTGACCGCCGTCTGCCGAGTAACGCGGATATCACCTTCCGCTATATCGAAGGAGAAGCGATTCTGATGCACCTTTCGATGAAGGGCGTATATGTCTCATCGGGATCGGCCTGTTCGTCCAAATCGTTGACGCCCTCCAACGTCCTGACAGCCATCGGGTTAAAACATGAAGACGCCCATGGTTCCATACGCTTCTCCTTCTCGAAGTTGAATACCGCTGATGAAGTGGACCTCGCCGTCCAGAAAGTCAAAGAGGTCGTCGAATTGTTGCGATCCATGACGGCGTTTATTCCTGAGATCCACTCCGAGGTCGAAGGCAAAGGTAAGGGCTTTTACCACAAGAAAAAGGATGAACTGTAAAGAATCAGCAGGTATTGATACTAAGAAAGAATGAATTAGGTTCGCGTTGTAACTCCTGGAGCATCCATGGCCATCAAATACTCACCGACCGTCATCGAACACTTTACCCATCCTCAGAACGTGGGCGAACTCGAGAATCCCGACGCCACGGCCACAGAAGGCTCTCCCGCCTGCGGGGACATGGTGACCTTCCAGTTGAAGGTTGATCCGGAGACGCACGTCATCGAGGACGTGAAGTTCCGATCCTACGGCTGCGCCTCGAACATCGCCACCGCATCTATGGCCACCCTTTTGGCAAAAGGGAAAACCATCGAGGAAGTCAAGGCTATAAAACCCAAGGAAATCGCCGAAAAACTGGGCGGCCTCCCGGCTATCAAAATGCATTGTTCTGTTTTGGCCGTCAACGGTTTGAAGGCGGCGATCAAGCAGTGGGAAATTGATCACGGTTTGGCCGAACCGGAAGAGATTCAACTGAATGAAAAGACCATCAGAAAACTCCTGAAAGGAGTCATCAATCCCCAGACCGGCCAGTCCGTCGTGTCCATGGGTATGATCAGCTACATCCAGATTGACGGCGGCAGAGTGTTCGTGGAAGTATCTTTACTGGATACCGACGAAATGTACGCAGAGAACATCCGTGAAGAGGTGACCGAGAAGCTCGAGACCATGAAGTGCATTGATGAAATCATCGTGCGTGTTCTGGATCGCAACAAATTCGAGCTTAAGGATGAAAATAACCGCAACAACCACATAAAACCCAACCGCAAGCAAGCTGCCGAATAAAGGAAGGCCAAGTAATGTATACCGAGGAATATCTGAAACATTTCCAGAATCCTCAGAATGTCGGCGATCTGGAAGATGCCGACGCAGTGGAGGAGGTTCAATATAAAGGTCAGGGATGTTTTGATCGAGTGCGCATTTTCGCTAAACTTGACGGGCATAAGATCGTCAAAGTAACCTATCGAACCCGGGGTTGTTCCGGTACAATCGCCGCCTGTTCTGCCATGTCCGTGATGGCGGTGGGCATGGATCTGTCCAGAGCGGCGCAGATTAGCGGCGAAGATATTTCTGAGGCGTTGGGTGGCGTTCCCGAAAGGAAAAAACACAGCGTGGACCTGGCCGCAGAGGCTTTGAAAACCGTCGCATCGAAGCTGTTGGTGACCCGATGAGCCGGCTGAAGAAAGGTTACGTTCAGGTTTACACCGGAGATGGAAAGGGCAAAACCACCGCCGCGCTGGGGCTCGCTCTGCGCGCTGCCGGTGCCGGATTGAAGGTTCGAATCATCCAGTTTATGAAGGGCCAGAGTTACAGCGAACTGGAGGCTTTAAAACGATTTTTACCTCAGATTGAAACCGTTCAGACCGGTGGAGTAAAATGCATTCGCAAAGAAGAGGTCACGGAGGCGGATCGGCGGGAAGCCCGCCGCGGCTTGGATCTGGTTCATCGCAGCCTGCAGAAGGCTGACGTTGACGTTCTAATCTTAGATGAAATTCTGGTGGCTCACTGGTTTGACCTCGTTCCGCTTCAAGATATCCTCTCCATCATTGATCATCGGCCTGAATGCATGGAACTGATCCTCACCGGCCGCAGAGCTTCGCAGGAAGTTATTGAAAAGGCGGATTTAGTTACAGAGATGCGGGAGATTAAGCATTATTACCAACAGGGCGTGCCCGCCCGCAAAGGAATCGAAAGTTAAAGGATAAATGCCAATGCTTCTCTTCTTGTCCGATGCACATATTGGAATGGGTCCCCCAGAAGACCAAGAGAAACGCAAAAAATACCTATTCGATTGCCTGGATTATTACAAACCTCAATTAGATAAGCTTTTTATCCTCGGCGATCTCTTCGATTTTTGGTTTGAATGGCGTCACGTTGTCCTCAAGCGCCATTTCGGAGTGCTATGCAAGCTCCGGGAGCTGACCTCCGCAGGCGTCGAACTGCACTATCTCGCCGGGAATCACGACTTTGCCCTAAGTGATTTTTTACCCGACGAAATCGGCGTTCAAGTGCACAGCGGAGAATATCATTTCATCCATGATGATAAGAGTTTTCACTTGCAGCACGGCGATGGCTTAGCTCCGGCGGATTGGGGCTACAGAATCCTGAAACGAATCTTTCGCAATCGCTTCAATCAGAAGCTCTTTTCGCTGCTTCACCCCGATTTCGGAGTAGATCTGGCTCATACCTCCAGCCGCACTAGCCGAAACTACAGCAGGCGACGCTGGGATATAGATGGCTGGGCTTATCTTGAAGCGGCCGAAAAATGCATCGCACAGGGGAACGATTACGTGGTTTTCGCTCATAATCACGAACCCATGCTGCAGCAGGTGCAAAGTGGGATTTACGTGAATACCGGCGATTGGATGAAGTATTTTTCTTACGCCCTATTCGAAGACGGTGTCATGAAGCTGAAATACTGGAATCAACCCTATATCGAACGTTCACAATCACGGGAAACTTCTCCACTTGCCGAAAAGTGAGGGAGCGTGATAGGCGGGTTGCTAAAAGCAGCGATCTTCGCTGCTTTTCTCATATTTGGGGATTGACTTTTAACCGAAGATCACCGATATTGTTATGGAACGGAAAGCTAACTGGCGAGTAAACACTTGTAGGACTTAAAAGACGGATTGGATGCTATGGAGTCTTCGGGGACATTCATCTGGGGCGTGCTGAAAAGGACTTTTAAGCTGTTATGGATCAGCGGCTTGCTTATTTTGGTCTTCGGCGCCGGATTCGGCGTATATCTGGCCTTTTTAGCGCGCGATCTGCCTTCCCTCGAACAGTTGGAACATTACGATCCCCGCCTCACTACGACGATTCTCTCCTCGGACGGCGAAGTCATCAAGGAACTGTTCGTCCAGCGCAGGATATACATACCCTTGGATCGGCTTCCTGAAGATCTCATCAACGCCCTAATTGTAACGGAAGATCGGCGTTTTTACAAACACTGGGGAATGGATCTAAACAGGATCGCCAAGGCCGCTTTTATTAACATCACCTCCTTCTCCATCCGACAGGGCGCTTCAACTATCACCCAACAGCTGGCTCGCAATCTCTACCTCAGCTTCGAACAAACCATGGCCAGAAAGCTGAAAGAGGCTATGACCGCGCTGCAGATTGAGAGAACTTATTCGAAGCGTGAGATTCTGGAGATGTATCTCACCCAGGCCTATTACGGCCATGGTGCCTATGGCATCGAGGCGGCCGCGCAGCGCTATTTCGCCAAGAACGCCTCCGAATTAACACTCCCGGAATGCGCCCTTTTAATCGCGCAATTAAAAGCTCCGGGACATTATTCACCTTTCAACCGACCTGAGGCCGCCAGGGGGCGCCGCAACTTAATCCTCCGTTTAATGCGCCAGTTCGATTATATCACCGAAGCACAGTATGAGAAGGCAGCCGATTCTCCATTGGGCGTGGTACCGGACAAGAGAGTTGATTCTCAGGGCATCGCGCCGTATTTCACGGAAATGGTGCGACTGCAGCTTGAGGATCTGGGGAGGGAGATCGGATTCGATTATTACAGGGATGGTTTGACCATTTATACGACACTCGACAGCCGCCTGCAGGCCTGTGCGGAACGGGCGGTTAAAGGCCATCTGGATACGCTGCAGACAAGGTTCTTTGACTACTTCCTCAAGAAAGAAGCGCCCCACTTGATTGCAGAGAAGTATCCTGACCTGAGCAGAGCCGAAACGGTTGAACTGCTGGCGGATACCGCCTGGATTGATTCCGTTTTCAAAGATCAATCCAGAGTACAGGTTGCCTTCGTCGCGCTGGATCCCGCCACGGGGCGGATACTGGCCTTGATCGGAGGCCGAAATTTCGAAGAATCCAAGTTTAACCGGGCGGTGCAGGCGATTCGCCAGCCTGGCTCGGTATTTAAGGCATTCTCATATACAGCAGCGATCGACAACGGTTATCCACCGACGTTCCGGTTGTTGAATCAGGACGTCGTCGTCCACATGCCGGACGGCTCGCGCTGGACGCCTCCCAATTATGACGGCAGCCGCGGCGGTCTGACCACGCTGCGAGTTGGACTGAAGAAGTCGTTGAACCTGGTGGCAGTCAGGCTCGTCCAGGAGATCGTTCAGCCGAAAGACGTCATCCGCTACGCCCGGCAACTGGGCATCACCACGCGACTCGATGCAGTTGACGCGATTGCGCTGGGTTCCAGCGGCGTTATTCCCATCGAGCTGACGGCCGCCTATGGAGTTTTCGCCAATCGCGGTGTATATTGCGAACCCTTCGGCATTATGCGCATCTCGAACCGCAACGGTGACGTGCTTTATGAACGCGCCCTCCAACGTCGGGTGGCTCTCTCCGAAGAAACAGCCTATATCATGACGGATATGCTGAAAAGCGTTATAACTGATGGGACGGGTGGCTCTTCGAGATGGAAATACGGATTTTACCGTCCCGCCGCCGGAAAGACGGGCACGACCAATGACTACACCGACGCCTGGTTTGTCGGCTTTACCCCCCAGCTTGTAGCCGGCGTCTGGGTTGGATTGGATGATCCGGCTATCAGCCTGGGAGAGGGTCAATCCGGCGCGCGTGCGGCACTACCCATCTGGGCCACCTTCATGAATGCCGCCTATGATACTCTGGGCTGGGAAGTGGCGGACTTCATCATGCCCGCAGGAGTCGTGAAGATGGAAATCTGTGCGGATTCTTTTAAGAGAGCCAGGGATTTTTGCCCCAACATTATTGAAGAAGTCTTCCGTGT
>CAZHMN010000026.1:18654-20752 GCA_964533705.1 uncultured bacterium
TTTAACTGGAATAATAAATATTTTCAGTAAAATGTCTATTTGTTGTTGCAATTTAACTGAGGGAATGTTATATTTAGCGCGATTTATGAAGGGTTCAAGTCGAATTCACTGACTTTTTCCAATCAAAAACTCAGTTACACAAAAGGAGGCGGATATGAGTCGAGGAATAATGGTTGCTCTGGCTCTTATTTTATGCTGGAGCATGGCTTTTGCGGGTGCTGGCCCGATTGCAGGGAATAAGTTTATAGCACCTGGAACGGACGATACCGGCGGGCCTGATGCCTACGGCTACACCTGGATTGATTCCAATGAACCGGGCGGCCCAACGGTCAACTGGGTGGACATTACCGGTGTGGGGACGCGGGTAGATGGATTGGGCGATGATAACTGGGTTGGCCCGTTTGACATTGGATTTCCTTTCCATTATTACTGGTATGACGTCACCCAGTATTACATCGGATCCAACGGGTATCTAAAATTCGGGTCTCCTGTAAATATTTCGCAGCCGTTTCCCACTTCGATCCCGTTGTCATCTAGCCCCAATGATTTTATTGCCGTTTACATCGCAGATTGGTATCCGGGACAGCCGGGAGTCCAGGATAGCGTTTACCGTTGGACGAACAATGTGGATAGCCTGGTGGTATCCTGGATAGGCGTTCATCCGTGGGTTGGTCCGGGTGTCATTGATGGACCGCACACTTTCCAGGTCATCCTTACGGATACAGATAGTTCCATCACCTTCCAGTATGGGAATCAGCAGGGTACGGTTTCCAATGATGACATTTTGATCGGTATCGAAAACAACAATGGTCAGGTGGGATTAGAGCATTCACATGATGCCTACCCCGATCGCGGGTACGCCGTGTACTTTGACTATCCTGAAAGCACGACCTACGTCGTTCACGACATGGCCGCTCACGCTACCTCCAACCAAAACTCAGAAGGATTCTTCCTGGTCGTGGGTGATGAATACACGCCCTGGGCGATGGCTAAGAACACGGGAAACCAGATTGAGTCAAGCTACGATGCTGAATTCAACATACAGCAGGAGGGCGGCGGTATTGTATTCAATGAATCGGTGCCCATGGGCACGATTAATCCCGGCGAGGAACAGGAGATCACTTATGGTTCCACCT
The DNA here is from genome assembly GCA_964533705.1 of uncultured bacterium. GTDB lineage: Bacteria > Electryoneota > B3-LCP > B3-LCP > B3-LCP > CAZHMN01. Next base: position 19,791 of record CAZHMN010000026.1, read on the forward strand.
GGATGGCCTCGTCCGTCGGGCAGTACTTCATGAGTTTTGACGTCATCCTGACCGGCGACATGAATCCCAACAATGACACCAGGATGGCTGAATGCCGTGTTATGACGCTGCCGGGACAGATGCTCTACGATGACGGTGTCTTTGAGCAGGGTTGGAGCTGGGAAGGAGGAACCGGCGGTATGGGACAACGCTTTGTTCCTCCGCTCTATCCTGTCCAGATTGACGAGATATGGTTTTACATCGCCGGGGCAGGTGGAACCCAGCCCTTCACGGCCAAGATTTTCGACGATGACGGCGTTGGCGGCATGCCGGGAACCGAGCTGTTCAGCCAGGATGTAGACGCTCCGGTTTCGGGAGCCTATCCTGTCAACACGACCGCCGCCAATATTATAATAGAGGACGGCGCCTTCTTCGTTTCCTGGCACATGGTCGGCGAGGGCACTCCCGCGATCGGTCTGGATCAATCGCCTGAGCAGATGGGATCCCGTCAGGCCTGGGAATACACCGGCGTCTGGGCGCCCTTCCGGCAGGGCGAAACGGATGATTGCATGATCCGTTGCGCGATCCACGAGGTTGTCGGCGGTGTCATCAGTGATCCGACGATTAAGCCGATGAGGTTTTCCCTGTACCCGGCTTTCCCCAATCCATTCAATCCAACCACGACGATCCAATACGATCTGCCGTCCGCATCTTCCGTAAATATGATTGCCTACGACCTCTCCGGACGAACTGTGGCTACTCTGGCCAACGGATGGCACCAGCAGGGTCGCTACGAGGCGGTCTTCGATGGTTCCACTTTGGCCTCGGGAATATATCTGATCAAGCTCGAGGCTGGCCAGCACAACGCGACCACGAAAGTGATTATGATGAAGTGAGTTTAACCGCTTAGGATGAAAAAGCCCCGCGTATGCCGGGGCTTTTTCGCTAATATTTACAGATTCGGTTGAGTTTTGCCGATCCAT
>CAZHMN010000026.1:20852-28576 GCA_964533705.1 uncultured bacterium
CCTGACGCCAGGGTCGGATTTTTCTGGCATATCCCCTTTCCAGACGTGGACGTTTTCAGCATCCTGCCCGGCGCCAGGGGATTTATCGAAGCGATGCTGGGCGCTGATCGAATTGGTTTTCATGTTCCCAACTACGTTGAAAGTTTTCTCAAAACAGTCAGCAGGCTCACCTCGCACGAGGTGGATCCTGATAGGGGGCGCGTCATTTTTAAAGGGCGGGAGGTTCAAGTTGGAGCCTGGCCGATTTCGGTTGATTATAAGACGATTAACGACCGGGCCGGATTAGCTTCGATACAGAAGAAAGCCCTGAAAATTAGAGAGACTTTCTCCGCTGAGCGAATCATCCTGGGAGTCGACCGCCTGGATTATACCAAGGGAATCCTGGAGAGGCTATTCGCCATTGATCGCTTCTTTTTGAAGCATCCCAAATACAGGGGAAAAGTCAGCTTTATCCAGGTGGCTGCACCCAGCCGTAGCCAGGTGGGATCATACAGAGATTTGAAGGCGAAAATCGAAAGGACTGTCGGTGAAATCAACGGCAAGTATGCCAGATTGGGCTGGACGCCTGTTCATTATTTCTACAAGGGATTCAACTTCGATGAGGTGCTGATTCTCTACTTAGCCGCAGATGTTGCCCTGGTCACGCCGCTGATAGACGGAATGAATTTGGTGGCAAAAGAGTATGTCAGTGCACGACTTGATAATACCGGCGTTTTGATATTATCTGAAAGGACGGGCGCGGCCCGGGAGCTTAAAGAAGCGATACCCGTCAATCCCTACGACGTGGAAGGCACCGTAGATGCCATCAGTCGCGCCCTGCGGATGTCTCGAAGGGAACAGCGACAACGCATGATCGCTCTTAGAAATCGGGTAAGAAATTGGGATATTTTCCGCTGGGCTGATGCCTTTCTTTCCGGCCAGCCTGCGTCGTTCGATCGTTGATAATGAAAAAACCTGATACGCTACCCCATGTTTTCACCGCCTGGGGAGACGTCTTGCAGTCCTTGTCCAGAGCCGAAAAAGTCCTGTTGGGGTTTGATTTCGATGGTACCCTGTCGCCGATTGTTGAAAGGCCCGAACTGGCTTTCATGGAGCCTGAGTGGGGGTCATTGTTAAATCAATTGTCTTCCTTTCAAAACCTATTCGTTGTGATTCTATCCGGGAGATCACTGGATGATCTCAGCAAACGGATAAACTTGGATCGAGTCACCTTAGCCGGCGATCACGGCTTAAGAATTCGACTGGAGGATGGCACCGAATATCAACCGGAGCACAGCGAAACCCAGGCAGAATTAAGGGATATATTCGGTCAAATCGAAACGTTTACGAGGGACATTGAAGGCATTCACCTCGAACCGAAGGAATTTTCCCTGACGATCCATTACCGATCAGCACCCGCCGGGACTTCTGCAATCCTCGAGCGGGCTTTGAAGAAGATGTTGTCGGGAACTTCGTTGCGGCTGCAATCAGGACGAATGTGCTGGGAGATCAACCCGGATATAGGCTGGAATAAGGGCGATGCCTTCGAATGGATACGCGCTCAATATATTGGCGATAATCCAAGGCGGTTCGAACTCTACGTGGGCGATGACCGCACGGATGAAGACGTCTTTAAAAAGATGCAAACACGAGGTTTCCCGATACTCGTAATATCTACTGAGAAGACCGGAGCGACCAACGCGAATTTTCGCCTGGACAGTCAGGCTGAGGTTGGTATCCTCCTGGAAAGACTGATGGAGCACATATCAGAGCGATCAACAAAGAAGTCGAATTAACTATGGCGGAACAATTTCGATTTTATACTGAGGCCGGTCTGGTCATCCATACCAATTTCAAGGCCGAAAGCCTCAAATCCCTTCTCATAGGTCTGAAGAAGGTTTCGGGTTCTTCCATCTTCTATCATATGCACCATGCCTTGCTGCGCAGGCACTTCGCCACCAGCGATCAAATGAACGATTTCGCCCGCTGGGTGATGGTGCAGTTGGGTCAGACCTCGCTGGCCGAAAGGCTGGCATCCATTGATCCCATGGCCTGTCATTCGGTGCGCGAAGCTCGAGAGCAGCTTATCAGCTACGTGCAGGACTACGTCGGCGCCGGTGAACTGTTCTTCAGGGTAGCCGAAGGAAATGAGTTCCATTTCCTGGAATTGCACAGCATGGTCTTGCCCTTGAAGAGCCATGCGGATGATCTGGAATCGTTTTATCACGGTCTAAAAAAGACCAGTTCGGGAACTCTCTTCTATCACATGATCGAGGCTCCTATCAGATTGGGAAAGCCGTCCAATGATTTTTCGGAGTGGCTGAAAAATTCACTAAATGAGGATCAGTTAGCCGAAGAGATATCCCGACTGAATCCTTACATGTACAATCTATATGAACTTAAAGCTGAAATTCTGCAGCGGGTCAGGAATAGACTAAAAGAACTCTGGAAATCATGAAGGATCTCGACAAGTACACCTCCATCGTTGGCAAAGCGGAAATCGACGAGATCAAATCGCTGGCCGGCTATTTAAAAGGCAAGCGAGTCCATCACATCAACTCCACCAAAGAGGGTGGAGGAGTGGCTGAAATCCTGCAGCGTTTGGTGCCTTTAATGAAGAGTCTGGGAATCAAGGCCAGTTGGGATGCCATCCACGGTGATTCGGTCTTCTACGACGTAACCAAGATGATTCACAACGCGCTGCACGGCCAGGAATTTGAATTTAAACCGGAATATACCGAAATTCTGGAAAAAACGAACGAAAAAAACAAGGACCTGTTGAACGAGCCCGCGGACGTTACCATTATCCACGATCCTCAGCCTTTACCGTTGGTTTTATTTAGGGACGGCCAAGAGCGCCCCTGTTGGCTGTGGCGCTGTCACATTGACGTCTCCGAAGCCGATTATCACTTCTGGGGGGCCCTGCGCAGGTATGTGGAGCGTTTTGACGGGTCAATTTTTCACATGGCCGAGTACACCAAAGGTTTGAGCATCCCGCAGTACATCATCCCTCCGGCCATTGATCCGCTCTCCGACAAAAACCGTGAGCTTTCCTCGAATGAAGTTCGGGATATTATCCAAAAGTTGGGAGTAGATCCCCAAAAACAATACGTTCTCCAGGTTTCTCGTTTCGACCGTCTGAAAGACCCGGTGGGTGTTATCCAAGCTTTCAGAATGATTCAAAAGTGGCACGATGCTCAGCTTGTTTTAGCGGGAGGCGGCGCATCAGACGATCCGGAGGGGGTAAAAGTTCTGCAGGAAGTTCGCGAGGCCGCCGATGGAGATCCTAACATTCACATTCTTGATCTGCCACCGACGAGTAACCTCGAAATCAACGCTCTGCAGAGAGGTGCCAGCGTCATCGTTCAGAAGTCGCTGAGGGAAGGATTCGGATTGGTGGTGACGGAGGCCATGTGGAAGGGTAAACCGGTGGTGGGCGGTGCGACTGGTGGAATCAGAACGCAGATTATTCAAAATACGACGGGATTCCTGGTGTCAACTATCGAAGGCACGGCCTATCGCATACGCCAACTGCTGTCCAATCCCGGTCTGGCTGATCGGCTGGGGCACTCCGCCAAGGAATACGTGCGTTCCAATTTTCTGCTCCCAAGTTATCTGAAAAACTGGCTCTTGCTGCTCATCTGTCAGGCGCATAAGGGGGAGAAAATCACCTTTCTAGAATAGAATACCGTAGTTCCGCATAGCGCCGAATCCCTGCACTCGGCGTCTTTTTTGTCACCTGTGATAATTGAAAAAGGCTGCCTCAAGGCATTTTGGGCAGCCTTTTTCATCATACAAAAGCATAGTCTGGGTGTAGTGTGTCTCCCACTTATTCGTGCATGTGCCCTTCGTGCCCGGTGCTATCGGGTTTAGCGGCTTCCATCAAATCGGCGCCGCACCCGGGACATTTGGTGACTTCGGAGTTGCCGGGTACAACGTAGGCGCAATTCGGGCAACCTTTCGGATTTGAAGCGCGCAATTCGGCGACCTTCTCATCCGGCATCTTTTCCAGATTCATACCGCATTGGGGACAACGTGCGCCCGGATGGTCGGTGACAACTTCGGGGTGCATCGGACAGGTATAGAGACTGTCCGCCGTGTAAATCGCCGCCAGGGCGCTGCCGACGGCTTTGCCTTCTTCATCAACGCTTCCGACGTATTGCGGTTCAGCGACTTGAGGTGCCTGCTCCACTTGCTGCGTCTGCTGTTCAGGTTGTTTTTTGGAGCAGCCTATCCCTCCAGTCAACAAGAGGGCAGCTATTCCTGCGAGGATAACGATTTGGAATATCGTCCGTGACATAGAGCCTCCTCCATTTCATTTTAAGTGGATATTTAACGATTGTACTCGCAGAGTTGAATGGTGTAAATTATACGACAATTATTGTTTTAATCAAGCAAATTTTTAAGATAATACTGTTGAAGTAGATTTATTCCGGGTCGGCGAGTGCGTTCCGTTTGTTGATCAGAAAGTAGACCGCCGGCAGGATCAGCAGAGTCAGTATGGTGGAGGTTACCAATCCACCCACCATGGGTGCAGCGATTCTCATCATAATCTTCGAACCGGCACCGGAGCCGAACATGATGGGCAGCAACGCGATCAAGGTTGTGGATACGGTCATTAATTTGGGGCGTACACGCTCGACGGCTCCTTCCATGACGGCCGTCTTAAGCTGGGAAACGTACTGCATTCTGCTTTCCCGTTTCATGCGGTTATAGGCCTCATCCAGGTAAACCAGCATGACGACGCCCGTTTCAGCCGCCAGACCCAGCAGTGCAATGTACCCCACGGCCACCGCTACGGACATATTGAAGCCCAGGATGTACATCAGCCAGACGCCGCCCACCAGAGCGAAGGGCAGGGTGAACATGACGACCAGCGATTCGGTGATGTTCCTGAAGTGGAGGTAAAGCAGAAAAAAGATTATTAAGATGGTAATGGGCACGACGATTCGAAGACGTTGAGCCGCCCGTTGCATGTATTCAAACTGCCCTGACCACACCAGCGAGTACCCACCCGGAAGCTGGATTTCATCGCCCACCACTTTTTGTAATCGGGATACAAATCCCCCGATGTCACTTTCACGGGTATCAACATAAACCCATAGAGTCTTGCGGGCGTTCTCGGTTTTGATCATTGGCGGGCCATCAACAATGCGAATCTCGGCGAGTTGCCCTAAGGGAACCGTGTAGCCCGCGTGTGTCGGCACCAGGACGCGGCGGATATCGGAGAGATCATCCCGGCGTTCTCTCGGATAACGCAGGTTGACAGGGTAGCGGGCCAGCCCTTCCACCGTCCAGGTGACGTTCATCCCGCCCAGCGCTGATTTGATGACGTTTTGTACGTCGCCGATGGATAGTCCATGCCGGGCAATGCGATCGCGGTCAATGTCAATATCAATGTATTTACCCCCGACAACTCGCTCGGCGTAGACCGACGTTACGCCGGGGACACCACCCACGACGGCTTCAATCTCTTCGCCGATCCGCGCCAGGGAATCCAGGTCGTCCCCCATGATTTTAATGCCCACCGGTGTCTTGATACCCGTTGAGAGCATGTCAATTCGAGTGCGGATAGGCATCGTCCAGGCATTGGTCAAACCCGGAATCTGAATGGCCGCGTCCAGATCGCGCACCAGCTTATCCATCGTCATCCCGGGTCGCCATTTCGAGCGATCCTGCTCCAGCATGATTGTGGTTTCAATCATCGAGAGAGGAGCGGGATCGGTGGCGGTTTCCGCCCGCCCGATTTTGCCGAAGACCGAACGCACTTCGGGGAAGGATTTGATGATGCGATCGGTTTGCTGCAGCAGTTCCGCCGCCTTGGCCGGTGAAATACCCGGAGGTGTCGTGGGCATATAGAGCAGATCCCCTTCGTTCAGGGGTGGCATGAACTCGCTGCCCAGCCTGCTGTAGGGAAATATCGTAATGATGAAGATGAGTATGCTGATCAAAATCACCGGGACCGGCCAGCGCAACACGATCTTGATCAGAGGGCGGTAGATGCGAATGAAGAAACGAGACAGTGGGTTCTTCTCCTCGCTGCGAATTTTGCCTCGAACAAAGAAAGTCATTAGAACGGGGATAATAGTGATGGCCAGAATTGCCGATGCAGCCATGGCAAAGGTTTTAGTATAAGCCAGCGGGCTGAAGAGGCGGCCTTCCTGAGCCTGCAAACTGAAAACCGGCAGGAACGAAACCGTGATGATGAGCAGACTGTAGAACAGTGCCGGCCCGACTTCCTTCGCAGCAGCAGAGATGATCTCGGTTTGCGGCTTTTTGCCCCGGTCTCGATTCAGGTGCTTGTGGGCGTTTTCCACCATGACCACGCTGGCATCCACCATAACGCCGATGGCAATGGCGATGCCGCCCAACGACATGATATTGGCGTTGATGCCCAGAGCGTTCATGGCGATGAACGAGATCAACACGCCGGACGGCAAGGTGAAAATGGCGACTAAGGCGCTGCGGACGTGCAGCAGAAAGATCAGGGTGATAAGCGCCACCACGGCCATTTCCTCCAGCAGCTTCTCGCGCAGTGTGGCGATAGCTCGCAGGATAAGAGCGCTGCGGTCGTAAGCCGGGACGATTTCCACGCCTTCGGGCAATCCAGCTTTTAAGCTTTCTAATTTCTTTTCAACCGCTTTGATGACGGCCAGAGCGTTCTCTCCCCAGCGGATAACCACGATACCGCCGACCACTTCTCCCTCGCCGTTCCATTCAGCGATGCCGCGCCGCAATTCCGGCCCAACGCTGACATCGGCGACCTGTTTTAAGAGAATGGGTCGGCCTCCGGGGGTGGTCTCCAGTGATATCTTACCGATTTGGTCAATAATTTCCTCTTCGCTACCTCTTAGATAACCCAATCCGCGAATGAAATACTCCGTCTCACCCATCTCGATCAAGCGACCGCCTACGTCGAGATTTGAGGAAGCCAGTGCCGCTTTGACTCTATAAAGTGGAATGCCCAGCGAGGCCAGCCGATCCGGATCAACGGTCACCTGGTATTGTTTGACAAAACCCCCGATGGAAGCCACTTCTGCGATGCCCGGCACGGTCTGTAATTCGTAGCGCAAATACCAATCCTGGATGGAGCGCAACTCGGCGAGGTTGTGTTTGTCGGATTGCAGGGTGTATTCGTATACCCAACCCAATCCGGTGGCATCGGGACCTAACCTCGGAGTTACACCGGTGGGCATGCGTTCGGCTGCCTGGTTCAAGTATTCCAGCACGCGGCTGCGCGCCCAGTACAGGTCGGTGCCGTCCTCGAAGATCAGATAGACCATGCCGAAGTTGAAGAAGCTGTACCCTCGCACGTCCTTGACGTAAGGCACCGATAGTAGCGCTGTGGTCAGTGGGTAGATGACCTGGTCTTCCACCACCTGGGGCGATTGACCGGGGTAATCGGCGATGACGATAACCTGAACGTCGGATAAATCGGGGATGGCGTCCACCGGGATGGTGAGCATAGCTCGGATGCCCAGTGCAACCACCACGATCGTAATCAAAACCACCATTAAGCGATTGCGAATGGAACCCTCGATGACTTTTTCAATCCAGGTCATGATTTCGCCTTATTCTGAATAACCATTTGTTAGTTCCGGCATTAAACTCGTAAGAGTCTCCCGACATGATCAATGCTGATGCGCCGCTTCTCCCGCTTTTCGCTGTTGAAGGCGCCGCTGAATCGCTTCCTGGAGTGATGCTTCGCTGTCCAGCAGGAATTGAGCGGAGGTGACGACTTGCGT
>CAZHMN010000026.1:28676-34500 GCA_964533705.1 uncultured bacterium
TCAACTTTTCCGGTTAAGGTGAGGCCGGGATCGTAAGGTGAGCGGACTTCGACTTTATCGCCGCTGCGAACCCAGGGGAGTTCGTATTGGTAAATCTGGGCCTCCACCCAGATGGGATCCAGCTCTGCGATTTTGAAGCAGTTCGTTCCGGGCGTTACTGCGCCACCTTCCACGGCGTTTTTGTGTAGCACAATACCGCTGGCCGGGCTGATTAGGGTCAGAGTACGACGCACCACACCGCTGCTTTCCAGTTCTTTAATCTGCTCGTCCGATATATCCCATAATTCCAGTCTGCGCCTGGCGGATTCCAGCAGGTCCCTGCCGCTACCGCTAACGCTTGGAATACCGCTCTTCCCCAGAGTCCGGGCACTCTGATAAGCGAGCAGGTATTCTTCCTGAGCGGCCACTAATTCAGGGCTGTAGATGTCCAGCAGTGGATCCCCTTTTCGCACCATCTGTCCCGTTCGGGAAACGTATAATTTCTCGATCCAGCCGGAGATTTTATGGTTGACCAGGTATTCCTTATCTTCCGCCACGGTGACGATCCCGTTGGTGCGCAGCACCACGGAGAGATCCCGCCGCTCTACGGGAACCGTCGTCACGCCGATGTTTTGCAGCGTTACCGGATCTACTTTTACCACACCGCTCTGCAACTCATCCTCGTAAACGGGCACCAGATCCATGCCCATGGGCGATTTCCCCGGTTTATCTGAGATATAATTGGGATCCATGGGGGCAACCCAGTAGGCGATCTTGCGTTCACCGCTCGTCGTTCCCTTCTCGGCGGGGCTGCTGACCGGCGTCAGATCCATTCCGCATATGGGGCAGATCCCCGGCCCCTCCTGGATGACATCGGGATGCATGCCGCAGGTGTAGAGCTGCCCGGCCTCGGGTTCATGCGCTGCAGTCCCTTCCGATCCGGGTCCTGTTGTAAGCAGGTAGACATTCACGATCACGCTGATGGCCAGCATGAATATCAATATACTGAGAACAGGTTTATTCTTCATGGCAATACCCTGTGCTATTTCTTCTCTCCACTTTCTGAAGAAGCTGTTAGATAACTGTCACCGACTAAGGCGGCCAGAGCAGCGCGCACTTTCAACCGATCACGCACTCGTGCAAAACGTTCCAAGCGGGCTTCATATAGAGCTCTTTCCGCCATCAAGAGGGCTTCGAAATCCACTTTACCAACCGCGTATTCGGCTGTGGTGGCAGCTAAAGTGGCCTGCGCCTGCGGTTCTATGCCTTGAAGGTATAGATTGATCTGTTTGTCTAAACGGCCGTCTTCATCCAGTAGTCTCTCATATTGGAAGCGCAATTCCAGTTCCAGAGCGCGCTGCTGGTAGGCGACCTGTCGGCTGTAGGCCCTGGCCTCCTGGACTGCAGGTCCCTGCTTGCGGGAGCCGTATATGGGGACAGTAATTCCCACTGAAGCGCTGAAAAAATCGGGTCTCTCCAGGCCTTCCGGCGAATCCTGGCGAAATCCGTAAACGATGCCCAGATTCAGATCCGGCCACCAGTTTCGGTGGGCAAAGGAAACGCGCTGATTGGCGGCGGTTAGTTCAGAGTTCATACGCTTCAAGTCAGGATTTTGCCTCAGCATTTGACCCAGAATTTCTTTTTGGCTGATGCGAGGGAAGGTTTCGATCAAGCCGGCCGGCGGCTCCGGTAGATCATCAGCTTCCCGGCCCAGAAGAACGGCCAGACGGCGGCTGCTGGTCAGAGCTGTTTGCTGCACACCCGCAAGCCGATCCTCGAGACGGGTTCGTTCGGTGGAAGCGCGCAAAACGTCCTGCTGCAAACCCTGACCGGTCTCGTATTTCCGCCGCGCTACCGCAATGAAGTCGTCCATGAGCCCGATTTCCGCTTCGACGATCTTTATTGATTCCAACTGGAAGGCCCAATCGTACCAGGTGTTAATAATTTCCGCAGCGAGGGAGAGCTGCTGAGCTTTTTCTTCATATCGCAGGGCGTCAGTATGCGATTCGGCTATCTTAGAGAGAATGGATGTTTTACCTCCCAGAGGGATGCGCTGCCCTAACTGAATCCAGGCGGCCGTCATGGGCTCCTGATCGAATGCGAAGTTGTCAGCCGGCAGGTTGGCGATGCTGAATCCCAGAGTCGGATCGGGCCAGGAACCCACCTGAGAGATGCGTTTCTCAGCAGCCTCCACCATACTGCTCAGGGCTACAAGATTGGGATTTGCCTTCAGCCCCTCCTGAACGTATTCGGAGAGAGTGGAGTCCAATTCGATGATCTGCGCTTTGGGAGATAGCGGGAGAAGGGCGAAAAGTATCGCCGAAACTGCGGTTAATGATATGAATTGATGTTTTGCCGCGAGTTGAAAGAGGTATCTCCACCACACTTGAGGACATGTCGAAGTATAACTTCCAACCATCATTTATCCCCGGTTTTTGCGTCCTTTTTGAAGCGTGAATTGTCAATTATGATATGATACGAGACTTATCGGTAATCGTGGGATACTCATCCTTGATGGTCGCCATCCATATCCCTCGGTCATTTGTCTCCACTAAATATTGAATCTTGATCAGAATAAGAAAAAAGCGGATTTTGTATCCGCCTTTATGATCAGCATTCCTCTAATCTTTAATCTTAATGAGGTCAATCAGTCTTCTATCTGAGCTCTTGAAGCCAGGTCTTCTGGAGTATTAATATTCATAGGACGATGAGAACCGTCTCGTGCGTTCACGACCTTGGTGCGAAGCCTTTCAATTCCACGATACAAAGCCAATTCACCCTTATTAAGCCGCTCAGCCCAAAAGGCCACCGTTCTGGTGTTATAGAGTGCAACCAGAGGTTCTACCCAACCCTTGAAACTTAGGGCGATCACATCCCAATGTTCATCAGCAGATTGTAACAGCGCCTCGATTTCGGATCGGGTTAAATGAGGCATGTCAACCGGCAGAACCAAGGCCCATTCAGCGTCACAATGCCTTAAACAAGAGACCAGACCGCCAACCGGCCCTTTGTCCGCTATGGCATCCTTGAGTATTTCAAAGTCCCCAAATAGATGGCTGTTAAGATTATCTCCTACCAGTGCCGGTCTTTCACCGAGGACGCTTTCGAGCAGCCGGATACTCTTCTCGATCAGCGATATTCCATCAACTTCGATGAATCGCTTATCCCGTCCCATGCGGCTGCTTTTCCCGCCCGCCAGGATGTAACCCCGTACGTTTTGAATGAAAGCCTCTTTCTTCTTCGCGATCAGCAACCTCCGTTCTGTGTGTTACGAATTCTGTTGTCTGGTTTCTGAGCCAGAATTTAATATCAATACTCTTCAGGATTGGGCCGGTTCCTTAGCAAGGCGGAGATCTGACGCCCACTCCATAAGCGGGTCGCCTTTTGCTTCCTGCCCACAAGCGCGCGTCTCTATCAATTGTAATATTTTGCCTTTTGAATCGTATTTCGCTTGATTTCCTGCGTAAATATCCTTATTTTAAATGGTAAAGCCTGAATGCGGTTATTTATATTCAACCGGAAGTTACCATGAACTTAACGCGCTCACTTGTGAACTTGTCATGCATGGTTTTGATCTTTTCGATCGCTTTAGCGGAGGAGCCGGGCATCTACCGCCTTCCAGCAGAGGCGAAGGATATTCTGGTTCAGATGAAATCCACCGTCCGCCATGGCAGTTTCGGGGGTGATCTCATTGCCGATTTGAGCGCGGATGAGGTGGAGAATTTAGTCCACCGCGGTTTTCAGGTGGAGCAACTCTATGCCAGCGTCTTCGAGCAGGACGCCTATTTCCGCTCTCTGCCTGGCTTTGACGATTTTCATACCTATGAAGAGATTCGGGACGATTTCTACTCATACGCCGCTTCCCACCCGGACATCGCCGTCATAGAAGTGCTGGGCTATTCCGTTCAGAACCGGGAACTGTTCGCTATGAAGATCACCGATAACCCCAACATCGAGGAAGACGAACCCGAGCTGGTCTTCTGGGGTGGTATTCACGGCGACGAATATACCTCTGCCGAACTTCCCTACCTGTATATGCTCTATCTCTGCGAAAATTATGGGATTGATCCCAGCGTCACCCAGTATGTGGATAACAACGAGATCTGGTGCATTCCCATGATCAATCCCGACGGACATGAAATGGGAATTCGCTACAACGCCAATTGGGTGGATTTAAATCGGGACTATGGTTATCAATGGGACGGTTGGGGATCGAGTTCTGCACCCTTCTCGCAGATCGAGACGCGGATTGTGCGCCAATTCTGCATGGAGAACAATATCACCCTCTCTACGACCTTCCATTGTTCGGGCGACGTGCTCTTTTATCAATGGGGTTACAGCCCCGATGCCACTCCCGATGCGGACGTTATCTACCGGGTGGGAGACCGATATGCCAGCCTGGCCGATTACGATTTTGAAAATTCCTGGGAAGATTACGAAACTCACGGTGAACTGCTGGACTATCTCTATGGCAGTCACTGCGGGCTCTGCTATACGGTGGAAACCAGTTCTTTTTCCGGTTCAGTGCCTCAGACTTTCGCCAGAAACCAGTTGGGGATGAATTTTTTCTGCCGTATTGCCGGTGAGGGACTTCACGGAATTGTTACCGACGCGCAGACGGGAGAACCGCTCTGGGCCGCGGTATGGATTACCGGTCGCGCCATTCCTTCCTACACCGATCCGGAATTGGGTGATTTGCACAGATTAATGCTGCCGGGTATCTATGACTTGACGGTATGGGCGAACGGATATCAACCGCAATCGGTGAACGACGTAACCGTCTCATTTGGGTCTCCCTGCCAATTCGAGGTCGCTCTTCAGCCCGGTGGCGGTGAGTACGCATTTATGGTGACGTCCGTCAACCAAGAAGATCCCAACAACAGTTACAACAACGTCACCCAGCCCGCCTGGGCGCTGGGCGCACCAGACGGGTTTCCCTGTTCCATCGGCTCTAATGGTTTCATCGTTCTGGATTTCGGCCCGGGTCATGAGATCATGGACGGCCCTGGTGACGATTTTACCGTTACGGAAGCGATCTTCCCCCGCGATCCCGAGCCTGAGGGATACAGGGTTTACTCTGGGGATGCATATACTCAGAACGCGCTAATCGGCACAGCTATAGGTACCGCTTCGTTCGATCTGGGACCCGCGGGAATCACCTCAACTCGCTATCTGAAAATCGTGGATGCTTCCGGATCTAATCCCGATTTGCGCTTTGCGGGCATGGATTTGGATGGAATTACAGTCATCAATAGCCGCGCCGTTAGCGCAGTAGGAAGGCTGGCTGTGGCATCGCTTCCTGCAAAGCTCGAGCTTTCGGTTTACCCCAACCCCTTCAATCCCACCACAATCATCAGTTTTCAGTTGCCGGAGGCGGGTTTGGTGAAATTGGAAATCTTTGATATAAATGGGCGTAATGTAGGGGCGAGGTTACCTCGCCCCTACACCGTCGGATTCGGAGAATCTCGTAAGAGTCTCACGACCGACCTACGTTGGTACCCAGCCGGCACCCACCAGATCACCTTCGATGGTTCCGGCTTGCCGTCGGGAATCTACGTCTATCGCCTCCAGGCTGGCAACTTAACCACCTTCGGCAAAATGATACTGATGAAATAATCGCCGCCGCGTAGGGGTTGGTCTTGAACCGACCCGTTAGTATCTAAAACAGTAAAAAAGGTAGTCGGGGTCGCCCCTGACCCCGACTAGAGCCCCTTCCCTTTTTTGCCCACCGCTAAAGCGGTGGTCTACAACGCACAAAGACCGCTGAAGCGGCCTGAAATGCCGTCAATTAGCCCCCTTCAGGGGGCTTGCCACATCGTAGCCCGGTCAATTTATGGCCGGGCGG
>CAZHMN010000027.1:0-34301 GCA_964533705.1 uncultured bacterium
CAGATTGATCTTTTCAGAAGGATCGTCGGGGACGTAGAAGAGCTGTTGCGGGGGCCTGCGGCGAGGATTATCCGGATTCGTCTCAATGTACTTCCAGGGACCGATGCGCAGCATCTTTACTACGTTGCCCTCAAAATCGGCTTCCGAATAGACTTCGGGGACAAAATCTTCATTCAAGGGATTAGCGAATAGATCGCGGCCGTGCATGACCGGCGGGCTGTCCAAACCGGCGGCTGCCAATAAGGTTGGAGCGATATCAATGCTGTTCGTCAGCGATTCCACTATCATTTCAGATCCCAAGCCGTTCGGCCTTTTGACTAACAGGGGGACACGGACCTGCTCCTCGTGCAGGGTATTTCCGTGCCACCAGCCGCCATGTTCCTGGAATTCTTCACCGTGATCGCTGGTGAAGGCAATGACACAATTATCGTAGAGCCCCTCAGCTTTTAACCTGCTTAACAATTGACCGATCCAGGCGTCGAGGTACTCGATTTCCTGAGCGTAAAAATCCCTGAAGGGGCCTTCAAACTTCGGATCGGGATTGGGATTAGCGGCCCGGGCATAACCCTTTCCCGAATAGGGGTGCTCGAAATAGGGATCGTGCGGATCCATATAGTGGATAAACAGGAAAAACTTTTGATCCTTATTCCGGCTGAGGAAATCATCAAAATAGCCGGTGACGACCTCAGCTTCCTGGTAATAATGATACGGGAATTTGCTTTGAACGACTTTCCGCCTGACCTGCCTGAGTACGCCGTAGAGAACGAGCCGGGAGGCCGCTTCGTTCGCTCCGAACAGGAATTTAGGCGGTAGATAGACATATTCGTGAAATCCCTGCTGGAAATTGAAAATCGGCGCCAGGTTAATGTTCGTAACGATGGAGCCGCTGTAGTAGCCCGCCTGAGTGAATAGTTCAGCGAGAGTGGTGATGTTCTCAGGCAGAATCTGATTCTTGTGAATGGCTTGATGCTCCGTCGGGTATCTGGATGACAAGAGGGAGGCGGTTGATGGCTTCGTATAGGTCGCTTGCGAATATGTCGTGGTGAATAGCGTAGCATCACGGGCCAGGGCATCTATGTTTGGCGTGGCCAGTGAGTCATTGCCATAGCATCCCAGGTAATCGGGTCGCAGAGTATCCACCATGATCAAAATCACGCAGGGTTTTTCGGCGAGGGCTTCCTGACCGGCGGCTGAATATTCGTGATAGACCGCCACAGTTTCCGCCGATAATAATTTCGACAATACCACGCCTGCAATCATCAGAACGATGACGAGCGCGCCATATCCCAGTGGTCGAGTGAACCAGTTGAATACGCTCTTCAGCGGTCCGACCAAGATCAGGCGCACGATGAAAAAGAGCACCAGCGACGCAGCGATCAGAATTGCTATGGTCAAAAGTCCGGTGGGTTCCAGATAGCGGACTCTTTCTCCGTGGAAATCCCTGAAAGCACGGAACAAGAAGACAAGGAAGAAAATCAGACCAAGCGTGGCGCTGTAAACGGCAGCCCCGAGATACCTGCGGCTGGCTTTCCTCTCCTGGTGAAAAGGAAGGATTTGAAGAAGTATGTTGAAACCGATGCCCGCCAATCCGCCCAAAATGCCGTAGGCAATCACGGCGAAGAGCAGACCGGATAAATTGGCCGGTACTGCTCCGAACTTGGCGATCAGCAGGACTTCGAAAAGGCCTAAAGTTATCCCTCCCAACGATCCAGCGACAAAGCTGAAGATCGCGGTGCCCGGTTTTCCACTCAAGCGGTCATCTGACATGTTCTCTTCCCGACGTTTAGTTCCAAGTTATTTATGAATACGAACCTGCTGCGGCTTCACGTTTGTCTCTTGCTCGTGTAACCTGTCTGACGACCCGTCAGGCATTGCAAAACTCCTGCCAAAACGCTTGAGCATTCGCCTCAGTTGGTTGATGCGAAGCAGATGGAGCAGATTAAACGCTTCAATGAAGGTCAGTGGGCTGCTCACGACTTTGACTTGATCCTGACGCAAGGCTTGTAATACGGAGGAGATAGTCGGATCAGCCCGAACCATTGAATAGGTCAAATCCAACTGATCCAAACGGTGACAATCTGAATTGCCGATTAGTGGTTTTTTATACTCTGTAGCGAATCTCTGTGCAGTTTTATTTGGATTAAAAAATCGAGTGTAAAAACTGTGAATTTCGACAGCGTCGAACAAATCTATATGACGGCGCAACAAACCATGTAAGCAGATAAAGCTCCAATGGAACGGATGTGGGGCCACCACGATCACATCATGGGATTTTTTATAGGCGCGGAGGTCTTCAAATGTGCGTATCTTGTCGGCTTCTTTATCGGCGTTCAATAGGAGCACATGGCGCCCCCGGATATCCGCTTCAACGCCCGGAATCAGCAGGATGCCCCGATCCTCTGCGTAGGGTATCCAATCCTGTCTGAACGTCAGGCGGCGATGGTTGGTAATGGCTAAGACTTGATAACCCAATGTCGCGCAACGATCAATCAGCTCAAAGGCCGAATAGGGGATGAAGTCGAATTGATCTTCGCGGCTGTGCAAATGAAAGTCAGCTTTTAGCCATTCCATACCGAAATGCGCCCTCAGAAATTGTCAGCGATTAGTTTCCAGCTCGGGATTTCCGCATCTCCTCCATCTGGCGCTTGTAATCCGTCCTGCGCGTGAGGAAGATGATCGCTCCGAATATATTGACTGAAATAGAGACGAAGTAAACCATCGTCGCCGAGAGCATCATGGCGCTTCTGGCCGCGGACGATGCGCCCTGGACAACTCCGAGGCTATCCAGAAGCCCCATGAATGCCCCCTCCCGCAAGCCTATTCCCGCAATTGAGAGCGGAATCATGGTGATCATCTGCGTCATCGGCCCGACTTTGAACACGTCGGCTAAGGCGAGACCGGCTCCCAGGGCCAGCGAATTTACGAAATAAGTCAGGAACCAGAACATATATACCACGAGTCCCAGCAAAATCGCCGTCAGGAGGCTTTTCTTCTTCTTGCTGTAAATTGTAAAGGCCTCAACCAGATTGTTCAGGGGTTTCTCGATTTTGCTTTTCATGGGGAAGTTAAAATTGAGTATTTTCCTGAAGAGAGCGGGGGTGAAAAGTAGAATAAGGGCCAGGATTAAAAGAATGACGAAGAAAGCTCCGAACACGTAGAGGAATTTGACGTCTATCTTCCCTGTAAAAAAGGGCAGGGTGATCAGCACGAGAAGGCCCAGCGAGAAGAATGTGCCGATCATCTTCTCAATCAGGACTACGGATACTGAGGCTTCTGTTTTCCCGGTGTATCTGGCGATGTCGTACGCTTTGTAAGCTTCCAGGCCAACGCCTGTGGGGGTGAACGTCCCCAGAAATCTGCCCACCAGAAACGTTTTGACGATATGGGGAAAAGGAACGATCAAGTTCTGCCCCACCAGAAGCACGTTCCACCTTAAGATTGAAAACAGGATGGCTCCGATCTGCATCAGAAACGAGACGGCGAACCAGCCCGGCTGGTGCTTGAAGGAAGCGATGATGTCATCAAACCCGATCTGGAAACGCTTGAAAATCAGGTAAAGAATGATGACCGTAACTGAGACCTTGATCAGGTTGATGACTAGTTTTTTCACGACTTATATGTCCTTTATTTCCGGTCTTGCGATTGATCTGAAGTTCTGCTTATTGTAATACAGAGGCCGGGCGGATGCCCGGCGCTAATTCCCCCACCCGCTGTACGATCAACAATGATAACGCCGGTTTACTCGAGGTAACCCAGGCTGCGCAGGCGATCGGCGATTTCGGCACTCTCCGCGTCCGAAAAATCCTTTCTCTCCACCTCGGGAAGATCATCAGCTTTTACACTTTTAACCGCATTGGTTTTCACAAATTCGGGCGAAAAGATGTCCGCCAGCACCTTGCCGTCCATATCGTCGGGCACGGCCTGACCCGTCAGATGGAGAATCGTGGGAGCCACGTCGGGCATTTCCGCGCCTTCTATCTTATGCCCCTTTTTAAATTGCGGCCCGTAGGCCATGAAAACCCCTTCCATGCGGTGGAATCCGTTCGGGGTGTTGGCGCTGGTCTGCAAAACCCGGTTCAGGCCGATCAACTGGCGTCCCAAACACCCGTAGTTGCGCGCTACAAAGACCAGGTCGGGCGCGTATTTCGCCTGGTCTCCGTGATACAGTTCCTCTCGAAAGTACACATGATCAACGACGGATTCCCCATTCGCCGGATCCTTGATTTGAAGCAGTCCTTCTTTGATCTCTTGGCGCAATTGATCGTATTCGGCACCGGGGTCCACGATTCCGGCGCCATTTCGCTTTACGTTAATGAAGATGCCCTGCGCCGGAATAGAGGCGAAGAACGCCTTCGTTCCGGAATAGTCCAGAGCGGCTTCCAGATCGCTCTTAAAGGTGGAACGGCCGCGGCGAATCTTGCCTCTGACGGCGGACTGAATTGATTTCGGCACCAATGCCTTGACCAAGGGTGAATCGTTCAAATTCATTAAGAACATGAAAAGCCTGCGCTTGCGCAGGACTTCAGGTTTGGTTTTTAAATACCCCTTCTGCGCCAGCCAGGTGTTGACGTTGAACCACTGCCTGGTGGCACCGAAGCCGTGATCGGACATGATGACAAGCGGAGTATCTCCGAGCCTTCCCCGCAATTCACCCAGCATCTCATCCACCATCTGGTAGCTCTTTATGATGCGCGGACGCAGCTTCCTTGCCATCTTGGAGTTATACTGCGGCCATTCGGGATCCAGATACTTCCAGAAGAGATGCTGAATGCGATCCAGGTTCACGAAGACGATCATGAAAAAGTGCCACTCCTTGTTTTCCAGCAGGTACCAGAAGAGTTCCTTTCGCTTCTGAAAGGAATGTTCCACGTCGCTAAGGAAATTGTTGGCGTCCTTTTCAAGTTCGACGTCGTATTGGGGAATGTCAATATTGACGACGTAATCCCCGACAGCCTTCAGGATCTCCGCCTTCAGATCGGCCGGATAGGTGTAATCCGAATCATTGGATGGAGTCATCATACCCGAGACCATCAATCCGTCTATTTTCTCGGGCGGGAAGGTTATGGGTACATTGACGACCGCTGATTTCTTGCCGTTGGCTGCGAACAGATGCCACAGCTTGCGTCCCTGCATGGAACTCAGGTTGATCAGGGGTCTATCGGGATATTTTAAGGGTGATTCTCGAAAGTCAAAAATACCGTGCTTGCCGGGATTTTTGCCGGTTAAACAGGCGGCCCAAGCGGGCGGCGTGGTGGGTGGTATCGTCGAAGCGAGCTCACCCCAGGTGGATTCTGTAAATAGAGCCGCGAAGTTAGGCAGCAGCCCTTCATCAGCCCAGGGCTTAAGCAATCGGTATGTAGCTCCATCCAGACCGAGAAGAATAACTCGATCGGAGGGGCTTGAGGATGATGATGGCATAGCTAAGTCTAATTCTAATTCAGTATCAAGGTTGTTTGACTTTCATCCCAGGTGAACTTTATTCCATTCAATCGGATTTATTTGTCACCTTTTCTACTTTGTATAGTCAAAAAAGGAGCTTCCTTCCATCACCGGTGGCGTGCCGACGTCGAAAAATCCCAGAGCGGTCGGCGCGAAGTCAATGATGGCGGGATTATCCTTATCGATGGGGCGGTTTGCAAACAATACGCCGGGGGTTTCTTCCATCGCTGAAGCGGAATGATCCCCCGACCATTTGCTCAAATTATTGGTGATTAGTGCGGGCGGAATGCCACCCAGCATGGTCTCTTTGGAGGTGCGATACCCTTCGGCGAAGCCCAACTGCAGTTCGGGGGCAGCGGACATGTAATCGCCCCGATATACGTCTTTGGATTTGTAGATGGCGCTGAAAACCGGTTTGCCGTTCAGCGGATCTCGCACTTCCATCAGCTTCATGGCGATTTCATCTAAGAGGTGATCGTATTCCTCGCCAGGTTTCACGATGCCTTTCGCTTCTCTGCCTTTCAGGTTGAAATAGATTTGCCCGGTTCCCAGAGCGTAAGCTTTGGTCTTTTCCCAAACTACCTTGGGGAAGAAATCACCTTGCGGATACATTTCTTCAGGAATTTCCTGTCCCGGCAACAACTTTTCCATCCCTTCGAAGAAGAGATAGCCGTTTTGCGCCAGCCAGGTATTGGTATTGAATCCCCGGCGGAAGCTGTGGAATCCATGATCCGACATGACGATCAGGGTGGTTTCCTCATCCACATACTTATCCATGACTTCGCCGACGAAACGATCCATGTGGCGGTAGGTTGATTCCAGTGCATCACCGAATTGAGCCGCACCAATGGGATCGTAACCGGGGTGACCGATGTCCAGATACCGATAGAACATATGCGCCGCCCGGTCGGTGTCGGTAAAGGCACAGATGAAGAGATCCCAATCACGCCGCTCCAGTTCGGAATAGAAAATGCGTTCTCTCTCGGCTGTAATCATTTTCATCGCTTCCAGCCATTGCGCTTCGGACAAACGCTCCTCGTTCAGCACGGAAGTATCATAAGCCCAGCCGACAGTCTTGAAATATCCTACCTTTTCAAACAGTTCCCTGGAGAAACCGTCCGGGAAAGACATCGGCATATAGGGATCTGATGGATCCATGGACAGCGGAGTCACATATAACCGGAATTCCGGCGTAGTGCTGAAAACATAGCAACGGCAGATTCCGGCAGCTTTTAAAAACGGCGTGATTTTCACTCTGAAGGGCAGCCACTCGCTCCAGGTGCCGACCTTCAATATGGTGCTTCGCTCGTCCAGACGCACTTCAACGGTTCGATCGTCTCTGATGCTGAAATTAAGGGGCACTCTGATGCGTTCATTCTTCTTGGGATGAACTAAAGTTTCCAGATAGGTAGCGACCTCCCCGTTGATCACGTTGACTTTGACTAATTTTCCACCGCCTACAGGTTGGGACAACTCCTCGGAGGTCAAGTCGGTGGCCATGTAAGTAAAAGTCGAGTTGGTCCCGCGTAGATCAGGGGTCCCCAAACCGGACATCATCTTTCCAGGCGAGATGTCCTCCGGTGGAAAGGTATAGGGGACAAACAACACGGTGGAATGAATTCCGGAATCGGCCGCGATCTTCCAGAAAGCCGTCCCCCCTCGAGTTACTTCCCCGTGGGCGGACGAGGTTGGAAAGAGTCCCAGCATTAATTCAGGCGGCTGCAAATCCATGACCGCGACGTCTGGCATGTAATTCTCCGGGTGCCGTTTTACGAAGTCGTAGATCCCGTGCCCTCCCGGATTGGTCCCCGTGGCGAATGACGACCAAGCTACCGGTGATTGAGGTGGAATGGTGGATTGCAGTTCAGAATAATCGCCGAGCTCTTTCAACCTCTGCAAATTAGGGAGTTTACCCTCCTCCATCCATTTATTCATCCAGCCTGGGTCAACGCCGTCAAATCCCAAGATGATCAGCTTGGAGCCGCTGGGCACATAGTCGCGTCGGTCACTGCACGAAACCGACAACAGTAAAGCGATCCCCAGAATGAAACTCAAGGAGCGTAGAACCCCTATATTTTTTAGCATTTATCAGTCTCCAAACAAGTTAATGCCTAATCTCTTGTAGCGAGGACGTACAGCGTAGCAGATGCCACCAGAATGCTGAAAATCTGGGCTACCTCCACCCATTCAGTGATGAAGAATCCAGAGCGTCGCTTTAACACGATGGTATCTTCGGGCTGAAGGAGGATATCCAGCGTTACTTTATCTTCCTCGAAGATCTCCTTGAGATTGATCGCCCGTCGAGGTTTATCGACACCACTTGAGTATATATAGCACTCTTTCAGATTAGCTTCGGGCGTCATGCCACCTGCCAATGCTAGATAATCGGTCAGACGCATTTTTTCGTCATATGGAAGCGCTCCGGGTGAGCCTACTTCTCCCAAAACATAGACTTTATAGGCCGTCTGCGAACTAATTGTCACAACGACCACAGGATTCACGAGATATTCCTGCAGTTTTTCACGGAGAACGTTCTGTAATCCCGCCGTCGTCAGGCCTTGCACATATAGGTTACCAACCAAAGGAAATGAGATTGTTCCATCCGGGAGGACCGCGACAGTCATGGTTAAGTCAGCGTTTTCGTGAACATAAACGTTGAGCTGGTCAGCAGGTTTAATTCGGTACATTGATTTTTCATTTTCCGCTGACGCAGAACCTGGAATCAGGATTAACGGCATGAGGATGCAGAATATCCAATAAAATCTTTTCATGATTATTTCCCGTTTTTTTATCAGGAGGTCAAAGCAATTCAAATTATCCCTGAAGTAAACACATCAGGCACTAGCACTCTTTGTCAGCTTCTCGTCGACCTCTTGTCCCATTGTATGGACATTGAACTTCTGACGCTCGAGTTCGGCGTTCACAAGCCAGCCGCGATAGACCGGGCTGGAACCGAAGATCATGGCCGGGATGGTACGCAATAGTATGGTGAGGTCCAACAGCAGCGAACGGTTTTTTATGTAATAGAAGTCATATTCGAGGTTTTGATGCAGAAACAGATCTCTTCGTCCCATAATCTGCCACAGCCCGGTTATGCCAGGTTTGACTTCCAGCCGCAACTTCTGCCATTCTTTATATTCAGCGACCAATTCAGGCAGTTCCGGCCTCGGACCTACCAATGACATATGACCTAAAAGAATGTTGAGAAGCTGTGGCCATTCATCCAATCTGGTTTTACTCAAGAATCGCCCAAAGCGAGTTGTTCTGGAATCGTTCAATTCGGAAGTCCCGCCTTCCTGAAGAGTCGCATCCTTGAAAAGAGTGCGAAACCTGAACAGCTTAAATCGCCTGCCGTTCTTACCGATTCGATCAACGCGCACAAAAACCGGCCCGGGACTTTCAATTCGAATAATCAACGCGAAGATCAGCCAGAAAGGTAACGAAAGCAATAGGAAAATTGTTCCCAGCAGATAATCCATGCTTGCCTTGATCAGATCCTGCAAATGGCGGAAACGTCTTTTATGAATCTCTATCATGGGAATATCGGCGATACCGTCAATGACAGTCTGCGAGGTTACGATGTCGTACAAATCGGAAACCATCTTGACCGCAACGTTTTCTTTGCCCAACTGAACGATCAAATCGAGCACTTTTTCCCTGGACAGATTGGGTCTGGCAAAGATAACCTCATCCACCTGGTTTTCTTCAATGATCCGGCGAATATCCTTTGACGAACCGAGTATTTCCCTACCGAGATAGCGTTTGCCCATTCCTGCTTCGGCAATGAAGCCAACGACATAGTAACCCAGAGAGGGAAAGTTGTGGATCTTCTCCAGTACCATTTGAGCCGCTTCACCCGCCCCCACGATGAGGACTCTGGTCGCGTTAACGCCTTTGGCCAGCATTCGCTCATGGATCGCGTTCAGGGTTAACCGAGCTATGGCCATCAGGGGTAAAGCAGTCAGGAAGACAATAAGCAAGAGGCTTCGTGAGTAGTTCATCTTCAATACAAACATCCCCGCCATGACCACCAAAGCAACGACGGCAAAGGCTCTGAAAAAGAGCACCAACTGGTTGAGCTTGGATAAGCAGGTCTTAGTTCGATACAAGCCCATCTGTCTGAAAACGATAATCACTAACAAGGGAAAGATGACTACCAATGGGTAGAAATACTCGAGCGGCTTGCTGAATACGACGCTGACGCCTAACAGCTTGGAACGTATAATGAACCCGAGGGTGAGAGCGACCGCGGACATAATACCGTCGGATATGGCGAGAACGATAGGAAAGATGGTGTCGCGTTCGCTGCCCGTCATCAATCCCATAAAAACACCCCATCCGGAAATAATCGATTTAGGGAAAAGAACCAGTGGGGCGGCGAGCGCCATCTGAGGATCGAAGGAGTAAGTGCGATATATAAAGGGGAAACAACTCGCCAGGAAAAGCACCAAAGCGGTGCCAACAGCCGCCAATCCCCAAGCAACGCCAAGTAAAAATGCCAATGGCGAAACAAGTAATAAATATGCGGTCAGGATTTGCGCTTTCAGACTCTGCGGAGTGTAGGTGTCCTTAAGAATCTTGCCGGGAAATTTTTTGTAAACCAGAATCCTCCAAAAAGCCCTCGAAAACTTTATGCTGAAATATTTTTTCCAATTAGAGGGATGCCTGTGATAAACGACCGCGTCGTCGGAGAAGATCATCTTATAACCGCGTGAAGCGATCTTGTATGATAATTCGACGTCCTCGTTGTTCGCCTGAGGATAGTGGGCATCAAATCCCCCCACTTCTTCGAAAATGGAGCGCCGGAAGGCGGCGGCAAAGGATGGCACCAGATCAATATTATCTCGATCACCAAGCATCGAAAAACGCTCCTCGAATTCGAGCTGAACGAAGCGAGCGCAGAACTCCTTTTGGCGAGTCAGATACCGGCCCATAACACCCGCTACCCGCGGATCTTCGAAGGGTTTGACCATCTTTTCGATCCAGTCTTCCCTGGGGACGCAGTCGCTATCGGTAAACAAAACGATATCCCCACGAGCGATGCGCACACCGAGATTGCGCGCCGCCGCCGGGCCTTCCTTGTTCTGGCGGCGGTAGCGTACTCCGAACTCGCGCGCCACAGAGCCCGTTCCATCCTTCGAAGCATCGTCAATGACGATGATTTCGTAGAGTTTTCGAGGCAGTGTCTGGTTTTGCAGCGCCCGCAGAGTATGAGGCAGCGTTTTCTCGGCGTTAAACGCCGGTACAATAACCGAAATCATGGTTAACTGGAATCTTCCATATTAGAGCTTACTGGATCCTGACTCGGAACCAGCTTCAGCCGACATCCTGAATTCAGGCTTACGATCCACAGATTGAACGCGACGTTGAACGTTAATGGCCTTATGTAAAAAGTCAAGATTCGTTCTGTAATCTTCTTCACTAACCCTGCCGAAGGTTCGCAAGAGGCGTAATTTCAACAACCGAAGGTGAAGCAGAAGGGTCAGAAAGGTGCGGTGCCAGAAAAGCTCTCTTCTCCCCAGGTTCTTGCGAATAAAATGGTGCTGCGCTTTGTAAACTTCAATGTTTAAATTCGCCCCCCAGAGCTTTCCAACTGTGGACGAGCCGTGATGAATGATTTCCGCATCGTGAACGAAGACAACCTTCCAGCCGGCTTTTTTGGCCTGGAAACACCAATCGCTGTCCTCATGGAATATAAAATAGGATTCATCCTTCAATCCGATTTGATCCAGACATTCGCGCCTGATCATCAGGCTGGCGCCCAGCACCCAATCAACCGGTCGGGTGAAACTGTGATTCCAGTACATCAACGATATTTTACCCGCCAATTTAGGTGAAATTTTGTTCCACGGCAGCAGGTGCTGTAGAATCAATCGCCGGGTGGTCATGAAGTTACGGCAAGAAGATTGCAGAGTGCCGTCAGAATTGAGTAGTTTCGATCCGACGATGCCCACGGTGGGGTGCTCGTCCAGATATTCGACCAGCCGATCTACAGCGCCCTCTTTACAGATGGTGTCGGGATTGAGGCAGAAAACGTATTCACCCGTGCACTCCCTGATCGCCTGATTGTTCGCTTCCGTGAATCCCGCATTGCGGGCGTTGCAGATGACCTTCACCTCCGGAAACTGGCTGTTTATGGCTTCCACCGAGCCATCTCTGGAGGCATTGTCCACGATCCAGAATTCAAACGGTACAGCTTTTTTCACGGTTCTATAAACCGATTCGAGCATGGGCAGCGTGAAATGCTTCTCGTTGGTATTGGCCGTAACGATGGAAAGCTTGTACCGATAAGGGTTCACGACTGTTCCTCTTTCCATGAGGGCGGCAGTTTCTTAGAGATTTCTATCTCGCCAAATTCTTTGGACTCACGAGCTCCATGCTCTTTCACCCAGTCGGCCATGCGCCTTACGCCCTCCTCAAGATCTATTTTGGGCGAATAGTCGAAGACTTTTTCAACCTTCGAGTGATCGCTGAAGGCATGAACGACTTCGTTGCGCGGCGGGAGATACTCCACTTTCTTGGGCGCTCCCATCGCCCTAGCCACCAATTCAGCCAGCGTATTAACAGTGTACGGTTTATCCGCGCCGACATTGAAAATTTGATTGCGCGCTCCATCCAACTTCGCAGATTGAGCGATAAGCGGCGCGACATCATCAATATAGGAGAAAGCTCTGGTCTGCTCGCCGTCGCCGAAGATCGTCATGGGTTTACCCTGCAGAATCTGATTCATAAAAATGCCCACGACGTTGCGATATTTATCGCCGATATTCTGCTTTTCGCCGTAAACGTTGTGGGGGCGAAAAATAACGTAGTCCAAACCGAACATCTCACCAGAGGCTTTTAACTCCATCTCTACGGCGTATTTGGCGATGCCGTAGGAATCTTCCGGCGCAGGCGTCATCTCTTCGGTCATGGGAAGCTGGGCGGCACCATAAACGGCGATAGACGAAGTAAATATGAACCGCTTAACCTCGTAGTTCACCGCCGCATTGATCAAATTCACCGAACCGATCAAATTATTCTGATAGTTAAAATGCTTGATAAAATGAGATAATCCCTCGGCGGCGTAGGCGGCCAGGTGAAAAACGTAATCGAACCGGTATTTCTCAAAGAGTGACTTAATCAGATCACGATCCAGGATGCTGCCTTCGACGAAAGTTGCGCCTTCCGGAACGTTCTCAACGGAACCACCGGAAAGATCATCCAGAACGACGACCTGATGCCCTAATTTCAGCAGGTGCTCGGCAACGTGTGCACCCATAAAGCCGGCTCCGCCGGTAACCAGGGATTTCAATCTGTCCTCCTCAGCGATTAGTATATTTACCGGATAGTGCGGTTGAGCTGATTTAATACGAATCAATTACAGATTTCTGCGGTGTCGGATGGCAAAACGCAGAGCATTCCACCAGCCGATATCCGTTTCCTGCATGAAGCGATAGGTGTAGGTCAGAGCGAACAGGAGAAAATATAATTTATCCAAGGGCAACTTCACGAGACGGGCGATGAGGGGGATCGTCCAGGGCATTTTTACGCCGATGTAGAACAGCTTCTGAAGCCGGGTCAACTGGCGTATGTTCGGCTGCCGCAGGACACTGCCGGAAAAAAAAGATGCCTCCAAATCGTCCAAAGAAAAATCCTCACTCAAAAGTCCCTTGGAGCGCGCGATCTCAGCCAGTTCGGTGCGCGGGTAGGGTTGCAGAATGGAGCACCAGGGATAGTCCACTTTTATATCGGCATTGATCCGAACCGTCTTCAAACCTTTCTCCAGGGTTTCATCCGGTAAGCCCAATATATTAAAGGTTTTCATCCGAATGTCGTACTTGCGAAAGAGCTCGGCGGCATGGTAAATCTGACGGTCTGTGATGTTCTTTTTAAGGATGTTTCGGCGCAGTTCCGCATCGCCGGATTCGATGCCGAACATAACCATATAACAACCGGCCTTTTTCAGCATGCGCACTTTATCCTCATCCACGAGATTCACGCGCACGTTGCAGGCAAAAGGAATGTTGACCTCGCGACCATAAAGCGGGAGAAACTCAGAGAGCCACTCTTTGTCAAGAATGAAAATGTCGTCGTTGATGAAAAGGCGCTTCAAGGGATATTTGCTCTTAACCTCAAGCATCTCCTCAACAGCCCGCTCTGGAGAGTGCCGCCGCAGCATCTTCACCTTGCCGTGATACATACGGTTGAAATCTCGGTTGAAACAGAAGCTACACAGATAAGGACAACCCCGCGCCGTCATAAAAGGTTTCGTGGGATAATTCCGCAAATAGGGGTATTTGTAGTAAACCTCCCGATCGGGAATGGGATACTGATCGAGATCGTTCTCGCCCGGCCCGATCTCATTCTTGGTGATGGCACCATTGCGTTTCACCCAGAGGTTGCGGACGTTTGAGTAGTCCTCGCCTTCATCAATGCGATTGCACAGCTCGGCAATGGCCTCTTCGCCCTCTCCCCGGCAAATAATGTCAATGTTGGGGTGTTCAATCGTTTCGGGGAAGAAGGTGGCGTGAGCCCCTCCCATCACAATGGGCACGTCGGAAAATCTCTTGATTCTTTCAGCGATTTCAAGACAGCGGACGTGATCACCGGTCATGGCGGAAAAAGCGATCAAGTCAGGCTTGTAATCCTTGATTTTAGCAAAAAAATCCTCCCCTTCCTCCGACTCCAGGAGAAGGTCCACTTGATGCCCGGCCTTTTTCAGATAGGCTGAGATGGACATCACACCGACAAACTCGAATTGAATGGTCTGCAGGAAAAGGACTCTGGCCATATTTATTCGTTAACCGTTCGTTTTCTCATCACCAGCGATTTAACGCAGATGATACGCTTATCAGTTGGACTGAGCCGATCGCCCCGACTTATTTTCAAGCCAGTTATGATGGACTTCTTCTAACAGTTTATAGGCCTCGGCGACCGTAATCTGGCGCATACATAGCGCATCGCGCTTGCAGTTAATCTTTTTAAGATTCTTAAAAAAAATGCAGGGGCTGCAATCCAATTTTTTATAGATGGTTTTGTGTATCGGCCCAAGGGGGCCATAGCGTTCGGGGCTCTCAGGGCCGTAAAAAGATATCGTCG
This sequence comes from uncultured bacterium, assembly GCA_964533705.1. Classification (GTDB taxonomy): domain Bacteria; phylum Electryoneota; class B3-LCP; order B3-LCP; family B3-LCP; genus CAZHMN01. The sequence continues at coordinate 14,521 of CAZHMN010000027.1, forward strand.
GAGTCCCCAGCGCATAAGCCAGATGCAAGGGGCCGGAATCGTTGGTGACGAACAGATCCATCATGCTAAGCAATGCTATCATTTCCTTCAGTGTCGTCCTGCCGGCCAGATTAACCGGATCCTGGCTCATCATGGCAGCAGCCCGACTGACATAGGGCACTTCATCCGGTGCTCCAACGAGTATAACCCGTGCATCCAACCGCTGTATGGCCATGTCCGCCAAGGCGGCGAAATTCTCCGGCGGCCAGCGTCGCTCCTTGGCGACATCCGAGGCATTGACGTTGACGGCGATTAAGAAATTCTCGCCACTAACGCCCTCAGACTGCAATAATTGTTGGGCCGTCTGCCTATCCTCAGGGTTTACAGGTATCGGTTCCGGTTTGAGCTGTTCCTCCGTGGGATGGTCATTGAGACCGAGCGCGCTCAGAACGCGATAAAAAGTCCGGGCGATATGCTCATCTTCCCTGAATTCGACCGGTTTGGTAAAGAGCGTCTTCCGGCCAGGAACGGCGAAACCGACCCGATGACCGACTCCAACGTAAAAGCTGATCAGTTCACCGAAATAGACCAGTGGCTCCAGATTAATGATCAAATCAAAATTATAACTTCGAAGGATAAAAAACAGGCTGAATAACTCGCGCATGAAATCCCAGGCGGTGGTCAGCCGCAAATAGATGGCTTCATCGTAAAGTCCTGAATTCTCATAGATGCCCTTATTTTGATCCAGAGTCAAGAATACAATCTTTGCGTCGGGAAACTTGTTTCTGATTCCCCGCATCGTCGGCGAGGTTTGTACCAGATTGCCGATGCCCCAAAATTTAATTACGAGAATGCGCGAAATTCCTTCCGGCCGCCGAAGCGGCGGGAATAGAGCGCGAAACTTATCGTAATAGTAAAGATAATTACAGACAACCTGGCCGACTCGAGAATCAATTAAACGGATAAGTCCAAGAGTCATTTAATTCTGCAATCCGTTAAATCCAGGTGAGAAAAGCGCGTAACATGCGCAGAAAGTTTTTGACTTCTGCAGGAGATCTCATGCGCGTCATAGTACGCCATACAATTTTGGGGCGCAGATAAAATCGGCGCGATGCCCAGTTTCGGAACCGGGTAATCTCATCCGCGGAAAGACCGGGGTAGTTGGTTACCGATTTATCCTGCTCGAAATCATCCCAGTTGTGGGAAGCCAACCAACCCTCTGATTTCGCCATTCTGTAAAATTCAGAACCAGGCCAGGGACTGGCACAGTAAAATTGTGCGTAATCTAGATCGAGGCTGCAGGCGAAGTCGTAGGTTTTCTGCAGGGTCTGCGCCGTTTCACCCGGCAACCCCAACACGAAATGGCCGGCTATCTGGAATCCAATCCGGCGCGTCAGGTAAACAGCCTCCCGAATCTGATCCAGTGTAATGTCCTTTTTGATGGCATCCAATATCGCCTGTTCGCCCGACTCGATACCGTAGGAGATCATCCAGCAGCCGGCTTTTTTCATCAATTCCAATAATTCTTGATCTATGTTGTCAACCCGACTGTTGCAGACCCAGCGAACTTTCAAATTGCGGCGTAAAATCTCGCGGCACAGCTCTTTTATCGCCGCCTTAATAATGGTAAACGATTCGGACCAGAAGAAGAAATCCCTTACTCCATATCTCTCCCCTAAATACTCAATTTCGTCAACTATTTTGGGGACTTTACGCATGCGAATCTTGCGCCCGTAATAGCTCTGGGCCACGCAATAGATACAATCGTAGGGACAGCCTCGGGCCGTCGTGACCATTAAAAAATGCCGCCCCGAAAAGGGAAGCTTGTAGTTATCCAGATCAATTAAATCCCATGCGGGATAGGGCATCTCATCCAGATTCTTGAAAAAGCCGCGATTCTGCGCGTGAAAAATCGCTCCATTGCGCCGCAGAGATAGACCGGCGATCGCCGACAAATCGGTTTCGTTAGCCAGTCCGTCTGCCAGATCCGCAATGGTGTATTCAGGTTCGCCGCGCACGATATAATCCAGCGCATCGCTCATGGAAAAGGTCTCTTCCGGCAAGGTGCCCACATGAATACCAAAAGCGGCCACTTTCGCTTCAGGCAACTCCTCCTTCACCAGCGCGGGGATGGTCATGTCGAAATTCAGCGAAGGCGTGGTCGAGTTCATGACCACAAGCTGGGGAGAGAAATCCTTTAGTATGGCTCTCAAAGCTTCCCGATCCACTCCTTCGACGCTGCAGTCGTTGACGCGCACCTCATAACCTCGCTCTCGCAGTATGGCAGCAGTTTGCGTCAGGGAGATCGGCGGCCAGGTAGTCGTCCAGACTCCCTCCTTCTGCATACAGCGTCCTTCCCGAGTAAATCCCAACTCTCCCGGGGAAGGCGGATTAATGAGGTGTACCTTCATGGACTCCATCAGGAAACAGGTGAAGGTTTTTCCTTTACCGGACCAAGATCAACAGGTTCATTCTTCGTAAACATGCGCTTGGAGGCGATACCATATCGTAGCAGTGTGAAAAAATTGATCCGCGACCGCTTCATCAACTGCCAAGCGTAGCAACTCTGGAAAATTAACTGATAAATTGGATTAGGGGGCAATTTGATTAACAATCGAATTAAAGGCTGGAGCATCGGAAACCGAACTGCCAGATGAAAGAATTTCTGCAGATTCTCTAACTGACGCATTTCACGGCTTCTGACCACTGACGTCGTGAAATAACTGCCACCAATTTCGTCCACGGGCAATTCACGCCCCAAATCCTCTTCAACGCGTTTGCGAATCTGAGTGCCGGGATAAGGCTGCAACACCGAACACCAGGGGAAATCGGGGCGAATTTTGGCGTTGATCTTCACAGTTTGAAAGGCGTCATTCAGCGTTTCACCGGGAAGACCGACCATGTTGTACGTTCCGAAGCGGATGCGGTACTTTTTAAAAAGACTTGCCGTCTGGTAGATATGTTCGTCTTCAACGCCCTTGGCCAGGACCTCGTTGCGAATTTTTTCAACGCCGGATTCCACTCCGAAAACGCAGGATATGCAGCCGGCTTCTTTTAAAGCAGCCACCACATCCTCGCTTACCAGGTTGGCGCGCACCGTGGAAAGAAAAGGCAAACCGATCTCTTTCCTGTACAGTTCCAGGAATGGGAAAAGCCACTTTTTGTTGACGATCAGAATGTCATCGGAAAAACCCACGAATCGAATGGGATAATTAGCCTTGACCTGTCGGATCTCTTCAATGACGTTTTCTGCGCTGCGAAAGCGAACCCACTTCCCCTTTCCGTGATAAAGTTCCATCAGGGTGTGGTTGGCGCAAAAATTACATTTGTAGGCACATCCCCGGCCGGAGACGAAATTCTTTGAAGTTTCCCTCGCCGTCAGGGGATAACGATCGTAATAGGTGCGATCCGGAAAGGGGAGGCTGTCCAGATCCTGGATCAGCGGCCTGACGGGATTGCTGATAATCTCACCGTCTTTTTTAGTCCAAATATTGGCTATTTTCGTCGGATCGCCTTCACCTTCCAATGCCCTGGCCAGATCAACGATGGCTCCCTCGCCCTCGCCGACGCATACATAGTCAACCACTGGATCGCGAATAATCCAGGGGTAAAAGGTCGGATGAGGCCCACCCAGTAGCACAGGGGTATCAGGATGCTTGTCTTTATACCGGCGTGCAAAATCCAGCGCCCAGTGGTGCATCCCCGTTGTACAGGAAAAACCTATCGCCTGCGGACGATACGCTTCCACTTCGGCAAACGCGTTCGTTCCATGAACATCAACGAAGATGCGGCTCTCGTGCCCTTGACGCTGAAGATAGGCGCTCAGGTACATGAGTCCCAGATTTTCGGTATAAAGGTTCTGTATTAACGCGAACCGTGCCATCTTGAGCTCTTAGCGAGATTCAATCTTTTGCAGATTATTTGAAAGAATTGAGGCGCTTTTTGAGATTTGCCGCCACTTACTTTTTCCATATACCGATAAGGGTTAAGAATAGAATGATTCCATATTCCAACGCGCGCCTGGGAAAGTGCGGCACTCTCGTCGCGAACCGGAAAACGCGCTTCGGATTTAAATAAAATTTCGCCAGAGCTTTTCGGCGAAGTTTCTCCAGCTTCTCAGTGGGGATCCTGGAAAGATTGACGGAAACCTGGTAGTAATGTTCGTAATTCCCGCTCACGGGCATACCCGCCTGAACCGCTTGAGTCCAGACGTCCGTTCCCGGGAAGGGCGTCAGGATGAAAAAAAGAGCGGTATGCAACGGGGATTTCAGGGCGAAATTGATGGTCTCCTGCACTTCCTCTTCCGCTTCATCCGGGAATCCCATCATGAAGAAGCCACCAAGGAAAAGTCCTTTCTTATTGGCCATTTCGATATTGGCTCTGGCCTTTTCCAGATTCAGGTTCTTGCGAATTAACTTCTGGATTCGCTTTGATCCGGACTCAATGGCAAAGATCAACCGGTAGGCTCCACCTTCCTTCATTAGATCCAGTAGCTCTTCATCGAAGGAATCCGAGCGCAAGCCGTTTGGAAAGCTGAAACTCATGTTCAGCTTCTTATCAATCACGGCGCGGAAAAACGCCTTGGCTCTGGGAATGTCGAGATTGAAGATATCGTCTATGATTTCGATCTCGTCCACTCCATACTTCTCCTTTAGCAGGATCAGTTCCTCGATGACGTTCTGAATGGATCTCTGGCGTACTTTCTTGCCGAATATATTGTGGCAATAGTTGCAGCGATACGGGCATCCGCGAGACGTTACCATCGGCACGCCATGATTGCCCTTCATGTGCGGATTCATGCCTCGATAGACCAAAAAACGTTTCTCCCAGTACTTATCCAAATCTGCCAGATCCCACGCCGGGAAGGGGATATCATCCAGGTTTTCGACGAAATCGGCTCGCGGATTGGTATGCACTCTTCCACCAGCCCGATAGGAAAGGCCTGCGATCTGGGATACATCCGTGCCGTCCATCTGCGCTTTCAGCCACTCGGTGAAGCTCAGCTCGGCTTCGCCTTGAAAACAGAAATCAATATTGGGATCACCGCCGGCTTTTTCCGGATCGCTGGTGGTATAAGGGCCGCCCAGAATGACGGTACAGTTCGGCCAGCGTTCTTTGCATAATGCCGCAATCTGGTGAGCGACGGGGCCTTCCATGGTCAAACTGGTAATCCCGACAACGTCGGGATCAAAATCCCGGGCTTCATCCAGTGTTTCTTTCGGGCTAAGTTCCAGAAGCCTTGCATCTATGATTTTGGCCTGGTGGTCACCGGCTTTTCTCAGACATGAAGCCAGATAAAGTAATCCCATGGGCGGCGGCACAAGCGGTATGCCGGCGTTGGGGCGGATGAAGAGTACTTTCATTGAGGACGCTACCTAGGTTTCTCCCGGTACTCCTTTTTCTCCTCATTTCTCGTACTTAAAGAACGACGCAGCAATGAGAATCCAGATTTTTTCAAAAAAGCGATCCCGCCACGGCGTTGTTCGCATGAAATTAATGATCCGCTTCGGGTTAAGGTAGAACCTGCGAAAGGCAATCTTACGGAGTTCCTCAAGCCTCTCGCTGGGCACTTTCGATATATTGGCGGAGACCTTCTGGTAATGGGCGAAGTAATGTTCCAGATCCGGAGACAGGTTATAGCCCATCTCCCGGGCCTGACGCCAAATTTCCGTATTGGGAAAGGGAGTTACGCAGAAAAAGGCTGCAGTGTGGAGTTCCGATTCCAGAGCGAAATTGATGGTATTCCAGCATTCCTCCTCGGTTTCATCCAGGAAACCGAGCATAAAGAATCCCCCCATGGAGAAGCCTTTTTTAGCGGCGTATGCGATGGCTTCCCTGGCTTTTTCGAGGTCGAGGTTTTTTCTCACCAGCTTCTGAATGCGGGGAGTGCCGGATTCAATGGCGAAGACCAGGCGGTAAACGCCGCCTTCCTTGAAGAGATCCAGCAGCTCTTCATCGAGACGGTCGCTGCGCAAACCGTTAGGGAAGCTGAACTTCATATTCAACTTCTCCTCGATGATGCGACGGAAGATCTGCTTGGCTCGATCTATGTCGAGATTGAAGATGTCATCAATGATTTCGACTTCTTCGACGTTGTACTTCTCTTTCATCAGCTTCAGTTCGCCGATGACGTTCTCGACCGAGCGTTTGCGCAGCTTTTTGCCGAAAAGATTGTGACAGTAGCTGCAGTGATACGGGCAGCCCCGCGTCGTCTGAATGGAGAGGACGCGCCTTTTCATCTGGTGCTGGTTGAAGGAGGTTCGTTTGCGAGTGCCTCGTCTGTTGAAATACTCATCCAGATTGAGCATATCCCAGGCGGGATAGGGAAGTTCGTCGAGATTGTCAACGAATTCACGAATCTCTGATTTCTGAATGGTTCCATTGCTGCGATAGGCGAGTTCGCGAATAGCGGTCCAGTCTTCATTTCTCTCGAGGGCACCGACGAGTTGGTGAAAACTCTTCTCGCCTTCACCGATCACCGCGATGTCAATATTGGGGTCCTTTAAGGCCTGCTCATAATCCGAGGTGGCGTAAGGCCCGCCCAGTATGACTTTCACCTCTGGAAAAACCTTCTTGCTCCTCTTGGCAATCTCGTGCGCTTCCCTGAATTCCTGCGAGAAGGCGGTGATCCCCACCAGATCGGGTTTCGCAGCGCGAATCTGCCCTTCGATCTCATCGTAATTGTATTCCTTGAAGCGGGCGTCGCAGATGCTGACCGAATGGGGGCTGTGCTCACGGATGTATGAAGACAGATACAGCAAACCCAGTGGCGGCGCCGCCGAAGGAACCTCTGAATGGGGTCTAATCAGGAGGATTTTCATGGTTTATTTTGCCAGATCGCTAATTCTCTAAAGATTCCGTATTCAAAATCTATATTCGATAGCCGGCTCTAAAACTCCTTCCCTAAAAACGAGATCCGGGCTGTTCGCAGGAAATTCTTGAATAGCACCCACTTGTTCGGTGTGGTGCGGAAGATGGACCAGATTCGCCTGGGATTGAAATAGAACTTGCGAAAGGCGATCTTGCGTAATTGTTCGAGCTTCTCATTACTCATCTTTGATATATTGGCGCTCACCGCCCCGTAATCCGAATAGAGGGCTTCCATGTCGTACCCCAGTGCCAGAGCTTCCTCGTACATGGGCGTATTGGGGAACGGTGTCAAGATAAAAAAACTAGCGGTGTGCAATTTTGTGTCCAGCGCGTAGTTGATAGTGTTCCAAGCTTCTTCCTCTGTCTCATCGCGAAAACCGAGCATGAAAAAGCCACCGGTTGAAATGCCTTTGTTCGCAGTATAATCAATGATTTCCCTGGCTCTCTTCAAGTTAAGGTTCTTCTTGATCATCTTCTGAACGCGCGGGGTGCCGGATTCGACCGCATAGTTGATGCGGTACGTTCCGGCGGCCTTCATTTTGTCCACCAGCTCTTCATCCATCTGATCGGCGCGCAGGCCGTTGGGAAATGACATGGCTAGATCCCAGCCAGCCTGAATGATGCCATCGCAGATTTGCTTGGCGCGAGGCCGATCCAGATTGAACACGTCATCAATGAATTCGATTTCCTGGACACCGAAATCCTCCACCAGCCAGCGGATCTCCCCTAAGACGTTTTCCACCGACCGCTTGCGTAATTTTTTGCCGAAGACGTTGTGGCAATAGGTACACCGATAGGGGCAGCCGCGAGTCGTAAAGATAGAAATTCCACGCGGCCGGGTTTGAATGGGATTGGTCAACCGCCGAATTTTGCCGGGAATAAAATACTTCTCCAGATCAATCATATCCCAGGCAGGAAAGGGAATTTGATCAATGTCCTCTATCAAATCTGGAAATGATCCGGCGACGGCAGTACCGTTGCGCCGATAACCGATTCCTTTCAATTCTGCCTGTTCCCCACCCTTTTCCAAGCGTTCAATCAGGCTGATTAGCGTTTTTTCCCCTTCACCCCGAGCCGTAAAATCAACGTTGGGATCGTCCAGGGCATCCGCCGAATCGGAAGTGCCGTAGGGCCCGCCGATAATCGTAGCGCATCCCGGTGCGTGCTGCTTGGCTAACGCCGCGTAACGGTGCGCCGCCTTCGCTTCCATCGTGAAACTGGTGATGCCCACAAGATCAGGCTTAGTTTTCTGGATGGTCTCGGCCACATCCTCATCCGATGACAGTTCACTGCGGGCATCGAGCACAGTGATTTCGTCCTGATGCGGCCGGGCCTGGCGCAGGTAACCCACCAGGTACATGAGCCCGATGGGCGGCGGAGCCACCGGAATGCCGGAATTGGGACGCAGGAAGAGGATTCTCATAGAACTCTAATTTCTGGTTTCGGATGAAACGTTCTCAACGCAATTAGCGGATAAAGCCGCCGTTTCAGGAATCGGTTCGAGGGGGTAACCCTTTCTCTTCTTCTTCAGTTCTCGCCCCGTCAAAACCATTTTGAACAGATAAACGATGCCTTCAATCAGCCCCACCCTGAAGGGATTGGCGCGCAGAATGAGGTAGATGCGCTTGGGGCTGAAATAGAATTTGCGGTAGGCTAATTTGTTCAACTGCCAGAGCCGCTTGTCGGAGACCTTGGATAGATTCACCGAAATATCGTGATAGTCGCTGTAGCGGGCGGTCATGTCCTTGCCGCGTTCTACGGCCTGGTTGTAAATCTCGGTATTCGGAAACGGCGTCAGTATGAAGAAACTGGCGATCACCAACTTCGACTTGACGGCGAAGTCAATGGTCTGAAGCATTTCCTCTTCGGTCTCGTCAATAAAACCCATCATGAAGAAGCCGTTGCAGTTGATCCCCACCTTGGATATTAAGTCAATGTTCTCCTGGGCTTTCTTCAGATCAACCTTCTTTTTTATCTCCTTTTGTATGCGAGGGCTTCCTGATTCAATGGCGATGGTAATCCAGTAAACGCCGCCACGCTTGAACTTGAGCAATAATTCCTCATCCAGACGTTCGGAGCGCAAACCATTGGGAAAGGTAATGTCGAAATGCAGGTTCTCGGCTTCCATCCGGTCGAAGATTTCATTCGCCCGCTTCAGATCCATATTAAAAATATCATCCAGGAATTCAATCTCCTCAACACCGTAATCCCTCTGCAAAAGTTTCAATTCTTCTATAACGTGATCCACAGATCGCTGGCGTAGCATTTTGCCGAAGACGTTGTGGCAGTAGGTGCACTGGTAAGGGCAACCCCGCGTCGTAAAAACAGACACGGCACGATTTCTTCTCTGCAGTTTGTTCATCATGGATCGCTTGCCCTTACGGGAGAAGCAGTATTCCAGATCGACCAGATCCCAGGCGGCAATGGGGATGTCGTCGAGATTTTTCAACATCTCCGGATACCCGGTGTTGATAATCTCTCCGTTCTTTCGAAAAGCAATGCCCTTAATCCCGTCAAAGGAAGATCCATTCTCCATCGCATTCAGAACCGAAAGGAGGCTCTGCTCCCCTTCACCGATGAAAACGACGTCGAGGTTCTGATCTCTGATAGCCGTGTTGGGATCAGAAGTGGGATAAGGTCCGCCTAAAAATATTTTGCATTCGGGATGCAACTGCCTCACGCGGGCGACGAGGTCGTGGGTCACGTCTGCTTCGAGGGAAAAGGCTGTGATGCAGAGGACGTCGGGTTTGTAATCAGCAATGATGGATGCCAGCTTGTCGTTGGGCGTGTATTTGACTCGGGCATCATAAAGCTTGTATTCATCGCCTCTGCGATGTTTGCGAAGGTAGGCCGCTAACGACATGGCGCCCAGCGGCGCGGGTGCGGCGACGATTTCGCTATCGGGTCGGGTGAAGAAAATACGCATGATCCCTTTCCCTCGGGAAGCTGAACGAAGCTGGAAACAACAGAGCAGCAGCAATTGGATTCAGCTTAAATTCCTTGATTATGATGTGCCGAACTTATAATATAATAATAAAATCTTCAATAGGCAATAGGATAAGGAAAATTTCCAACAATTCTCATGTGTAAGTTATCACAATCTCAAGACCTTAAGGAAATCAGTATGTCTTGATTTTTTAATTCATACAATTAAAACCTCGAATAATCAAATAGATGAACTACCCATGTTATCCTTGCTAACTGTTTGTCCTGAACTTAGCTCTTGGTATCCCTGCCCGGATAGGCAATATTTACCGATCTTCTCTGACCGCATTTCAAGCCTGTTGCACTGGTTTTACACCGCTGCAAGCCGTGTAAAGCGACAAATCCAGCGGTAGTATCGCCGGGAAATGAGTCACTTTGAAGGATGTAAAAACCTTCTTCATGGCATCTAATATCTGCCTGTGTGATGAAACGTGAAAGCCGGTGGATTCACCCAGTAGTTTATCCGTGATCACGTTCTTCGTCGGAAATCCCGCGACGACAATTCCACCCGGTTTTAGAACTCGACAGATTTCCCCACAAGCCTCTTTTAAAGCCTCAACATGCTCCAGGATACTAATCACAAGTACCGCTTCAAAGCAGTTCGAAGCATAGGGTAGATGCAGCAGATCCGCGGCTGCTAAGTGAGCGGATATACCTTCCAGTTCCATCATGCCCCTAAGAGAACGATCCTGCAAGAGATTATCCATAGCGCAGATTTCCCCGCCGGTGCGACGCGCCAGTTCGGGGAGAATGATTCCGGTTCCGCAGCCTATATCCAAAATGCGGGGAATGTGACCTTCAGGCAGCAAATCCAGGCACAGCTTCAAACGTTTTACAAAGAACGAACGGAAGACGGGTATGTAATAATAGGCTACCGGATCTTCCAGAACAGGCATATGGTGTTTAGGCGGAATGTACATTTTATACGTTCACTGCGGCCTGATTGATAGTATTATCTCCCGTCGTGGTACTTTTATTTTCCACTTTTAGTATCGTCACTATGAAAAAGGCGGCCAGGAGGATAAAATACGGATCCGTGGGTATCCGGTGTGGAATGCCGGACGCGGTTGCCGCATGAGTTACCACTGTGTAGAGAATTAGTGCGTAGATGACAAATCTGCGGCGCCACAACCGAAGAGAAAGAACAAAACCGATAATGCTGGCCGGTAAAATCCAACCCCAGGTGAGCAGGCTGGCAGCGGTCGCCAGCGGGCCTCCGAGATGCCGGGGGATGACTCTAAAAAGCTGATAAACCCGCAGACCGCAAAGCTGCGCGTAGATCCAGGGATTGGCCAGAATGAATCTCTTTGCTCTATCCTTTAAAATGCGGTCGCGCTCAATTTCCGTCTCATCCGTGAAGTCCGGGAAAGGGATGAGCTCCTTCTTCTTCAACCGATTGTAATTCTTCTTGGCAAAATTCTGATAAATCAAATCCACACCGGTGACCTTCCCCCTCATCTTCTCTGAGGTGAACACCTGGAGGTTATATTCCCACAGATTTCGGCCTCCTTTTGTCGGCAACAGGAGGGGCTCTCCCAGAACCATCTGATTGCGCACCACCCAGGGGACGAGCACCAGCACCATGATGCCCAGGCTAACCAGCAGTCGCCCCCACTTCAGTTGACCGCGAAGTGGTAGATAAAGACACAGAACGATAAATGGAATGAATGTAATCAGGGAAATGCGCGTTAACAAAGTCAATCCGGCCGTCAGTCCCAGAAGGATATAGCTAATCCACGATTGGCGATCCAGCGTACGAACTAAGAAGAAGACCATCAGAGCCTGCAGAAAAAGGAAGGTATTTTGCGTTACAATATTGGTGACAAAGACAATTGAATAGGGATAGAAACAGTATATCAGCGCGGCCAATCCTCCAGTTACCGGAGTAAACAGGGCTGATCCCAGGAAATAAAGGATAAGAATTACAGACGCGTCGAAGGTGCTCTGAAAGAGCCTGACGACGGTAATTTTCGGCCCATAGGGGATTGTTTCCTTCGGGCCGAACCGTATCCCCGGCGTAGGCCCGAACACGGCGCGAACGACCCCTAGGAAGACCGGATAGAAGGGTTCGAAAAACGCCGTGGGCTGGTTGGGTCTGACGATGCCCCAGAGTGCGTTCAATTGCATATCCCGCAGGCGTTCCGGCCGCGTCATCAGTACTGCACGCAGGGAATCGGAAACGTTTTCGGGGATGCCCACGAGCTCCTGGCTGACTGAGATTCCCCTTCCAGCGGCGATGTTCTCAGCCATATCGAGGAATACGGGTTGATCGGCGAGCGGCAGAAGCCTCTCACCCAACACCAACGTCAAACCGACCCGCAGCGTCAAACCGAGAATGAAAATCTTCCAGACAGTTTTCCGCTGGCTCAGGTAGATTAAAAAGCGGTGCACTTTGTTCAAGAGATATCCCCGTAATGGATCAGTTGAATTCCATGTGCTTCGAGCGAGGATCTGATTTCAGGGTCTGTCAACGCCTTTAATTCCTCTGACCAATGGTAATCCCAGCCGGAATAAGCAGTTAAGGTCTTATTATCATCGCCGGGATGCACCATCACTTCCGTGACGCCTCCCCGCAAGCGGGGTATTAGGTTGCGCCAGGCTGGGGCGTCCATCCTCCCACCCCTGGCGAAGCCGACGAAGTGATCGGGCATCAACATTCCCAAACGCCCAAACTCCCGGCGACGCGCTTCAGCCAGCAAGGAAACCAGCTTGCCTTGAAACCTCCTCTTCCACGAATCCGCCTTCAGGCCCGACATGGCGCTTTCCGCTGGAATGCGAATGCGTTTTATCCCGTATTTCCGGCTGAGGTCAAACACTAAGCGGCTTATGCGCGGCAGAAGGTGCAAATGCTGGTGACTATCCAGATGAGTGGGCGTGATTCCCCCCTCGATAGCCATTGATATCTGAGCCTCCAGTTCTCGGCGGACATCTACCAAGTCAATCTTACCCAGAAGATAATGGCGGAGGAAAAGCCCATAAGTTGAGAAAAGACGTCCTTCTGCATTCACCAGTGTCGGGATATGAACCGGGTCCGAAACCGGAAACTGATCCACCAGACAGAGGTGGACGCCCACGCCAAGCTCCGGATTCTCTTTAATGCCGGATAAAGCTTCATTAAAAGCCGTCCCACCGACCAGGATCGTCGAACTTGTGACGATGCCTTCTCGATGGGCGCGGAATATTGCTCGATTAACCGAGGCATGCAGACCCAGATCATCTGCATTGACGATTAAGCGTTTAGCCTCATCCATCCCCGGTTGCATCACGAAAATGGCAGCGATAATAAGTCCACATTTCTTGCATGATCTTAAAAATAACCGAAGGCGATGCTAACGTAGAAACCCCCTTGGTGCGAGGATAATAACGCACACCCACCTCTTTAATGCGAAAGCCATGCTTACGCGCCTCGATCAGCAGTTCGGCATCAATGAATGACCCCTGTGAATGGAGTTTGGTTTTTTCCAATACTTTCCGTTTGACCAACTTAAAGGAAAAATTGACGTCGCGAACTTTAAGACCGAACATCAGGCGGATCATCCAGTTATAGCAACGAGAGTAAACCCTCCGCTTCAGAGGCTCATCACGATTCAACCTATATCCCGTGATGAAATCGGCCTCTGACATCAGCGGAACTGCCCACTTGAGGTCATTCATATCAATAGGGTTATCGGCATCGGTGTAGAAAACCAGATCTTTCCTTGAGCTGGCAAATCCGGTGCGTAGGGCTCCGCCCAGGCGTGTATTTTTCTCATGGTGAATAACTCGAACGCCGGGAATCTCCTGGGATAAACGTTCGGCGATTTCGCCGGTTTTGTCCTTGGACGCGTCGTTCACGACGATCACTTCCCAGTCGTCACTGAGCTGTCTCAGCACCTCGACCGTGGAACGCACCGCCCGTTCAATATTATCTTCCTCGTTATAGGCCGGTAAGAAGACCGAGATTCCGTTGAGATTTTCGGAGTTATCTTGCATAAGAGCTTAGAATGATTCTGTCAGAGGCCTCCTTTTGAACCGCTCATACACGAAAACGGCGGCAAATACTGCCAAAAGGATCATATAGGGATCCACTGGAACACGGTAGCGCAATCCCTCGTGCGTTAAACTATAAAAGAGGATGAAATAGCCGACGACAGACCATAAAGGCAAACTTACCACCAGCTTGCGCCAACCGACAAATAACGAAACCAGGAAACCCAACAATACAGGCCCGTATGAGAGTAGAGAGATCCCGCTGAGCAACGGCCCTTTAAGACCTATCCCTTTATACCCGATCGTCCACTTAAAGCGTATCCAGCATAATTCCAGAAAGAAGCCGAAATTAGCCTTTAGGAATTTTATACCCTCACGGGTTAGAATTTCATTTCTCTCCAATTCACCTTGGTCAGGAGAGAAATCCGGATAACCTAAAATATATTCGCGATACTTCAATTTGTCCAGCTTTTCCGGCGGAAATTCCACCCCCATCGCAGCAAGCTCATCCTTAATGAAATAGGGATTATTGCGCATCCAGATGTTATAACCGCCCCGGGTTGAGAGCAGGAGGAAACGATGATGCAATCTGTAATTTCGATAAATCCAGGGAGACATCGTCAGGCAAAAGGCAAGAATTGCTAATCCTGCATACAACCAGCGGCGTTTGCCTTTGACGAAGATCAGCACGAACAGGACCATAAAAGGAAAAAAGGCGAGTAAAAATGAACGCGTCAGAGCGAAAGCGGCGAAGAAAAGACCTAAAAGCACAGCCCAGTACCAGCGCGGCCGTTCTACCAGGTGAAAGTAAGCCCAGAAACCGGCGGCTAAAAGCACCAATAAAAGCGCTTCCGACATCAGTATCCAGGAATAAAAAATGAAATGAGGATAGAAGCAGGTGTAAAGAGCGCTAACCGTGGCAATACGTTCATCTTTAAAGGCTCGTTTGCCAATGTCATAGACAAAATAAACCAGGAGCGTACCGAAGAGCACGTGAACTATGCGCCAGAAGAAGAAATTATCGCCGAACAGCAGATAGAAACCGGCAGTTACCAGGGGGTAGAGCGGCTCAAAAAAAGAATTGGGCTTGCCCCACTCGACCATCCCGTAGAGATAACCCTGTTCGTCCCACATGGCGGTCATAGAATCGTGGAAGGCGGGATAGAATCCCTCATCTCTGGGATGCTCCAGGCGGTATTCGACATACGGTCCCCGAGGAACGCTGGGTACGCCTAAGAATCCGTCATCTACGATTGCTCTGGCCAGTGAATAATAAGTATTTTGGTCGCGAAAGGGAACTGTGATGTGATTACCGTGGGGTAAGATGGATAAAAAACGTATGATAAAGGCAAGGATAACGATTGACCAGACCCGTTTCTTCTCATCAGCCCAAAAAATATTATATATGCTCTTCAAAATACGGGACATCATGCCGTCTTTTCCTTCACAAAGCTGTGTTCCTTGCCCAGCAATCTCAATATCCAGGTCCGCAGGGCTCTCTCAGTTTTTATTTCCTGGATGCCGAAGGCTACATTCCGAATGGAACGCAACACCTTGAAGGGGTGGAAAATGAGTTTCGTCAGGTAAAAGGCCAGATAGCCCGAGTACTTCAGTAGAATGACCTGGCGGTCGCTTATGTAATCGGAATATGATTTTGACACGAAGAGATCACCATGAGGCGTCAGGCCGTTGAAGAAGTGGTCATCGACGCGCACTTTGCCCTCCTGAATCAACCGCTCCAACAGTTTTGAACCCGGTAACGGCGAGAATACCGAAAAAACCACCTCGTCGGCACCGTATATCGCCAGTTTGACGGCCAGAGAGATCGATTTTAGAACGTCACTGATCTGTTCATCGGGCAAGCCAAGCATGAAATAGCAGGCGATGAAAACCCTCTTCTTGCCAGCCAAGCGAACCGCCTGTCTGACAGTTTCCAAATCCAACCTCTTCTTGATGACGTCCTTGAGGATTCTGGGCGAACCCGATTCGGCGGCGACAGTCACCTGCGTACAACCCGCCTCAATCATTAGATCCAGCGCCTCTTCGGTAATACTCTCCGCTCGCACGCCATTCGATGTCTGCCAGATGATATCAACGTTCCTTTGCTTGAGCTCTCGGGCAAAATCGAGCACCCACTTGGGATTGGTCGTCAGGCTCTCATCCTCGAAGTGAATCTCCTCGATCCCATAATCCTTCTGTAACTGTAAGATTTCATCAACGACGTTCTTCGGTGACCTGGACCTCCACCGCCTCTGCCATATCTGGGGGGTATTGCAGAAGGTACAGCCGTAAGGGCAACCCCGCGTGGCGATCATGGTCGTCCACCTCAGACGGTTGGCACTGCCGTGAGGTTCACGAGCCCGAAAGTAATTTTCCATCGGCAGCAAGTCCCGACGGGGGAATGGAATTTGATCCAGATCGTGAACGAATTTGGTCTTTGGGTTGACGACGATTTCCCCACCCTTTCGGTAGGCCAATCCGTCAATATCTTCCCAACCGCCTCCTCTCTCAATCGCCTGGAGAAGATCCTTGAAAGTGTATTCCCCTTCGGACAAAACTACGAAATCCACTTCAGGTCTGGCCATCGTCTGTTGAGTCATGACCGTAGGGTGTGCACCGCCGAAAACGATGATGACTTCTGGGTACTTTTGTTTGATCCGACGAGCGATCTCACCGGCGACCATGAACGCAAATGTATAAAGATTCGAAATGCCGACAACCCTCGTATCCGGTGGAACGGCTTTCAGGATTTCATCAAAACTCATACCTCGCAGCATGTGATCCTGCCAGGTGAACACCTGCTTGTACCTCTCAGCTACAGCGTCGATGATCTTCACCCGGTATCGCTCCGAATCGAGTGATGCCGCAAGGTAACATAAACCCAGCGGAGGAACGACCCCGGCCGTCTCCTGGGTTTTAGAGAAATTCTGCGGGGGGCTGATTAAGGTTATTTGCAAGGTTAGTTCTGTCAGTTATGCCTTTTGTTTCGCCTGGTAGGTCTCTATTTACATCCCATTTCCGACATCATGCCACCCGGCATGCGTAAAGCGCAGATTTAAAAAAGTTCCGACATCCATAAAAATCTCCAATATCCAACCGATGATGAAAAAAGCAAGTATGGTCAGAGCAATTGACGTCTGTGGTTTTCGCAATATTCCCGGCGGTTTTAGATCTGCGAAGATTTTCGGCCACGCCGTCATGGCAAAGCCAGCAAAGGACATCATAATGGGATTCAACGGCGTTCTATGGCGGCTGAAACCGTAATAGACAAACGTGACCGCCAGAAAATAACCGATCAGTAATAATAGGTTCTGCTTGGCTCTGAAATTCTTCCAGCTATAGACCACCCCCCAAATAAATAGAGGCATCAGAATGTAGATTGTAGGAGCAAAAATGAGGAAGGATAAAAACAACTGCCATCGGGGTATTCCACCCCAGTAGCCGGCAATCAAGGACCAGATATATTCCCGTTCGACCCCAAAAAAATTCCACTGCATCCGCACCCCTTTGAAAAGAAATAGCCAGGGGTGCTTCTGAACCCACTCAATTCCAGCATTCCTGCATAACTTGTCTCTCTCCATTTCCGATAGCTGCCAGGGAACGACACCATCCAAAACTTCTTTTCCTTCCAAGCTGTAATTCAAAAGAATAAGGCGAAATGGATTGTGGTTATACATATAGAAATCGACACCGGATTTCGTCGTCAGAAGGGGTTCACCGAAGACCCGCTCATTGCGTGCCATCCAGGGGATTAAGACTATCCAGAAGGTAATCACAAACAGAGCCAACTTAGGTAGATAGGTCAATCTCTTCCTCGAAAAAACTAAATAGAAAAGGGCCAGAAACAACGGAAACTGAACCAGTACCGTGCGTGTTAATGTGGCCATTCCGAGCAGGATTCCGGCGATGAAGGCCTTATGGAATTGGCCTTCCGGCACGTCAACCAAAAAGATCAATCCCGCCACCAGCAGAAAAGTGAACAGCGTTTCGCTGAGGATGAGATCGCAATAACCCCACGCTGCGGGATATAATGCAAAGAACAAACCAGCCCAGACTCCCGCT
Organism: uncultured bacterium; assembly: GCA_964533705.1. GTDB lineage: Bacteria > Electryoneota > B3-LCP > B3-LCP > B3-LCP > CAZHMN01. The sequence goes on from CAZHMN010000027.1 coordinate 32,386, forward strand.
TTGTTCGAGAATACCTTCTGAGCTAATTTAAGCGTTAGAACGGCTGTGCAAGCGCCAAGAATGCACTGGAGCAGTCTAACGGCGAAGATGTTACCGGTGCCGAAAACATAATAAACCATGAACATGAAAATGGAATACAATGGCGGTCTGCTGGCGCTCAAGCGCCCCTTAACCCTAAAATCGCCGTTCTGCAGTAAGCTCACAGCGGATTCGTGGTAGCCCAGCATATCCGAGATCAGGTGTACGTGCGGATGCAACAGGACGAGAACAACTCGAACAAATAGGGCGACGAAGAACAGTTTCCAGATGAACTTTGAGTCCAGAGCCATTTGCTCGGCCCAACGATCCAGACGTTCAAAAAGGCGCTTCAACATGAAGGCGAATCCTCGCAAAACTATGGTTCAACCGCATTCTCTGCAGGCTTATCGGTCTCTCGACGATAATGAATGGCTGACACTTTTCCCCTTTTGATCGTCTCCACGGGCACAAAACCCGCTTGACGAAGTTCCAGAGGGAGGTTCTCTTCGTGTACCCATTTGGGGCGTTTCTCACCCCTCAAAATTGCCTCATCGAAAAACAGCTCTGTATTATTTAAGGAAATCATCCATATGCCTTTGGGAAGTGGCTTGAGATCATACAAAGACCTGATCCACTCACCAGGTAACAGATATTGTCGGCCGTTGTGTTGTGCTATTTCTTCCTTAGAATAAATATGTTCTGGGAGCGATCTGCTATGATAATACAACGAAGCATAATACGAACAGACGCGCAGATAAGGATCAGAATAATGAATGATTACTTCCTTATCCCCTAATCGCTCGCTGACATCTAAAGCCATCCCGGATAAATTATGACCTTCACCCTTTTCAGCCTGAGGAATAGGCCTTAAAAAGCCATAATAGTCATGCATATAATAGTAATCAATATAATAGTAAGCTAAAGATAAAAACAACACAGTCATTATTAGTGTTACACCTGCATTCCTTAGAAAACGGTTTCTCATGCTTAGCCAGCCCGCAATAACTATAATTAAATAGAGCGGAGTGAGAAAATAGAGATAACCGTTGGAGAAAAATGATTGACCTAAGATTGAAACACCCACAAAAAAAGCGATCACAAGTCCGTATATGATAAGCACAATACGCAACTTTTCGTTTCTTATTACTACAGGCAAGGCTAATAGAAAGCCAGCCAAAAACGGCATATTCAACAAGAAAGCTAATGCATAGTGGTCTCGGAAATCACTTCCTATTCCCATGAACAGCCAGACTCCTCCCAATCCCTCCCAAGAAAGCGGTGGAACCCAGAATTCGCCCTCAACTTGGGTAACTCTACCAAGAGTAGGTACAAACCAGAGCACGACACCAAAAAAATACGGAAGTTGAGAAACAAATGGGCGTAAATATCGTTTTAAGTGCGTCTTAAAGCGAAGGCAAAGGATAAAGAATTCCGCAAAGAAGACAAAAACCATAAAAAAATACATATAATACCCCACTAAGTTAGCAAAAGCTATTAGCAACCAGTACCGCCATCTATTTGTCTGTAATGCTTTAATAAATGCCAATAAGGACAGACAAACCCAAAATGGCTGAATATTATACATCCGCACCATTTGAGAAAAGAAAACTAGAGGCACTGATAAAGAAGTTGCTATTCCAAGCAGCCATCCCAGTCTTCTATCATACAGTTCACGGCCGAGAATAAAGGCCAAAGGCGGCGTAAGCGAACCTAAGATGGCCCCAAGGAGCCGATGCCAATGAGCGTCTGAACTTATAGTTATCCATGATTTGACCAACCATGGATATAGCGGAGTAAAATTATCCAATTTGCATATATCAATAATTTCCCGATATGAAGATTTGGCAATGAGTAAAAGTATCGTTTCGTCAAAATTCAAATCAAGATCGAATAAACGA
>CAZHMN010000028.1:0-11445 GCA_964533705.1 uncultured bacterium
AATATAAAGAATAATTGCAAACCAACGGTTTATTGCTGAATGCTAAATGCTGAGTACTGACTTATGAACCGAAAAATACGAATACTAATCGCCAAGCCCGGCCTTGACGGCCACGATCGCGGCGCCAAGGTGATGGCGTCTGCCTTTCGCGACGCCGGCTTTGAAGTCATCTACGCCGGGTTGCGGCAGACCCCGGAAATGATCGTCGAGGCCGCCATGCAGGAAGACGTGGACGCCATCGGGCTGTCCATTCTCTCCGGAGCTCACATGACCCTCTTCCCCCGCGTCCGCCAATTGATGAACGAGAAGGGCTTGAACGACGTGCTATTAACCGGCGGGGGAATCATCTCACCGGAAGATATGGCTGAACTGGAGAAGAAAGGCGTCGGCAAACTCTTCGGCCCGGGAACGCCGACGCAGGAAGCCATTGATTACGTCAGACGCTGGGTGGAAGAACGAGACAAAAAACCATAATACATCACCCTCAATCAAATCGCAGCGGAGTGGATTTCATTCAATTGCAGCGACGCCATCCACTCTTATCCTTCCATTTCTTCTAAACCAAAACCGGTGAGACATTATGACCAAAGAAGACGTCCTGAAAACGGTTACCGACGAAAAAATTCCCGTCATCCGCCTCTGGTTCACCGACATCTTGGGTCAGCTACGCGGCTTCGCCATCACCCCCCGGGAACTGCCCGATGCCATGGACGTCGGTCTGGGATTTGACGGCTCATCGGTGGAAGGCTTCGCCCGCATCCACGAAAGCGACCTCATGGCACTTCCCGATCCGAACACCTTCAAGATACTGGACAACCAGGTCGGCGATACGCTTTCGGCCATTATGTTCTGCGATCTGAAAACCCCCGAGGGCGCGCCCTACGAAGGCGACACCCGCTACGTCCTGCGCCGCAATCTAGAGAAGACCGCCAAAGAGGGTTTGACCTTCTACGTCGGCCCCGAACTCGAGTATTTCTACTTCCAGGACGAACATGGCGTACAGGTACTGGACAAAGTGGGCTACTTCGACGCCTCCATCGTCAGCAAGGGGACGATTCTAAGAAAGAAAACCATCCAGGTTTTGGAAAAACTGGGCATCCCCGTGGAATACTCTCACCACGAGGTCGCCCCTTCCCAGCACGAGATTGATCTCCGCTATGATAACGCCCTCGCTATGGCGGACAAGGTAATCACCTACCGCTTCCTGGTCAAGGAAATCGCCCGGCAGAACGGCGTTTACGCCACCTTCATGCCCAAGCCGATCTTCGGTGAAAACGGCAGCGGTATGCACACCCACCAGTCCATTTTTAAAGGCGAAAAGAACCTTTTTTTCGCGGCCGACAAACCCTACCACCTTTCCGATTTTGCCCGATCCTATATCGCCGGAATTCTAACGCACATTCGAGAAATCACGGCGGTGCTCAACCAGTGGGTGAACTCGTATAAACGCCTGGTCCCAGGATATGAAGCTCCGGTTTACATCTCCTGGGGGCAGAAGAACCGATCCGCCCTGGTCAGAGTGCCTCGCTACCGTATCGGCCGCGAGAAATCAACCCGCATCGAACTCCGCAGCCCGGACCCCGTTTGCAATCCCTACCTGGCCTTCTCTGTCATGCTGGCTGCAGGCATGAAAGGCATCAAAGAGAAATACACCCTCCCGCCTCCCGTGGAGGAGAACATCTATGAAATGACACCCATTGAGCGACGGGATCAAAATATCCAGACCTTGCCCGGTGACCTCTTCGAAGCGGTTCACGAACTCATGGACAGCGAATTGATGAGGGAGACATTGGGCGAACACGTCTTCAATAAGCTTGTCGAAAATAAACTAATCGAATGGGACCGCTACAGGGGCATCGTCTCCCATTACGAATTGGAGAAATACCTGCCTATTCTATAATCTTGCTAACCGAAATAAAGGCGAATGTCTAAAAATCTGGTCAGCCCCGAACTCCTGGAAGCCAAACGGTTTCACGGACACCTGGGACCCTACCTGGTCGTAGGTATGCGCATGGGAAATCTATTCGTGGAATTTCTTGGAGATAAACCCTTCAGTTACAGAATCCACGCCACAGTCGGCTGGAAACCGCCCCCTTCCTGCGTGATAGATGGACTGCAGATCACAACCCCGTGCACCGTAGGCAATTCCATGATTCGGATCGAAGCTCTGGAAGACATTGCAGCCTGGGCGTTGAAGGACGGCAAAAAACTCTCCCTGCAATTGCATCCCCATCTACGTGAAAAGATTGACCTCCAGACGACCAAAGAGAACGAGGAATCCTTCGCCCAGGAACTATGGGAAATGTCGGCCGCCGAGCTCTTTAACATAGAGCAGCCTCCCCCATGAGCTCTACGCGCTCGCTCACTTTATCGGGTTTGCTGATCGCTGCTGGAATCGTCGCCGGGGTTATCTTCCACAGCATGGGCATCGGAGGCCAAATTGCGCTTCCGCTGCACTACTCCCCTTTGCTGGCCGGACTTTTGCTGGGTTGGAGATGGGGATTCGCCGTCGGTCTGGTCGTCCCCCTCCTCAGCGCTCTCCTGACCGGCATGCCCCCATTGATCCCCTCGGCCATCTTGATGGTGCCGGAGTTGGCCGTGTACGGAGCATGCTGTGGCCTTCTGCGCAGGCTGATTGGTGTTTACCCGGCACTCATCATATCTCTGATTTTGGGGAGAATTGCCTGGGGTTTAGCAGCCTGGTCGCTGATTCCCCTTTTGGGCCTGGAAATTCCGGTCTCGGCCGCGCTTATTGCCTCAATCGTTAAGGGACTTCCAGGCATCGTCGGCCAGCTCATCATCGTACCCCTTCTCGTTCATCGTCTGGAGAAAATCTACCAACGCTGACTTTGACGAATAAAAAGACCCCCGAAAAATCGGGGGTCTTCTCATATTAGCTAAAATTTAGCGGCCGAATACAGCCGAGAATTTCTTACTGATTTTCGAGTTCCTTCTTGAGTTTCTCCAGATCCTGCTCCGCTTTCTTCCGCTCAGCTTTTATCTTCTCAAGCTCGATGTCAATGTACTCCAGGCCTTCCTGGTCATCTACCACCCACTCGAAGAGACTCTTTCGATCGCGCAGTAGCTTGCGCAAATTCTTGGGATCCCCGGCCTGTGAAAAGGTCGGTTGCCGGAAAAACGAGGTGGAGGGACTGAAAGAGATCGAACCGTTAATGCGCCAGTCGGGATAGTTGGGGTACACATCGGGTAGTGCTGGTGAGGTCTTATCGTCTTCCGACCACAGAAGAACGTCAACCCCAAGCAGGAGATTCAATCCGTAGAACATCTTGTATCGAACACCCGGCGTCAACCAGATGGAGCTTTCGCGGCTGTAAACCCATTCCTTCGGATGATTGGTGAAAATTAAACCGGAGTTTTCCAGATAGAAATCAAACAGACGAGTGGGAAAGACGTACGCTGCCGCGTAAACGAACTCCTGAGCCGCCTTAAAGGGACTGTTGCCGATCCCGGCGTCGTTGTGATTCAGATACCCAACGTTGAAATGGAGGGCAGGCGCATTCTCTTCGTAAAGGGGATTGGAGAAGTAGGATAAAAGCAGGTCAATCTCCCACTCTATGCCATCGCTGACATAAGGTTCCAGATATATGTTGTCCACCACCCCGGTCCGGTAGCGAAGTTGATTCAGCACACCGAACTTGAAGTAAGCATTCCCGACGGTAAAGGGTATGTTCCCCAGTTTAACCCGTAAATACGTGTCATCCGGGATCTGCTCGAGATGATCCTGGTCAATGGCGGAAACGTTCAGATCCTGATAGAGGATTTGCGTGAATCCTATCTCCAGGTGCTTCGTAAAACCGAAGTTAAACGAGAGCGCGCCGGTGCCGTTGCTCAGCGTAAAATCGGGAAGGCTTTTTGCGAATGCTCGCGTGTGTAGTTGAACGTTTAAAGCTCCGGGAGGAAGTGTTATTGGATATTGCACAATAGTTAATCCCTTGCCACCCGCAAACTGCGTCGCACCAGCGGGTGTCCCGGCAGCCAGTACCCCCAGAACAGCGACGACTAGGACGAGGCGAAAGCCCCCTTTACGCGTGCTCATCCTGTCCCCCTTTCACTATGTAGTTGGTCTGTCGTTCTAACGATAAATAAAAAAGCCCGCCAAGTCAAGAAAAATTTGCCGTTTTTCATCCTCAGCGGCTCTTAACTCGATGCACTCGCAGAAATATACTCAATTCGCAGGGAAGTCAATCCTTTTAAAACGTATTGTTTGAGGAATAAGAGGAGAGGTTGATTCAGGAGGGCTCTCTAATCGCTGTTTCTTCCTTGGGGATAAATTCTCGGTTTTCTCTTTTGAGCGCCTGGTACACCGTTTTGCGCTCCTGGCGAGCGATAATTCTAAATACTTTAATGCGCTGGGAAGAGGCCCGTAAGCAGCCTTCTATTGTTTGGCCGTCATTGGCAATACGATCTGGAATGCTCGTGGAAAGCAGGGTAGGAAACAAATCGCAGATGATGTCATGACGGAACAAGCCTAACACTTTATACCCTAATCGCATCAGCAGTCGTTTTAGAGTGTCCGGCGTAAAGAACCAGAGCGGTAAGTCCAGGGGCCACAATGATTCGCCCTGTCCATAAAGCGTGAAATCCCAGTCGCTGCAATCAGGCGTAGTGATGACCAATAAGCCATTCCGACTTAAGAATTGGCCCGCCTGCCTAAGCAATGCCTCCGGATCTAAAGCCCTCTCCAGAGACCCTTCCATCCGGACAACGTTATATCGTTGCCGTAGCGACATAGCTGGAATAAAACCCTCTCTATCAGATCCGCTGCTTTCGCGGATGTCCTGAACCGATTCAGAAGTCCATCCAAAGAGTTTGGCAGCTTCCATAATATCGGAACAGTCGCTCCCCACATTTAGAAACCGGCCCGGAGGGCTTAGGAATCGGCAGATTTCTTCAATTTCCCTAACGCCTACCTGCGGCGAGGCGGCGTTCACCGGGATTGAATACTTAACTGGTTCAGGATTGCTGCCGTTTTCCATCGAAAGCATTGAGGCGGGCCATGGAGAAGTGTTATGGATTCCTATCACTGGAGATCGCCTGAACGCCAGACCACAACCATCGCAACTCACAACTTCGCAGTCGGCAATTGCAAATAGATTCTCCACCTCGCAGGATTGGAGAAATGCCTCCGGCAAATGAATCCCACGGTTGGCAAACTTGGTCGTAAAGCTCGTCCCACCGCACAGCAAACAAGTCTGACTGTCCTTTCCCCCCATTCATACCCCCTGAGATCCATCTCATACTGTCTCTAACTGTTCCCCTGCCTTTCGAGGCGACGCGGAATCGGCCGCTTTTACTGGAATAGACTTCGATTTTGTCGTCTTCCGCTTCGTCCCGGGAATTGAAGAAATTTCTTCCACAGCAGGGCGCGCCACGGGAACGCCGGGATAAATCTGCATCGTGCCCAGGGCGTCCTTTTGCATCTCGCGCAAGGCCAATTTCACTTCACCTAATCTCTCCAGGCAGGCGGCGTTCTGCTGGTGGAAGTGATCATTCTCCTCAGACCCGTTATCGCGCAAGAATTCCCTTAATTCGAGCCTGTAAAAATCACGACGATCCTGATGCCCCACAAAAGAATGAAGCTGCGACAACCTCACATGAGCCCGCAATCCCGAAAAACGGTTGCAGGCGAAATGGTATCGGAAAAGCTCCCTGCCGACGTCTTTCTCCAGACTTTCGATCAGCTTTTCAGCACCTTCCACGTATCCCAAATCAATGTAAAAAGCGGCAAGCTTCTCGTAGAGTCTCATTTCCAGAAGAGGAAACTGGATGAGGTAATGACCTGATAACACCTTTTCAAGAGGTCTTACGAAAGAGGCTAAGGGGGTTGTTTCCAGCGGAGTATAACACAGTTTCTCCAAGACGTCCACCTGAACGTTTATCGGATAGCCATCCATAAGGTCAGCAGCTTGCGCCAATCCGAAGTCGCTGTCGGGATTCTGCCACAGTTGGCGGATTTTTTCCTGCAGGTTAACGTACTGGAAACCCGGATTCCGCCTGGCTTTCTTCTTCCCTTCTTCGCTGGCGGAAAACTCTTTGATCCTCTTTTTCAGGGCATTGATGAAAGGTGGCATGAACTGATTGAGATTACCCCGGTTTTCGATGCACTTGCGCGCCACAGACCCCAACTTCTTACGAGTTTTTTCCTGCGCTAAAAGATCAATCAGTGCCTGCGCGAAGGACTCTGCTTTCTTCGGTTCCGCCAACCTGCCGCTGCGCTCATCCCGAATCAGATCATTGATCCCTGGTACGTCTGTGCCGGCGATTGCCAATCCCTGCGCCATCGCTTCGATCAACGGGATGGAATTGCCCTCGAAGTGTGTGCACAGCGCAAAAATGTCAGTAGCACATAGGATGTCGATATGATCGCCGGGATCATCAATAATAGTGACCTGATCTTCGAGACGCAGAGCGCAAACCTTTTCAGCGATCCGGCGTCTTTCCGGCCCATCACCCACTAAAAGGAGAATAAAATCGTGTCCCCTCTGCTTCACCAGCGCGCAGGCTTCGATCAGAGTGTCGTAATCACGACGCCGGTCGAAAGGAGCGATCATGGTGATCATTTTGAGCTCAGTATCAACTCGCAGTTGTTCCCTGAGGCGGCGGCGATCTTCCTTGGTCAGCTGAATGTACGTGGTATCCGCCGAATGGGGTAGGAGATTACCGATTTTCTTTGAAAGATCCGGTAGAGCTTGTGTCAGAATTCTCTGTAAGTTGCGCGTGGCCGGCAGAATCAGGTCGCAGAAATAGAGCGAGGTCAACTCTTCAAAGCTTGAGATCAAGCTGGGTTGATCGTCCACTTCGGCTACGATGAAAGGGACGTTTGCGGCTCTCGCCGCGATGAGAAATGCACCGGCTTCGGGATCGGGAAGCGCCGCCATAGCGATGTCCGGCGCATCCTCCTTAAGTAAAGGCAAGACAGCTCTAACGAATTTGAAAGGATCGTCCGGCGGCAGCGGCTCGACGCCCACCCCCATCAGAGGAATCCCGCTGTCAGCGAAAACACCCTCACTCTCATGCTTGCGATTGATATAGGTAACGCCAACCTTAAAATCCTTCTTTAGAAAAGGCATCCTGCGCGCCACTTCTTCGGCTTTTTCATCGTGTAGGTTCTGCAGAAAGACCTGAAGTCTGGGTTTCGAGCTCACGGTAACCTCTTCTGTTGGATTTTTGAAATGGGGTCAATGAGAATCCGTGCCTGTCGCCGATCCATCTGGGTGTTGAATTACTTGGCAAAAGACGTGCCCTTTATGTGTCAGGGTCTAATTTCCAACAGAATAATCGAGGAATAATCCCTTCGACCACCAGCACCTGAAATCTCAATTTTAGCCCAACGCGGAGAAATCCCACCGGATTTTTGTGCTTCCCCTTCAATGAAGAGGCGAATAGTTGCCACTTATGGTGCTATATGCGCGATTTGGAGGGGTGTATCTGTAGTGTTTTTTGACATAAAAAAACGGGCCTTAGCCCGTTTAAACCATTCAGTATGGGGGATTCCAACGGTGAAATCGCCACTTCGTGGAAATCCGACACTGTCAAAAAATACTATCGCGCCGCAGGGGCGTTCAATTAGACGCCCCCGCGGAACTGCCTCTTCGGCTTAGATTAAATCGTAGGGTTACACGCCCTCGCCTGACCGCTTAACCCCACTATCCCCACCTTCCATGCCCAGCATCCCGAACACGACATCTCCCAGCTCCCTCAGGGTGATCGGCTTCTTTAAGATGGCATCGGGTTGTGGATCGGCGTTACGGCGCACCGTTTCCTCCACCAGACCGCTCAGGATAACCACCATGATTTCGGGGTGTCGCCGCTTGACCTCCCTCACGAGATCGTATCCGTCCATGCCCGGCAGACTGACATCCGTTAGAATCAAATCCGGTGCGGCCCTCCCGGAATTCAGATATTCCAAAGCGCTGCGGCCATCCGTGACAGCCACGACGCAGCAGGCGTGCTCAGAGAGAAACTTGTCCAGTAGATTCCGCAGACTGGGTTCGTCTTCAACCACCAGTACGCGCCGGCGTGATCGTTTCCCCTCTTCCATCTTTTTCATTGAATTTGTCAAATTTATCGGGTGTCCGGTCTGCGTAAAAGACTTTCCGTTATGGGAATTTGAAGAGAAGGTTCGATGTTTTCTCCGAAAAAGGCCTCACCGCGAGGGATGGCCTCCGGCTTTAGCCAGCGGCCGCTCGATGGATTCGAACCACTCGAAGGGTATTCAGGTTCAACGTAAACTTCCAGGCACCATTCCCACTGCCATATGGGATCAACCTGCAGCATTGTGGGGCTCCATTGCCAGGCCAGAAAGGAATGTCCCGCCGGATAAGTGCTGTAAAAATAGGGATCCGGATTGATGTCGGGATAGGCATCAATCTGAAGATATCCCACGCAGAAGGCGTCCATGTTAAGGGGCCAATCCACGGTCCATTCATTCCAGCCCGGAACCGGATTAAGGGTTGGCGTACCGTAGCGAATATCGTTCAGGTCCGGCCAGAGCCATCCCTGATCGTAAATTGCCCCCCAGCAGGCAATTTGAATCTCATCCCAGGCGGTGATGTATGTATGGAAGGCGGCTCGTATGCGCTTTATTCTGAAACTGCCCCAGTCTTCCGGGCGGTAAAATAGGACGATAAAGTAATAGTCTTCCGGCATGGCATTGTAATAGCTATCGACCTGGTAGCAATACGAGAGCCATCCTCCTTCCTGGGGTGCATTGAAGGCAAGAATGGTAATCTCGCCGCTTCCTCCATTGGAATCAACAGTTAACAGCGACTGAATTTCGCCCTCAGGAGCATTCTCCCGGTCGATATTCACGGATACCGTAGTCTGATCTGCGGTCATCCCCGATTCCGGTGAAACGGTGATAAAGGTATCTTCAACCGATATGTTCCACTCGAGCGTGTCGCCCCCGGTATTGTGAATAATGACCTCCCGCGACGTCTCCAAATCGCCGAAATCCAGAAACTCCGGCAGCTCTCCCAAAACCGGTTCATCCGATTGATCCGCCAGAACCGTTAAGAGTAACTCACCATCGTTGGAGCTCAAATGGACAATCCCTTGATTCTCGCCAGAATTCAGCAAATCCCTATCGAGTCCTAAGACCACGATCTCGGAGGCCGAAGCCTGCAATGTTCCCTCAGCGCTGGAGGGATCAATCCAGGCGGGATAACTCAGGAAGGTCCACTCCAGGGTGCCGCCGCCCGTGTTATAAATAATGAGTTCCCTCTGCAGCCCGGCCAATCCGAAATCCAGGGTGTCATCGGAAACGCCGAGGAGGGGCACTCCCGGCTCGGGGCCGGTGGAATCGCCATCAATGATATCCCCACAGCCGGCCAAAAGGCAACAGACGACAACCAGCCCAACAAAGTGTGTCTTGCTATCCTGACTCATTTTGAGCAATATATTGTACTTCCAATTGAATTACAAGCGATTTTGGGGCTAGAAACAAAAATTTCATAATCTAAATTTGATCTGGTCATCTGATCCACCTCATCCCTGCGGCGATCACGAGAATCCCATATATGCCTCAGGGACGATCCTGGATGACCATAATTCGCCTGCCGTTTTTCAACCTATCCTGCCCGTGGATGATCAAACGATCACCTTTCCTTAGACCCTTGTCAATGATGATATTATGACCCACCTCAGGCCCAAGGACAACGTGGCGTCGCACCGCAAATTCGGCTTTGCTGTCCGTTAAAAAAACCGAGGCCTCGCCACCCTGCCGATCCACCAGCGCATCCTTCGGAATCAGAACCGCCTTCATCGTCCGCTTCCCGGTGATGGTAGCGCTGATGCGCTCCCCGATTGTTATAGCACCCCCCGGATTTTCAAACAAAATATCCGCCGAAAACGGCAACCCTGTTACGGATTCAGACATGCCCTTGGACTGGACGACACCATCCAGTGGTAATCCCACTTCCTCCAGGGTGGTAACGATGGCTGAATCGCCTTCCTCGATGAAGTAATAATCCCTTTCAGCCAATCCAACTCTGGCAATTGCCTGAGGATCAATATTCGCCAGGAGGACGACCGGCTGGCCGACTTCGACCGTATCGCCCACCGAGACAAACCAATCGATAACTCGACCACCCACCGGTGCGATGAGGTAGGCACGTGCCAAATCTTCTTTAGCTGCAAAATAAGCCTTCCGCAGCGAAGCCAGTCTTCGATCCGCTTCCTCATATTCACCCCTGCTGACCCTCCCTTCTCTATACCACCTTTCCAGCATAATCATGCCCTGTCGAGCTTCGATTAAGGCCAGGCCAGTTTTCACCCAGGTTTGAATCAGCGGGCTGCTCTCCACGGCAGCGAGCGTATCGCCTTCGCCAACTTTTCTCCCTTTCGGAGAGAAAATTGCCTTGACTCGCCCGCCGGCCATGAAAGCCAATCTCCGCTGACTAAGTGGGTAAACAACCCCTTCGCAGAGAGTCGGCCGTGTAACAGGCTCCGCGAAAATCCGACTCGTGATGACAGGAACAGGAGCATTCGCTTCGCTGCTGTTTTCCTGATCTCTATCCCTGCAGGCTGCTAAGATAAAGCAGAAGAAAAAACAGATGATCTGCAAGCGACGCAGTGGAATTTTCACCTTCTCTGTAATTGTTGAAACACGAAATCCCAAAGGGATGCCTTCGGCACGATCAAGGGATCGGTCGTCTAAAGGTAAAGCATTTCGCGGAAAAAGTCAAGTCCCATCCGACGTCCCGCTCTTAATTTACCAAGGTACGCCGGGTGCAAAAGACCAATCGCCGGAACAACGAAGGCGACTTCTGAGTAAAGCAGACATAATCGAGAATCACAGTTCAATCCCAAGCAATGAGATGTTCCTCTCGAGAAAAATGGGTCGCATTTGAACTCTATCGTTGGTAGATTGAAGGGGTTTGGCGGGGAAGCTTGGGCCTGGATGTCCTACGACTTCGCCAATTCTGCATTCGCCACTTCCATCACGGCCGTCATCTTTAACAAGTACTACGCCGGAGTCATCGCCGGTGGGCCGCAAGGCACCGATTTTCATCTCTTCGGGCGCGCCTTTAATCTACCGGGAGCTTCACTCTTCCAGCTATCCATCTTCTTCGGTACGATTCTCACCATCCTCTTAAGCCCCTTCTTAGGTATTTACGCAGATCTATCCGGCAAGAAAAAGAAGCTACTGATTTGGGTCACGGCGGTCGGAGGAATCAGCACGGCCGGCCTCGCTTTCATAGGGCCGGGAGATGCCATAGCCGGCGGCATTCTCTACGGAATCGCCCTTTGTATGTTTCTCCTGGCACTAAACTTCTACAACGCCTTCCTTCCCCAGATCTGTAAACCCAGGGACATCGGCCTGGTTTCCGGGTTTTCATGGGCAATTGGTTACATCGGCGGCGGCTTATGCCTCCTGCTGAATTTGATCATGCTTGAAAAACCCGAACTTCTGGGTTTCGAACC
>CAZHMN010000028.1:11545-33167 GCA_964533705.1 uncultured bacterium
GGATCGTTGATTACGCTCTTTCTTTTAGTGCAGTTTACGGCCTTTCCGGGCGCCATCCTGTTCGGCTTCCTGGTTGACCGGATCGGCAACAAAAAAGCTCTGAGCCTGGCATTGTGCATCTGGATGCTGGCCTTAGTGTGGGTTTACAACCTGGGATACCTGCTCGATCCCGTCACGGAATTCCACTTCGCCGCAGTCATGGTGGGACTGGTGTTGGGCGGCAGCCAGGCTGCAGCTCGATCCCTATTCGCTTCATTCACCCCCCCCCAACGTTCTGCTGAATTCTTCAGCTTTTACGGAGTGGCGGGCCGGTTGGCTTCTCTCATGGGCCCCTTATCTTTTGCCGCCGTCAACATCGCCACCCGCAGTTTGCGCCACGCCATCATTGCCATGCTCATCTTCTTTTTAGTCGGATTGATAATCCTGACGCGCATCAACGAAGCCGAAGGCATACGGAGTGCCGAGCAGAACGGCTGATGACCCCTTACGCCCAAATTATTTCAACCTGTTATTGACAAAGAGATTATGATGCCGTATATTTTTCTCGAGTACCAATAATTCAACCGAGAAACCGAATGATCCCCAGCCGCATTCTCATCGTTGACGATGAAGTTGAAATCTGCAAACTGCTGAATGATTTTCTCAAAAATCAAGGCTACGAGACCTTTACGGCAACGACCGGTGAAGAAGCATTGCGCCTGGTAAAGGAAGCCCGACCTCACCTCATGCTGCTGGACATCCGCATGCCCGAAATGGGCGGAGTTGAAATCCTGCGCCAAGTCCGCTCCTTCGACCACGAGATCGGCATCATCATGATCACCGGTTACCACGACGTCGAAATCGCCCAGGAAGCATTGAAACTGGGCGCCTCAGATTTTGTCACCAAACCGATTGATTTGACCTACCTCGAGACTTCGGTCCGAGTCAAGATCAAGACCATGCTCGCCTGAAACGAACCCGGGTTACAATCAACCTGACCGCACACCCACTATATATTCTTACATCGCAATTCCCCCAAAACGAGGGAATCCCTCCACTATAACACATGATATGGTATAATGCCGGAATAAATGTAGCAGTCTTTGTGTACTTTAAATTCTTTAGAAAATCCTTGAAAACCGAAAAATAGTTATATATCATTCTACCTAAATCTGGAAACGCCTTATGTCCTCATGGATTAGGCAGTCTCTCGCTGTGCATTCCATCCCGACAATTGATTGCATTGAGCGTTGAAAAATGCGACCTTCTATTTATTTCATCATTGCCTGAGAACCCTAAGAATTGTTAATAACGATACCGGGCCGTTCTCGAAGTTACGGAGAAACAACCTGAACATGATGGAAAAAAGCAAATGATTCGTATGCGCTGGCTCAATCTCGCGGCAATCGTGGCATGTTGCTCTTTCAATGCCTTAACACAGCACTTGATTTGGACACAACCCCACACCTTCGGCGGCGAAGGCGATGATTTCGGTTACAGTATCGAACCAACCGCTGACGGTGGATTTATAGTCGCCGGTATCACAGCCTCTTATGGTGCTGGCGAGAGGGACGTTTGGCTCCTCAAATTCAATTCAAATGGCTTCAAGGAATGGGATCGCACCTTCGGAACAGACTATGATGACATGGGCCGTTTCGCCTGCCAGACGACAGATGGCGGCTATATCATCACCGGCATGACTCAATCGGCTCCCGGCGATAACGATGACCTCTGGTTAATCAAAACGGACACAGACGGCGAAGTATTATGGAGTCAGCGTTATGGAGGGGATGGTAACGAATTAGGAAGCCACGTTCTCCAGACGGTTGATGGCGGATTTATCGTCGTCGGACGCACCCAATCATTCGGCAACGGAGGATACGATATTTGGCTGATCAAAACCTCATCGAACGGTCGCATGCAGTGGGATTATACGTTCGGAAGCAGCGGGAATGATTACGGATACTGGCTGGAGCGGGCTCCTGACGGCGGTTATGTGATCGCCGGATACACAGAATCCTTAAGTTCTAAGAAGGCTGATATCTGCCTGATCAAAACCGATGCTCAAGGCCAGCAGCAGTGGACGCGCTTCTTCGGAGGTGATGAAGATGATTTCGGTGCCAGTGTAAAGTCAACCCGCGACGGTGGTTACGTTATCGCCGGGGAAACGCACTCCTTCGGACAAGGGAATGGAGATGCCTGGCTCATCAAAACCGACCTCCAGGGTCAGGAGGAATGGAACCGAACTTTCGGCGGTGCTGGAAATGAGGGCGTCTATCCTGTCCTCCAAACGAATGATGGCGGTTTTATCGTGGCGGGTTGGACCGAATCATTCGGTGCTGGTGAAACGGACATCTGGCTCATCAAAACGGATGCCTTCGGCAACGGAATTTGGAATAATTCTTTCGGCGGCGCCGGCCTCGATTGGGGTCTGGGAGCCCAGCAAACGACGATGGGCACGTACGTTATCACGGGATTTCAATACAAAGACGAAAATCAGGGGTATGACTTGATGCTGATTTTCGGCGAGGTCGTGGAAGGCAGTCCCCCCAATCCCGGTGGCAGCATCCTACCGACTAGCTTCAACCTCTACCCTCCCCATCCTAACCCCTTTAACGATCAGACCGTAATTGCCTTCGATCTACCGATGGCGACGACGCTCAACCTTGAACTCTACGATCTACTGGGGCAGAGGGTATCCGTAGTGGCTCGAGGAAACTACAATGCTGGGACCCATCGAGCATTCATCAATGCAGAAAATTTATCCTCAGGGGTTTACTTTATCCTTCTTAGAGCGGGAAATCAATCCTTCGTGCAACGCTGCTTCTTGCTTCGATAGGGCAAAAACCCAAAGCTAAATAGTGTGACTTGTCAGGAAACGGTTGCGCCAAATTGGGGGTGTATCTATCGCATGCCTATGCGATGATCATATGCGGAGTGCAAGTAGATTTTAGAGGTGATTAGCCGCTGGTTGGAAATTGCGCCTCTTTAGGACTTAGAGGCTTCTGAGGTCTCCTCCTTTAAAAAATCGGAGATGGATTCTCCCATAATCGCTTCATTATAGGAGTAATCTCCTTCAACACTCTCATCGCTGGCAAAACGGTACTCGAGGATTTCCTCGCTTTCCGTGCTTTTTTCAGAATTCATAGCCAATCCTTTACGTTGATCTCCTGAAAGACAATACGCAAATCGAGTGCCAACGTTGTAACTCCAGAATTAATTTGAATTTCAATCCCTAACAAATGCGCTTGACGATTGAAATCGGCGAATATCGGCCATTTCACATAACCGTCCAATTGTTCTTTTCCGGCCAAATGTCAGATTGCCTAAATCTTTAAGAGGAAATGCAAAAAAAAGCACTTGACTATTAATTAAAATTGTTATAAATTTCTCCTGGCCTCGGCAATTGGCCTTTTCTTGTACTACTCTAATTCCCGCACCCCAATTGACTTAAGCTTAATTGTTTTCAAAATATTATAGCCGATAAATAGGCAAAAAGTTCCCGCCTTTCAGAGAAAAAACGAGATTTTTAAGATTTTTAGACCTAAATCTCATCTAACGAGAAAGTACTTCTCAGGCGATTCAGATTTTCGCTGAGATTTTGGAGGTAACATCATGGCGCTCATGCACCGTACTCATCCTCTGATGATGACAATAATGATCTGCGTCTTCCTGCTCTGCTGCTCTTCACTGGCACTGGCGGCCTCAGGGAAAATTTCCGGAACCGTTATCGACGCAGAAAGCAAAGAACCCATCGTCGGCGCGAACGTGGTGTTGGAAGGAACTCCACAGGGCGCCGCCACCGATCTGGATGGGTATTTTATGATTGTCAACGTCCAGCCGGGCCGCTATGAATTGAAAATCTCCGCTGTGGGTTATGTACCCCAAAGACAGACCGACGTCCTCGTACAGAGCGACCTGAACACGAAACTGGACATCACTTTAGAACCCACTGTGCTGGAAGCTGCCGAAGAGGTGACGGTCGTTTACGAGAAACCGGTTGTCGTTCTCGATCAAACCGGTTCGGCTCGCGTCATGACCAGCGAGGATCTATCCAGGCTGGCCATTGATGACCTCACCGGCGCCATCAGCCGTCAGACCGGTTTTACCATCGATGCTGAGGGCAACATACACGCCCGTGGCGGACGATCCGAAGAGACCTTATTCGTCATTGACGGCATGGACGTGCGAGACCCGCTGGTGGGCACAAAAATTGACTTCGACCTGAATAGCATGAACATCGAAGAGCTGCAGGTTCTGACCGGTGGCTTCAACGCTGAGTACGGTAAGGCGCAATCCGCCATTATTCGCGTGACCACGCGTGAAGGCGCTGAAGACATGTATAACGGACAAGTCGAATATACCACCGATAACATAATTGACAATTCTTCCTTTAACACCGATCGAGCGGAACTCTCATTCGGAGGCCCCTTCCCCGGCACGAAAGACCTGCTGGGCAAACCCATCACCTTCTTCTTCTCAGGTACAGCCGAACTCACCGATACTTATACCCCCTTCGATCAAACACGATCCGATAACGACTACATGGGCATAGGAATCGACCTACCGGAACGCACAGAAAATGAGTTCTACAGCTCAATAAAACTGGCCTATCAGCTCGCAGATGACAAAAAACTGACGTTGACTGCCAATGAATATTACAAGAAATGGGATATCTATCCCAACGGTGAAGGGGGCGTTGGCGGCAACTACGGATGGCAGTATAAATACAACACCCAGAACCGCCCCTGGGCTGATAACAAGCGCGGCCAGGTCAACCTGAACTTCACCCATCAAGTCAGCGACAGGAGCTTCTACGAAATCCAGATCGGGCGATTCGAAACCCGAAGTCGCGTGCAACCCGGCGGTGGAGTTAATCCCGGAGATTTCACCCTCGAAGACGAAATCGAGGATGGATACAATTTCTATACTGATGTTGACGGCGACGGTATCATTGACGTGGCCGACCAGGAAAAGCACATCCCCTTTAACGGTTTCGTGGACGCCAACATGAACGGTCAGTACGACGGCGAGGGCGAAGGCTATGAAGACCTAAACGGCAACGGACAGTGGGATCGCGGCGAAGACTGGATTGATTTGAACAACAACGGTATCTACGACTATGCTGAACCGTGGATCGACCGCATTAATCCCGATACCGGCGAAAATAACGTCGGGCAATATGACCCCTGGGATGATTTCACCGACCTGAATGGCAACGGAGTGTGGGACGGAGACGAACCGCAGCTCCCAGAGCAAGATTGGAATCAAAATGGTCGGTGGGATGGGGAAAGATACTGGGATGCTAATGGAAATCTGCAATATGACGGATGGGGCGAAGGGTATTACGACGCTAACCTAAACGGCGAAATAGACCGTAAAATGTGCTTCCAAGACGATGAAGATACGGCCGAACCCTTTTGGGACGGCGATTTTTACTATGATACTGGCGAACCCTTCATTGATTCACCAGACGAATTTGGCTTCTACAACGGTACCTATGATCCCGGTGAAATCTTCTTCGACCTGCCCAGTTCCAACACCAGCCCCTTCTTCGGTGGTACAACCATTTATGGACCTCCGCAGCTAAACGGACAGTATGATGGCCCCAACAACTACTTCGACGAATACGAACTCTTCACCTACCCCGCTACACTGCAATTCGGCTACGACCCGACTATGCCGGTCCTATATACTTTTGATCCAAGCCAACACGGCGCTGACTGGCCCGCCAACTACTGGTTTTACATCCCAGGGAAATCAACCTGGTACAATTTAAAAGATATGAGTGAAGGAACTGACAATTACAAAAGCCGCGCTTTCAATCCACCGAACTTCCGGTACGATGAAGGTGAGCCGTTTATTGATTACAACGGCAATGGGCAATGGGATGGCATAGATTATTTCCTGAACCCGGGCCAATATGACGAGAACGCCTATTGGTATAACCGTCGCACCCTGGAATATTCCTTGAAGTTCGACTTCACCAGCCAGATCTCCAAATCACACGAACTCAAGTCCGGAATGGAATTAAAATATCGCGAAATGTCCATGCATTCCATCCAGGGACCCGATCAGCCCTACACCAACACCGACGTCCCCTTGCCGGCAGGAAGCCCCTGGCCGGATCGAGGCGACATCCGGGATTTCTACGATTACAGCCCCTGGGAAGGCGCCTTTTACATTCAGGATAAGATGGAATTCGAAGGGCTGATCGTCAATGCCGGTCTACGCGCCGACTTCATCATCCAGGACCCGGATCTGGTTGACCAGAGCAAACAACAGGTTGCGGAAGGTCAGCCGGGAGCTGTGCTGGCAGAACGAGGCACCTACCAACTGGCACCGCGCCTCGGTATCTCCCACCCCATCACTGATCGTTCCAAGCTTTACTTCAACTACGGCCACTTCTACCAGGCACCTCAGTTCCAGTATTTCTTCAAATCGAACTCCGGTAATATCCTGCCAGGATCTTTCGTAGGGAATCCCAACCTTGAATATGAAAAGACCGTCCAGTACGCTCTGGGCGTGCAGAATCAGGTTACCGACGATCTGGTTTTCACCCTGGAAGGCTACTATAAAGATATATACGGGTTGATTTCAACCATTCCGGAATACATCGTCTCGGGCTATACGCTCGACCGCTACGTGAACCTGGATTACGGCCGGGTGCGCGGTTTTGAGGTCTCCATAGACAATAACTTCTCCAAGAACTTCCAGATCTCTCTGAAGTGGGACTTCTCCTATGCCTATGGAAAAGCCTCTTCCGCCCTGGCCGCACAAGAGTACCGGCTCAGCAACGTCCCGGTGAATATGGATGAACATCCCTTGAGCTGGGATGAAACTCATAAGATCAACGTCTTTTCATCGTTGATCTACCAGAAAGGCGAGCACCCCTATCTGTTCGGTTTTAAACTGCCGGATAACTGGCTGCTGACCCTCGAATGGCGTTATGGATCGGGCGAACCTTATACGCCCAGCCGCTACACGACAGGACTGCCTACCAACCAGATTCCGGAGAATAGCGCTCGCTATCCCTGGCATGAAGTTACAAACGTGAAATTCGAAAAGTACTTTACTCTGAAGGGCAGAACGCATCTGATGGCGGGCATTGACGTCAGAAATCTCTTCGACACCGAGAACGTTCGTGAACTGTACGGGGAAACCGGCAATCCTTATGACAGCACCCACCCCGAACACTATGACAGCGCATATAGTGAACCGTACCCCGGTCCCTATAACGTGGGTACAGAATACGACCACAATCCGCGGAATTACGACCCGCCGCGGCAGATCTTATTTAGCTTAGGAATCACCTTCTAATAGTGCCGGCCTTCGCACCCTCGGAGCGAAACACCGGGATGCGCCGGTAGTTGTAGGAGCATACCATGAAGATAAGGGCTATCTTTTGGCTGATCCTCTGTGCAGCCATAATCTGGGCTGGCTGCACGTCTAAAGACGTAGAAACCGTATCTGGTCCGGTCTATACTGGAACGCAGATTGAGGGCGAGATAACCGAAGACATCACCGCAGCTCAGAGTCCCTACTGGGTAACCGGAGATATCACCATCCCTGCTGGAGCAACCGTGAGGATCGAACCGGGGGTGGAGTTGAGATTCGACGGTCTGCACAAATTCCTGGTCCAGGGTCACCTCGACGCGGTCGGAACGGCTGAAGAAAACATCGTCTTTACTTCGATGGAAGGCGCCCTCGGATCGGGCGATTTCGGCCAATGGCGAGCCATCCTATTCGATACCGGCGACGACGTTTCTGAGATGGCGTTCTGTACTGTTCAGTTCGGTGCCGTCTGGGATTCGACTGAAAGATACCCGGTATATCCCGAGGGCAGTGATTCTGTCGGCATGTGGCTGAATGGGGCGGTGATCACCTGGAATTGTAGCCCCTTCATCCACAACTGCACCATTCTGGCCAATGGCTATCATGGAATCTACTGCATTGGAGATGGCAGTGATCCCTACATCTTGAACAATAACATATATGAAAACGACGGCGATGGCATCCGCTGGGAGTTGGGCGCCGCAGCCGAAGTGTGGTATAACAACAGCTTTGAGAACAACGCCCGCCAGTTCGCCACCGAGGCGGTTCCCGAACTCGGCGTTATGAGCCAATTGAACGCCAATCGAGACTCTTGCGACTTTCAATACAATATCAGGAAAGATCCCAGATTTATAGATTTCGAAGTGCAGGATTATACCCTGCACTCCTGCTCTGCGCTGATCGGTGCAGGAAAGGATACCCTCGATTCTAACGGCCATATCGGTTCAATCCCCTATTACCTCGGAGCGACCGAATTGCGGGGTCCAATTGGCGGTACGGTCATTACCGCGGCTGCCAGCCCCTGGACGGTTAGCTGCAATGCCTTCATCGAGCCGGGTGAAACTCTGATCGCCGAACCGGGAGCAGTGGTTCTTTTCGACGATATCTATTACCTGCGCATCGCCGGCCTGCTCCAGGCCGAAGGCGTAACCTTCATGCCCGCCGACACGATTGACGCCGGAGCGAAGTGGGAAGGCATTATAATGACAGCAGACGCCGATCCAAATTCGTACATCAGGGACTGCGTCTTTGATAAAGCCTCCACCACCATGAAAGAGGAACCCTACGGCGGTGCCATCACCCTTCAGGGCGTCTCACCTGAAATCAGCGGAAATACTTTTCTGGATTGCGAACATTCCGCCATCAGCTGTCAGAACGGTGCCGCTCCCGAAATCACCTGGAACGTCATAGACGGTTTCGGCGAAGTCGCCATCAACTGCTACAATAACTCGCATCCCAAAATCGAGCACAACATCATCCGCAACGGCAGCGGGTACGGCATTCTCTGCCAGAAGTTCTCTTCACCCTCGGTGAAGACAAATCTGATTTACTCCACGCAATCAGTGGGGATCAAATGCGTCAATAACGCCGCTCCTTCAATCCAATATAACACCATCGCCGGTCACGATTATACGGGGCTGAAAATTGATGATCATTCCAATCCTTCGGTGATCAACAATATCATAGCATTCAACGGCTCCCCGGAATGCTGGTCGGTGAGTGGCTGGGGCTGTGGGATTAACGTTAGCGGATCATCGGTTCCGACGATAAGCTATAACGACGTTTACCAGCCGGCAAACCAGGGGATTGCAACCGCAGGGATCACGCTGGATGAAACTAATATCAGCCTCGATCCTCTTTTCGAAGAGATGGAGGCGGGGAATTTTCATCTGCAGTCGGGATCGCCCTGTGAGAATGCCGGTTCGGACGGGGGTGAGATCGGAGCTTATGGTTTGGGCGATTGGTAGGGTCGGGTGCCTGTAGTAGAGTTACCCACAGCAGAGCTGTGGGGCACCCGCCTACGGTCAAGGTGAGTGGTAACTATAAAAAATCGAAACTGAAAATTCAATGGAAGATTTACTATAAACCCAATTCCTGGGCAGGAAGATACCATTCCTGAGGGAGGTGATTTTCTCCCTAATGGAGGTTGACGAGCATGATGAAGAATCGGATACCTTTCAGTCTGATCATCGCACTGATGACTCTGGCGACGGTGGCCAACGGGCGCGATGATCGCCCCATTATCGAAAAATACAGCTACCCACAAACGGCGATCTCCAACATCAACCGCTGCAACCGAACGCACCGCAAGGGAAACATCTGGCTGACGATCACCAACTGGGGGTTCTTCGGCAATTACGGCCCCAATGACACCGATGCGATGGAAGACCCTGAGTTTCCCGGCACCTGGGCTCCCCAGTGCGAGTATCCGGGCAATTCCGACGTGCAATACCTTTTTATGGGTGCCATCTGGGTTGGTGCATTGGTGCAGGAAGGTGGTTTTGAATTCCCCCGAGTCACCGTCGGTTCCGAAGGTTGGACCGGCCCGAGTCGCAATAACTTCGAATTCGAGCCCGGCGAGGCCGGCGGCCTGCCCCAGGAAGAACACGGTATCAGGGAGCGAAGCACCATCCCCAACTCCTATAACCGCCTTGGTGAATATGTCTACGACGAAAACGCTATTGCCGAACAGGATTTTGTTGCCGTTTATGCGGATACCCTGACGGAACAATTCTGGACGGGCACCGACATCATAGACGGCCCTCACTTCCCCCTGGGAATTAGAGTCGTACAGAAATCCTACTCCTGGTCTTACAACTACGCTCAGGAGTTCATCCTGATAGACTATGAATTCGAAAACATCGCCTCCAACTTCCTTAAAAACTTGTATGTTGGGCTATACGTTGACGCTGACGTCGGCTGGGAAGGTGAAGGGATCTGGCATGAAGACGACGTCTGTGGCTTCCAGCAGTGGTACTACTACGAACGCCGTACCCCCGAAGGGGCCTTAGTTCCCGACTCGCTGATCATCAATACCGCCTGGATCGCTGACAATGACGGCCGCCCCGACGGCGTTACCGGGGGAACCGATTTCACCTGTCCAGCCGTGACGGGCGTCCGGGTCGTCCGCGCCCCCAATCCCCGACTTGAGACCTCCTTCAACTGGTGGATTTCCAACGGGGATCCCGACCTGGATTTCGGGCCCGCCTGGGATGATGACGGCTCCGAAGGCAACTGGACGCAGATCTACGGAACCGCCAACGGCGACGCCCGCAAATACTTCGTGCTGTCCAATGGTGAATTCGATTACGATCAGGTGTACGTCTGGGATGAAGATTACATCGCCGAACATCCCCAATACGTTTATGATCCCGTCACAGGCGATTCCGTCCGCCACGACTGGAAACTGGCGGACATCACCTACGCCAGAGACCTGGCCAACGGATACGATACCCGCTATCTGCTTTCCTGGGGTCCGCTGGGCATCTATGACCATACCGACGAGGCCGGAAACGATATCTATCGTTTAAATCCGGGTGAGAAGTTTCACATGACCCTCGGGTACATCGCCGGAGCGAATTTCCACACCTCTCAGGATCCTCAGGGAGACGTCAGCGGAACGAACACCATCATTGATCCCACCAAGTTCAACTTCGCCAACCTGCAGTATAACTCGGCCTGGGCCGCCCGGGTTTATGACAACGAAATGGTGGACACCAACGGCGACGGCTGGTACGGGGAAGACATCGGCAACGATGGACTTTATGCCGCCAACATCGGCGACCCCGTCATTTATTTCGGACATGATACCGGATATTTATACCCGGGTCCCGATGAAGATGGCAGTGAGCGCAATGGCAAACTGGATCCCCAGGAAAAAGCTTACATTGACGCCATGACCTATTTCCCCGAATTCGCTTATGACGAACGTTACGGCGAATTGAACATCGGCTATATGAAGGACAACAACGTCCTGGATCCCGGTGACGGCATTCCCGACTTCAAGGGCCCGCCGCCGCCGCCGATCCCGGAACTGTCCTATGAGCCTGGAGAGGACTACATACTGCTGCGCTGGAAGAATAACGCCGAAGATCCCAATTACTTCGACCCCTTCTCGCAGGTTCAGGACTTCGAGGGCTACCGCATATACGTGTCCAACACCGGCCTCGAGTACGACTATCAACTGCTGGCCGAGTTCGACAGGGTGGACTTTGCCTACTACAGCCTGAACGATTCTCTGGCCTCTTATCCCGATATTTATACGAACCTGCCCGCAGATTCAACCTTTACAGATAATGTCACCTACTATCGTAAACCGGTCAACGCAAACTCAGGGTTCAACGCTATCATCGAGACTGACAGCACCTACGTTTACAAAGTGCTGAACGCACACGCCTTCTATCCCAGGTACTACTCGGTAACCTCATTCGATTACGGTGACCCCAAATCAGGCACCGAACCGCTGGAAACCGCGCGAAATGCCAATCGTATCTATGTCGCACCCTCCGGTTCACCAGCGAATAAAGTCATGGTGGTTCCCAATCCCTATCGTGCCTATGAAGACTATACCCAGGCCTATGTTGAAACCAGTCCAGGCTCTGGACTATCCTGGGAGAATCAGGATGACGGCACGCCGGAATTCTTCCCCCAGACTGACCGCCGCATCGAATTCATCAATCTGCCGACGAAATGCCTGATTCGAATTTACACCATTGCCGGAGATCTGGTTCAAATCATCCCCCATACCAACGAAACTCCGCTGAACACCTTGGGCGATCCCAACTCAGGTTGGGTGAGTGATTATTCCGAAGGCTGGGATTTGAACAGCCGCAACGGCCAGCAGGTCGTCTCCGGCCTCTACCTCTTCGCCGTGGAAGATCTAACCGAAGGTAATAAAGGAAATATAGAAGTCGGCAAGTTTGTCATCATTCGGTGAGGCTTAAAACAAAAAACTTAGTAGTTCGGAGCATCCCATGATCAAGCCATCCCGCCTCTCGTTAAAGCCTTACGGCCTTCAGCGAAACGGAGCATTCGTCTACGCCGTCCTGGTTAACGCTATTTTGTGCGTCGCTTTGCTTTATGCGTCGCCACCTAATGCGCCTCAGGGGCCGAGTCCAGCCACTCGTAAGAGCCTTGCAGCCTACACTGTCGCTCGCCCCAATTTGCCCCCCCCTTCTTATGACGGTCTGAATTCGACGACCATTCCGGCTGGAGACGTTTACGGCACATGGACGAAGGAAGAATCCCCCTATCTCATCGAGGGCACCATCACCGTCCCGGAGGATAGCTCGTTAATCATCGAGGCTGGCGTGGAAATTATCTTCCAGGGGAACTACCAATTCATCGTAAACGGTAGGCTCGAGGCTGTAGGAACCGCAGATGATTCCATTCGCTTTACGGCTGCCAACTCACTGGAGGGTTGGGGCGGTCTCCGCATGATTTACCCTTCCGTCTCCTCCAAACTGGAATACTGCCAGTTCACCCTCGGATGGGCGCAGGGCGAGTGGCCTAACAACTGCGGCGGTGCCCTCTATATGGAGGGCTCCATTAATGCAGTCAAACACTGCTCCTTCATAGAAAACTGGGCCGACTTACTCGGTGGAGCAGTCTTCCTCTGGGGTGCCACTCCGGAATTCTCATACAACCTTTTTTCAAAAAACAAAGCCGGTAGCGGTGATGGACACGCCATATATATGGGTGAAAACGAAGAGTTGGTTCTGAACCATCTCACTGTGGCCGGAAATGATTTGACACCAGGTTATGGCATAACGGTTGCTAATGGCGACTTCCTGGTAATGAAAAATTCCATCCTCAAAGATTCTTCCGATTTCGACTTCATCCCCGGCGACATCACCTATAGCTGCATCTTCGATGAAGACTCCGACACGCTAAACTTTATGGGAACCGGAAACATTAACAGCGATCCAAAATTTATCGATCCCGATAACCTCGACTATCACCTGGAATTAAACAGCCCCTGCGTTGATGCCGCTTCGCCCAATTCACCCTATTCCAACGAACCCGAACCAAATGGCAACCGAGCCAACATGGGAGCTTACGGCAACAGTGCCTATGCAACCCAATCCAAACCTCTACTATCCTTCTCCGCTGATTCCTTGGTCGTTGACCCGGACACCGTAAACTTCGGTTTACAAAAGGTTGATACTCCGGATACACTCAATCTCAACCTCAGCAACCTGGGACGCCAGACGATTGAAATCAGCGCACTTAACTTCAGCGAAACCCAGTTCAGCAGCAACTTCGACTCCATTGCCGATAGCACCACCGGGATGGTCCTCATCCCCCCGGATTCAACCGTCGCCATCGGGCTCATCTTCAACCCCGCTACCGTGGATTCCGTCGAAGGCACGATGACGATCGAGGACAATGATCCAACCTCAGATCCGGTGGTCCCACTGTTCGGTATCGGCGTAAGACCGATCATCAAGATTGAACCGATGACTTTCGTCTTCGACACCCTGGCTGTCGGTGAGGCGGAAACTCAACCGCTGTATATAACCAATATCGGTGAAAACAGCGGCGGAATCCTATCTCTACTCACCATCACGACGATCTACAATACAAATAATTTCCGCATTGAGGATCCCGAAGGCAATCGAGTTTTCAACGATACCATCCCCGTCGGGGATACGCTCTTCTATACGGCCGTCTTCGAACCACAGGATCAATTGACCTATAACGAGAGCCTGCAGATCGTAAACAACGCCGGCGACGTCTGGGTTCACATGAGCGGAACCGGTAGCCAACCCGTGGTACACCATGATCCGGATTCACTGGAATATGGCGTAACGGCCATCGGAGACACCGTCACGATGGAATTCGAAGTCTGGAATACGGGCCCGGCGCAGCTCCATTTAGCTGAATTCGAACTGTCAGATCCGGTTAATTACAGCTATGACTTCGACACCACGCAGGCCTATATCGCCAAAGACGACGCTGTCACCATCGCAGTCAGTTTTCATCCAACGCAAGCTGGAACCTATAACGATACCCTCACAATCCAGACGAATATGCCGGAGGGAGATGAGGTTATCGTCTACCTCTTCGGCACCGGCACAAGCCAGCAGAACTGGGTCATCAATGAAGTTAGCGGCGCATGGCTAAAAGCATCCTCTCCCTACTTTGTCGTCGGGGATATCTATGTTCCGAGTGAAGAAACGCTCACCATCGAACCCGGCGTTGAAGTGAAGTTCGAAGGAAACTTTGAAATCTCAGTCTACGGCACGCTGATAGCTAACGGAACCGAAGAGGATCCCATCGAATTTGCGACGATCAACGTAACGGATAGTACCTGGTCCGGAATCAGCTTCTACAGCGGCTCTTCCGAATCCGTCCTTAGCTACTGTATCTTGCATCGTGGCTCCGGTGAAGACGGAGGCGTCCTGCGTATCTATGGCGCATCCCCAACGATTGATAATTGTGACCTTTACGATAATGCTGCCACCCGTGGCGGTGCCCTGGCGCTCATGGCCTGGGCTGCTGCAGAAATCAATGACTGCAGGTTTCACCACAACTCCGCCACTTCCGGCGGAGCGATATTCGGCGACTGGTACGCCCAATCAACCATAACGGAGTGCCAGATAGACTCCAACTCGGCCACCGACGGCGGCGGATTGTATCTGTCAGGAACCACCGGCCAGGTTGATCATTGCCAAATCTTCGGTAATACCGCCTCCCAAAAAGGCGGCGGATTCTTTATGGGAGACGGCGCGGTAACGGAACTCTTTGAAAACGACATCCATAATAACAGCGCAATGGATGGAGCCGGAGGCGCCATTCTCTGGTCCAGTAAACCCTTCATCCATGACGTTAGAATATACGCCAACACCGCATCCGCTAACGGCGGCGGATTCTTCATCCATGAAGGCTCCATCCCGGTCATCCTGAAATCCTTGATCGTCGAAAACAGCGCTGTGGAAGGGCGAGCGATTTATACCCTCGCTTCCGGCTCACTGATAAACTATTGCACCCTCACCGCTGAAAGCGATGCCACGGAGGGCTGGCTATTCCGAGCTGGTGTGGGTGACCGGACCATGATCAGCAATTCCATCCTAGGCGAACCTTCCTGGGCTGAAGTAACTCACAGCGCCATCAAGAGTACCGAGTCCTTCCTGGCCATAACCTATAGCGACATCCTGGACTCCATTGACGTAATTTATCCCGGTAATGGCAACGATAATGTAAATCCCGAATTCATCGGAAGCGGCAGCACTGTCGCCGAACGGTACCAACTGGCTGCCACTTCGCCGGTTCTGAATCATTCTGAAAGCGGAGACGAAATCGGCTTTACCGGCGGCAGCTCATCACTCACCTGGGCCGTCACGCTGGCTTTGCTGCAAAATCCCGCTCAGTACAGCAGCCTGCATTTCGTACTGACCTCCACGATTCCGCTCATGTCAGCACCCTACGTGTACATTGAACAGGATCGCCCCGACACGGTGGAGTACTCGCCGGTTGACAGCTCCTACATGACGCAGATCGCGCCGATGATCTACAGTCTGCCCTACTATCAAGATGACGTGGATTACCCCTCCAGGGCAACTTTCAGCTTCACCAACACCTTCGGGAATGACACCACTTTCGTTCAGGATTTCATAGCCTCGAATTTGACCAGTGATGGCGGATTGATCACCTTTGGACAACTGATCACGGTATCGGGACGCTCGGCCTCCGGTTCGGGCCTCTGGTATCTCTCTCCGGAGTATTATTGTGAACCCAAACCCGTTGATCCGGAATTGCTGGCGATCGGACAAGCCTACCAGGTGCTCGCCCCCGGATTGGAACTCGCCGAAGGTCGGGTGGAATTCGCCCTGAACGATCAAATTCTGGGAACCTATTCCCCCGAAGGTTGCGGCATAGCCTACTGGAACGAAGATTCCTGGGAAGTCCTGCCATCGTATCTCTCCAGTGATAAAAGTATGGTGTGGGCTCCTCTGGAGCAGTCTGGTTCATATAGACTGGTCTGGGGCGAAGGTACCAATACTGTAATGCTTCCTTCTGAATTGACGTTGGCGCAAAACTATCCCAATCCCTTCAATCCTGAGACTGTAATCGAATTTGCGCTGCCGGAATACGGTCGGGTGAAACTGGAAGTCTTCAACACCATGGGACGGAAGGTCATCACCCTGCTGGATAAAGCAGCCGACCCGGGCTACCACCAAGTACGATGGGGCGGAGTAAACGGACAAGGGGCATCCGTTGCCAGCGGTATATACTTCTACCGTCTGCAGGTCGGAAGCCAGGTCATGACTAAGAAAATGATTCTACTGCGTTAACCTGAGGACATAATCAGGAGCACTTTTATATGAAACGCTGGACCACATTTCTGCTGTTTCTCGCCGCCATAGGGCTGATCGGGCTGAACGGGTGCGAGGACGATGGAACCACCGGCCCGTCAATGCCCACGACGACCGAGGAATGGATCGCGCTGGGCTGGTCTCAATACCAGGTCGAGGACTGGGATGGATGCAGTGATTCCTTCGATGAAGCTTACACACTCGCCAATGCTGATTACTGGGAGGCCTGGGAAGACTCCAGCTATGCAGCACAGACGGGTGACCAAGAGCTTCTCGAGGACGCTATGGCGAGATTGGCGCTTAACCTCGATTACATGAAACAGATCCTGACCGGATTTGGATGGCTCATCATCGCCGTTGACGTTCCCGAGCAGGGAACCTACGTCTTCTCTGAAGCCTTAGACATTGACCCGGATTATACCGACGCTCTGGCGGGATATGCTATCCTGCTCCAGACGATCGAATCATGGGAACAGTCCAATCAGAAGGTCGCGGCCCTGCTGGCGGTTGATCCGAACTGGGTCTTCCAATACAACACCGAAATCGACTATCTGGATCTGCGACTGATATATGCCGAAAACTATTACTTCACCGCGGAATTCGAACTGAGCCTTCAGGAGGCGTTGGCGATAAACGATATCATCGGCTACCAACCCGGGCTGAGCGCCGACGACTTCAATTTGGCCACCATAGAAGGGCGAACTGCACTGATCACTCTAATTGATGAGCTGGATGATCTGATTTAATCGAACAGGGTCCACGGATCACAGGAGCTAACAACCATGCGAAAACTAACCATCTTAACCCTGGTCACCACCTTAATTCTTCTCCCCGGACTGTGCTGGGGCCAAGCCAAAGTTGGTACTTCAGGAGTGCAATTTCTGAAGGTCGGTGTCAGTGCCCGGGCTATGGGTATGGCGGAAGCTTTTCTCGGTGTGGCGGATGACGCCTCGGCATTATACTACAATCCCGGCGGTCTGCTGCAATTGGAACGCCCCGATCATATCCTCACCCACATCTCTTATCCAGCGGGAATCGCTTTCGAATACCTCGGTTCGGCCTGGCCGGTGCCACGATTAAACGCCGCCGTCGGATTTCAGGTCACCTTCCTGCACACCGACGAGATGGACGAAACCACACCCGAAATGCCCTACGGAACCGGTCGTACCTTCACAGCCTCGGATTTGGCTGCCGGTGTAAGCTATGCCCAACAACTCACCGATAAGTTCTCCGTCGGAGGAACCGTCAAATACATCGAGGAACGTCTTGCGGACGAAAAAGCCATAGGCGTCGCTTTCGACATCGGAACCTTCTACGACACCGGCTGGAAAAGCATCATCATCTCCATGGCCATCACCAATTTCGGGCCGGATATGGACTTCGTGGATTCCCCCTTCCCCATGCCGATGAATTTCAAATTCGGCGGTTCGATGCGAGTCCTTCAGGCCTATCCACATGAACTGATCCTGGCCGTGGAAGGCTGGCATCCCAATGATAATTTAGAGCAATTCAACCTCGGCCTGGAATACGGATTTATGGATATGGGCTTCCTCCGAGTCGGCAAAAAAATCAACGGCTTTAAACGTTATAGCTGGGATGAATATCTCGAAGATAACGATAAAGACCCCTATGTCGAATATCCCGTCATCAACGAAGACGGCGCCATCTCCACAGATGGATTATGCCTGGGTGCGGGGTTGAAACTCAACCTCCCCACCATTGATCTGCGCATCGATTACGCTTTTACCAAAATTGATAAACTGGGATCAATGTCCTTCTTTACGCTCGGGATAACCATGTAGCCTCGAGTTCAGTAATAAGGCATGCGCTTTAACTCTATACATGAGTTTATCAAAAATCCACCACCACGTGGGAGTTGAAGATGTCAAGTAAGCACGTACAATTTGCAATCGGCTTCGGATTGGTACTGGTCATCGGCCTCGCCATCATACAAGGATGCGGCGAAATCACGGGTGATTTCCAGGTGAACCAGCCACCTACCGTAGAGATCGTCAATGTACCTGAAGACGCATACGGAGCAGACACAACCGACCACTTCGGTATGCCCTTCACCGTCTCCGCGCTTTACAAGCCCATCCCCATCCTTTCTATGGCGGGAACGAGCATGCTGCCGAATTCGGAGACGGTCTATGGACTTGACCCCTCCAATCCTTCGATCCGCTACGAATTCCAGCCCGACGTGGACTACTATATGGCTTTTGATACCACCTGGACGGATACGCTGGAGAATGGAGCCCTGGTGGAAGTCAGCGCACAAGCGGCTCTGGTCGCAATTGACGGCGACATGGAGGTTGATAGTACTTATTACATTGACTACTCCTTCATCGTCGAAAATTACTACATCTTCACCTACGCCCCCACAGTCCATTGGGTGGGCTATGACCCCGACGGATTCGTCGAATACTATCGCTACGCGGACGTCATTGATCCTGAATTCATCGCCAACTTCCGCGATGATCCCGGGTATTTCTGGGAACACCAGCACGAGCTCACCTGGGTGGACACCGCCGCCATGTCGGCGCGAATCTACCTGTTGACTTCCGAAGGCGATACCACTGAACATCTCTTCTTCGTAAAAGCTGTGGATAACCTGAACGCCGAAAGCCAGAATCTGGTCTATAAAACTTTTTACAGATCCAACAATGCTCCGAATAACCCGCAAATCAAAACTCTCGAAGCGGCTGAAACGGAATACGCTCTGAACTACGTCGTTGAAGACACGCTCTTCTGCCTTGACGAAATAACGCCCCTCTGGCAGGGGATTTCCTTCAACTGGCGCGGCGACGATCCCGACGACAAAGAGCTCTATCAGATCCCCTTAGAATTCTCATATTACTTGATCAAAACCCCGGGAGATACCATCTGGTCCTGGAGTAATCCCGATTGGACGGAGATATCACAAATTCAAATATTCGGCCTTGAAACCGGTTCCTACACGTTTTCAGTCTGGGTCAGGGATGACGGCTACACCTTAAGCGACGAACCGGCCACCATTACCTTCAAGGTCGTCAAACCAACTTTCGAACACCACATTCTGGTGGTGGATGAAACAGCAAACAGCGGCGTCTGGCAAGCTCCCGGCGATAGCATCGCTGCCTTCTATGAGAACATATTGTATAACCTGGAAGGCCAGCTCGACAACGACAACTACGTTATGGACGGCATTGACGTGCGCTTCCTCGACAATTCGGATATTAGCCCAGCAGTATCTGCCAGCCCTATTCCCTACTCCTTGATCGGCCAATACAAAATGGTGCTAATCTATGACGATGATCACGGCCAGGCCCCTGAAGGATATCGCAACAATAGAAATGAGGTCCTCGCAGACTACCTGGACGTGGGCGGCAGAGTCTGGTTCACGGGCCGCATGGTGCTGGTGGGATCCTTCGGTTATTCAGATGGAGACGTTGCCATTGCCGGAACTGACTTCCTGGGAACCTATATGCAATTACAGACGGGTTTCGGAGGAAAACTTGAGAAAGTGATGACCGGCGATCAGAGTATCGAATTTATCGGTGCGGTTCCCGTCCTTGAAGGATATCCACAGCTCCAGGTTGATACCAGCCATGTAAAAATGATATCCAATAATCCCTTTATGTCTCAACCGAATCTAATGATGGATGTCGATTGGTTCACCCGCTCTGAAGACGCCGTCACGCTCTATTCCTTCAACTCGATCACAGCGGATACTGTGGCAACCAGTCCCTATGTATACGGCGAGGACTCACAGGTCGCGGCAGGTGCGACGCCGACCCAATGCGTTATCTATCCCAATAATACCGGCCTGCTCGCTGTTTACCGTGTAGCCAAGATCGTTGAAATAACCCCAACCGACACCATCACCATCGAAGCTCAGGTAACCAATTTCACCGCCACTGAAATTCGGGTGACCTATCCCTACGGTCAGCCATGGAGCAATTCCGACGTCCTGTTAGTGGATTACAAGTACGATCCCATTTCTGAAATGCACCTGAAACCTGTCGCGGTTCGATATGAAGCTCAACCGAGAGTCTTAAACCAGATTGAGATTCAGGGTGAAACCTTTACCTACTATACCTACGAGCTGGGGTATCGAACTGCCATCTTCGGATTCCCGCTTTACTTCATCAATAACGACAACGGTGAAGTCGAAGAAATATTCCGCGAGATGCTCAACTGGTTCTTCTACCCGACAATCCATTGGTCTATCTAACGAGGAACAAGACGCCTGATCGAGGCCGGATGAATTTCCGGCCTCTTTTGATTTTCAGCCTTAGCGTCGTTTTAATCGCCCTTATTGGACACTATATCTCCGCCGGCTTGCCCTGGGGCATAGACGACGGCGTCAAGAGACTGATGGCGCGCAGTTTCGTTCAATCCGGGGGGATATCCGTTTTGATCCCAGCTACTTCATCGGGTGAATTCAGCGCTGACTTTTTCCCGCTTCCAAAACCATTCGTTGAGCGCGCCGATGATGGTTTTGCAGGCATTTTCCCGGCTCTGTGGCCTGTTCTGGGGGGTATCCTGTACGCAATCTTTGGCCCTTTCGGGTTCTACCTCCTGCCCGCAGCGGCTTTTCTCGCTTTAGTCTGCTCACTGACGGTTCTCCTCAGAAAGCACGGCGATGCCAAAACCCAATTCTGGGCTCTTTTAATTACGGCTTCAACGTTGCTCTTTTACGGCTTGACTTTCTGGGAACACGGCTTAGCGCTTCTTCTATTGGTACCATTATTCACTGTCATACTGTCCAAGAATTATCCCTGCCGAAAATGGGCCCTGGCCGGCTTTGCTTTTGGCGTCGCAATTTACCTCCGGCCCGAAACGGCGCTGCTCATCCCCTGCATTCTGATACTTCCCCAATCAGCTTTTAAGAACAAATTCAATAAACTCGCCCGCCTGGCAGCAGGTGTTGCCGCCGCGCTTCTGTGCGTTACTTTGCTGGAACGGCTTATCGCCGGGCGGTGGGCGCCACCCCAGGTGCAGTTTAATTT
>CAZHMN010000029.1:0-7948 GCA_964533705.1 uncultured bacterium
AGCCCGAAGGCGGCCATTACCATGTTAAAGGCTTCCGTATCCCGGTCCACGGCGTCTTGCAGTTCCTGCCTCACTGCAGCTAACTTGGGTAATAGATCGGCGAGTTCGGCTGAGACCTCGGCGTATTTTTTCTTGCCGACCGTCAGGTTGATGACCATTTCCGCCAGAGCCGTACCCAGAGCACCGGCCAAAGCGCTCCCCGATCCACCACCCGGCGCCGGAGAAGACGAGGCTGTTTCTGATAAAAAATCTTTGACCTTCTTATCTATCAACATGATCTTATTATCTCCTTATTTGATTAGCAATTTAAATCATGTACTCAATGACTTTCTTCTTGGGTTCGAAGGGGTAGAGATCCGAAAGACCCAATCCTTCAATCGCGGCTTCGACCAACTCGTGATCTGAGGCTTCCGGGGATTGATTCTTTTTCTCCCGGTAAAACCGTCCGGCCAGCAGCAGGGGCTCCAGCGGAGTCAATCCCACGATCTCGCTGCCCGTGACTTTGGCGTCCAGGGTGGCCGCCTCTTCCAGAACGGCCTCGTAGGCGACGTGCGGCGGAGTGATGTTGTAGTTGACCAGATTCATGGAAACCTGGGAAATTTTGTACTCTTCCAGTGGTACGCCTAAACCCTTGACCGCCTTTAATCTGCCGGGGATTTTGATGGCTTTGCCCTTGTCATCCCGCACGATGTTGCCCTCAGCATCCCGCTTGGCGCGTCCTGATTCCCGGATGCGCATGGCGATTTCGTTCGCCTTGGCGGGATCGGGGTCTTTTATATTTGCGTTATAAGCAATCAGAAAAAAACGAGCTCCGGTCACCGTGGCGCCCAGCTTTGCATTGAACTTTGCCTCGCCGAAATCCGGTTTCCAGGCGGGATCCTTGAGCTTTTCGGGCAGAGCTTCGTATTCGCCCTTCCGAACGTTGGCCAGATTCTGCCGTTGTGGACTGCGTGCGGCGTTCTCATAGAGA
Source organism: uncultured bacterium (assembly GCA_964533705.1). Lineage (GTDB taxonomy): Bacteria > Electryoneota > B3-LCP > B3-LCP > B3-LCP > CAZHMN01. Next base: position 971 of record CAZHMN010000029.1, read on the forward strand.
TAGACCGGGAGGTTAAATCGCCTGGCGATTTCCGCTCCGAACTTCTCGGAGATGGCGATGCAGTCCTCCATCGTCACCCCCCGGACGGGTATGAAGGGAACCACATCCGCAGCGCCCATGCGCGGATGCTCACCCTTGTGGACGCTCATATCAATTTTCTCGGCGGCGACTTCGAAGGCGTTCAAGGCCGCCTGCAAAATCCCCTCCGGCGTGCCGACAAAGGTGAAAACTGTGCGATGATAATCCCCGTTGGGATCAACGTCTAAGAGTCTGGCGCCTTTGGTGTTCCGCACAGCCTCGGCGATGGCATCAATGACGGCTTTGTCGCGTCCTTCGGAAAAGTTGGGTACGCATTCCACAATTTGATCCATGATTCCTCCGGTTTTATATTTATTCTCGCTGTTCTTACGGACTTAAGGGCATGACGTCTTCAACCGAAATTCGAGTTTCGTCGAGTTTTACGGTGCCCAGGCGCGGGATCAGATAGCTGATCAATAAAACGACCAGCATGATCAACATAAGCAGTGCGAAAATACTAATGCCGCCTCGGTGCGGGTCGTAGCTGGTTCTACGCGGGAACTGGATGCGGCGCTCGGAATCGTTCTCTTTCCTGTAGTATTTGGGAATGTAGCGGAAGGAACGGGGTTTCGGGCGATGAAAGAGCATTTTGAGATCTTGAATTCGCCTCCGATGAAATGCAACATGGAACTAAAGTTACAATGTTACGATTCCTTCAAATACAAAGCTAAAAGCTGGCAGAGATTTTCCATGGTGGCCTCGATTTCTGAAGAATCGCATAGATAATTATTGCAAATCATGGAAAAAGCGATCCTGGGCTCCTCGGTGGTGCTGATGTAACCGGACAGAGACCGGACGCGGTTCATAGTGCCGCTTTTGGCATAGAGACGAATTCCCTGAGGCAAGCCCAGGAATCTGTACCGCAACGTCCCTTGACCCGGCGTGGCCAGGCTGTGAATGAACTGGCTGCGATAGGGCGACCTGTTCATGTGCACCAGGATCTTGATTAGACCGCTGGCGCTGTTCAGGTTTCGCCGCGATAGACCCGAACCGTCAATCATGGCGAATCCCCGGGAAAAACCGACCATGGAGGACTCCCACGAACGCACCTTGTTGCGGCCTGCTATGAACGGATCGTTGTCGCCGGCTACGCTGGGATCACCCTGCCGGATCATCTCGCTCCCCAGAATCCGCAGCAGCATTTCGGCGTATAAATTCTGGCTATCGCGGTTGATGATTCGTATGATGCTGCTCAGTGGCGGGGAATTATGCGTAAATAGCGGGTTGAATTGTGCGTCGTCTGTCCAGGCCTTGTGTGCCGGTATCGCTGATCCACTGATCAATATTCCCTTGTCTTCCAAAGCTTCCCGCAGCGCGGCCATAAAATAGTTCTGCGCGTTGTACACCGCCACCCAGAGCTTCTCAGGTTCGGAACCGAGCGGAATGCTTCCCCAAACGGTGACGATATTGTTCTCCAGCGCCCGGTCGAAATGGAGCTCGGGTTCGGCATCCGCTGCGACGGTCAATACCTCATCGTATATATCAACGATATCAATGTCCGGATCCCATGAAACGCTGGCGACGTCGCCAACGCTATCACCCGGAGTTACAGTGATCTCCAGACAACCGTCCGTGTAAATGAAGGGGCTTATTTCAGCGGCGTACCAGTATTTTAAATCGTTCCAGGCCCAATCCGCACCCAGGGTTCTGCTGATGGACAGGTCATCATAGCCCACCAGATTGCCCTCAATCTGATATATGCCTCGGCTGATGACCGAATCCGCCCAGGCAGTGAAGCGATCCTGGGGGCTCATTTCCCTGGCGTCCGAGTAAACGCCGGTGTACCGGGTTGAAACGGTTGGATCACCGAAACCGATGACTTCCAGATCGCCGTGCAACACCCCGCTGGAATCAACTTCCCCACGATATCCCACCAGAGTGGGAATCCGGTAGTCGGGACCGAGGGTTTCGAGCGCACAGGCGGTGGTGAGCAGTTTCATGTTTGACGCTGGAATCAGCATTCGGTCGGAGTCCCGGTTGAGGATAATCCGCCCGCTTTCCAGATCAACCGCCATAATGGACCAGGAAGACCCCTTTAGATAAATGCTGCGTAAGTATTTATCAGACGCTTGCTGAATGTAATCCAGGCGGTCACCGGGCCCTCGCAGCAGCGGTGAGCAGCCTGACAGCAACGTCGCCATAACAATGGCGAGAATGATGGTTTTTTGTTTCATAGATGACTCAGATCAATTCCAGCAAAGAGCAATGAGAAGATTTTGATGAAAGGGACAATGATCCACCAGAGGATGGGAATATTCAGCATGTACCCGCCCATGACCAGCACCAGAACCAGTATCGGCCCAAAGCGGTCCAATTTGCGGTATTCCCTTTCCATTTCCGTCGGCAAAAGCCCCCCTAAGATGCGCGAACCGTCCAACGGCGGAATGGGAATCAAATTGAAAATCGCCAGGCTGATGTTGATGATGACGCCGTAAACCAGCAGGAGTACGCCGGGCTGGGGCAAGGCGACACTTTCCAGGATTCCTCCAGTATTGAAGGCGCGAATCAGAAAGCCGAATCCGGCCGCCATGAGGATATTGGCGGCGGGCCCCGCCAGCGAAACCCACACGATGTCCCGCTTGGGATTATGGAGGTTATAGGGATTAACTGGCACAGGTTTGGCCCAGCCGATGTGGGCGATGAACAGCATGATCGTTCCCACCACGTCCAAGTGAGCTAACGGATTCATGGTCAATCGGCCGGCGTTGCGGGCCGTGGGATCCCCCAGGCGGTCAGCCACCCAGCCGTGAGCGTATTCGTGGAAGGCCAGCGCCAGCAGGATGGGCGGCGCAATGATAATGTACAGGGTTAGGTTCGGCATCAGCCTCGGGGGTGAAAACTGCGGTGAACTTCTTTTAGGTAATTCCGGTCAACATGAGTATAAATCTGCGTTGTGGTAATGTCCGCGTGGCCCAGGAATTCCTGCACGGTGCGCAGATCGGCGCCTCCTTCCAAAAGATGCGTGGCGCAGGAATGGCGCAGTCCGTGCGGGGAGATTTTCAACGGGGGTGAAATCCGGGCGGCGTATTGTTTTAATAAATGCCAGACGCCCTGGCGGGTGAGAGGTCTGCCCTTGGCGTTTAAAAAGATTTTGCGCGTTTTAGCGCGATTATTCTCTAAAAGCGGGCGCACCTCCCGTAGATATTTCCCCGTCCAATCTTGAGCCGGCTGACTTAAGGGAACCCACCTCTCCTTCGACCCTTTCCCCCGCACCAACAGCCAGCTGTTTTCGGCGTCGAGATCACCGAATTCCAGCTCTATCGCTTCGGAGACGCGCAGACCCGATCCGTACATTGTTTCCCAGAGGGCGCGATCTCGAACTCCGAGTGGCGTCCCTACGTCCGCTGCCTCAATTAAGCGAGTGACCTCCTCCACCGATAGGGAATGGGGGAGAGGTCTTAATTTTCGCGGCGTCCGCAGCAGCGTCATAGGATTCCTTTCAATTACCGCTGACATGTTCAGGTAATTGTAAAAACTTCGCAGTGAACTGATGTGCCGCGCGATGCTCGAATCTTTCAATCCCGTTTGCTTGATCTCCGCTACGTATTGAATGCCATCCGCCAGTTCCGCCCCGGTAATTTCCGCATTTCGAGCGCGCATAAATACGATGAACTTGCTTAAATCATTGCGGTAAGCAATGCAGGTATTGGCCGAAAGGCCCCGTTCCAGGCGGAGATGATCCCAAAACGCCTCCAGCTCCGGACAATCTGTCTTTATTTCAGCCGTTTCGGTAGTCATCACAATCCGAAAATTGCATCATTCAAAAAGGGATTGGTGCGCCTCTCCCGCCCCAGAGTCGTCTCCGGGCCGTGGCCGGGAAAAGCTTGAACGTGATCGCCCAGGGGCAAAAGCTTGCTGCGAATGTTGCCCACCAGCATCTCATAAGATCCGCCGGGGAAGTCGGTTCGGCCGATGGAACCGGCGAAGAGTACGTCGCCGACCAACACAATGGGATCGTGAAACAGGCAGACCGATCCCGGACTGTGACCGGGAAGATGCAAAACTTCGAAGGGGATTTCGCCGACGTGAAAGATTTCACCCTCCCGGAAGTACAGATCTGCGGGCGGTGACGTCAGCGGCATGGCGAACAACGCAGACACGTTCAACTGCGGATCGGTCAACATCCCGGCGTCATCCGGGTGAATGACGATCTGAGCCTGTGAATGCTCCTTGACGTACCTGTTATCCATAATATGGTCGGCATGACCGTGAGTGTTCAATATGTATTTCGGAGTCAGCTTCAGTTCGCGGCAGCGTTTGAGCAACAGGTCGCCCTGGTCACCCGGGTCCACGATGGCGGCCTGACCGCTCTTCAGGCACCCGATAATGTACGCATTGACCATGAAGGGGCCGACTTCGAATTTTTCCAGAATCAAATTTTCGTTTTTGTAGGCTTGCATTATACCTTCGATTCGCAATATTCCCAATATAAATCAGTGATCTCTGCGATTACTTACAAACCGCCATGCAGACTCCGCAAATCTGCGGTGAAATCCCCTTGGCTTCCACTTTCTCCAAGTAGGCCATGCAGCGATCCAACCGAAAATCCGCGGGTTTTGCTCCTATCGCTTGGGCGGGGCAAGCCTGCCGGCAGTTATCGCATTCTTTGCAGGGATAAGGCCAGATCTGTTTCGAAGAACCATTCACTCTCAATTCAGTCAATAACGAGCATAGCCTTACGCCCGGATAATTCGGCGAGGTGATCAGCAGGTTATTCCTGCCGCGAATCCCTAAACCAGCCCGTTCAGCCAACGCCCGATGCGAAACCAGCCCCCGTTGCCTGTGGGTGTCCAGAGTCTCCGAAGGATTCACGGGTTTGCTTTTGATGCCCTTTGCAGTTAAATAATTGGCTATAGCACGAACGATTTCGTAGAGTTCGACATTTAATCTGCGATAGTCACGGTCATAGGCCGCGGTGGGCGCGTCGCATAAGGTTTTCAACGCTTCCGACCTGTGCCTTTTAGCTATAACCAGTGCGGAATGATATTGCTTGGCTTCTTCCCTTTTTAATAAGCTGTATAAAGATAATTCGCCGCGATTTAGCGCAGCCCAACCTGCAAGATCAGCGCCGCGCTCCCTCGCCAGGGCCAGCAGCGTCTCCTGCATGATACCTCCTCACTTTGATTTTATCGCGGCATCGGCGGCGTTTCGAATCGCCCGAAGAGCGGCCGCTGGATCAGCCGCTTTGAAGATAGAGCTGCCTGCGACCAATACTTGTGCGCCGGCGCGCCGCACCGCAGCGGCATTGTCGGGGCCGATGCCTCCATCTATCGAGATGAGGATGGGCCGATCTTCAGCTCGAATCCGCGCCGCGACCCGCCTGACTTTTTCCAGCGTAGCGGCGATGAAGTCCTGTCCGCCGAAGCCGGGATGTACCGACATGAAAAGAATCAAGTCAACCAGTTCGTAGGCGGATTCCAGCGCCTCAATTTCCGTCTCGGGATTAATCGAAATCCCCACGTCCAAACCCAGTTCGCGGATGCGTTGAAGTTGGTCAGGGATTACCCCGGGCACTTCTGCGTGCAGTGTTATACAGTCCGCGCCGGCCTTCTTGAAATCCTCGAGGTAGTGCTCGGGATTAGCGATCATCAAGTGAGCGTCCAGGTATAGATCGGTGATTTGATTGACGCAGTTGACGACCATCGGGCCGAAGCTGATATTGGGCACGAAGTGACCGTCCATAACGTCCAGATGAATCCAGTCTGCGCCGGCCTTTTCGACCAGAAATACCTCCCTTTCTAAGTGGCGAAAATCGGCGGATAGTATGGACGGCGCGATCAGCGTGGATTTCTGACGATCAATCTGGCTTTGATTCTTCTGTGGATTGCTCTTCTTCAATCCCGGTTTCCTCAAGTGTGGATACTGTTAAATCAACCATTTGACCTCTATCTGCTTTCTCATCCGGGTTCGGGTTCTGTGATATGACCGTATTGGGGAGCAGGTCAGGCCGGATTTCAAAAACGATTTCCCCAACTTCCAACCCGGACATCAAAATAATCTTCTTGGCGCGCTCCAATGACTGCCCGACCAGGTCGGGCACGCGAAACTCGTTGGGCAGACTGCCCAATGAAACAGTGACGTGAATAGGGGTATCCTTTTTCATGTTGGTGCCCGGAGGAATAGACTGCGCCATGACCACTCCTTCGGGATAATAGTTGGAATACTCGTAGCCGAAATTCTCATCGCTAAGCGTTAAACCGGCGCTTTGTGCGGCGAAAATTGCATCCCGGGCGGATTTGCCGGTGAGGTTGGGCATGGTCGCCAGTTTTTCGCCGATGGAGATGGTGACGTAAATCCTTCTGCCCTTCTTGGTAACGGAAAACGCCTCTGGATTTTGATCAATGACCGTGCCTTCAGGATAATTCCAGTCGTATTGCTCTCTCTCAACAACCAGCTTAAAACCCCGGGATTTCAGCACCGAATCCGCTTCGGTCACGACCATCTCAACGACCTCAGGCACTTCCACCTCGTCGTCGTGCCGGGTATAATAGGGCATAACCACGCGGTCCATCAGGAAAAAAGCAATGATAATCAGAACTATTACGATGAGAGTCGCCAAACTCCACTGCAGTAACTTCGTTTTTTTCATGATTCGTCGGATTTTCTGGCCAATCTCGCTGCGTAGATCCCATCCACCCCGTCTCTGGGGCTGTACGTGGCTATTTCGCCCCTCCCGATCTTGAAACGATCGGGAATGTCTTCCGGAATTTCATCCAGTGTAAAGTCGCCGTTATTTTGCCTGAAATCTCGCACGATCTCCCCGTTTTCTTCGGGCTCGGTCGTGCAGGTGCTGTAAACCATCACGCCGCCGGGACGGGTGCATCGCGCCGCAGCTCGAATCAATTCTTTCTGCAACTTGACCAGATCAGCTATATCCTCGGGCTTTCTGCGCCAGCGCAG
>CAZHMN010000029.1:8048-18802 GCA_964533705.1 uncultured bacterium
CTTTCTGCAACTTGACCAGATCAGCTATATCCTCGGGCTTTCTGCGCCAGCGCAGATCGGCCCGCCGCCCCAAAACCCCAAATCCACTGCAGGGGACGTCCGCCAGAACCGCATCAAACTGTTTATCCTGCAAGACTTCCGGCCGTGAGGCTTTTGCGTGTGAATTATCCCTTGCCCGCCGTGCATCAGCGACAATTGCCTGAACTCCAGGAATGTTCAGCGCTTTCAGCGACTTTTCCAGTTGTTTCAGTCGTTCCCCAGAAGAATCAAGAGCGGTGATGCGGGCATCACCTCCGCTCATCTCGGCCATCAGAGTGGTCTTTCCGCCGGGAGCTGCGCAGAGATCCAGGATCTCCATACCCGGTTTCGGATTTAAAAGGCTCACCGCTAGCGAAGCTGATGGATCCTGCACAGAAAAATATCCCAATTGTACCAGCGAGGCGGCCCTGGGGTAGAAGGAACTCGTCAGGCGATAGTAATTCGCGAAATCCCCCGCTTCTTCGAATTCCACATCTGCGGCGTGCAAGATTGCGACAGCTTTATCTCTATCTCCCTGAAGCGCATTCCATCGAAGCCAGATGCTGGGCCTGAGGTTATTCCACTTTAGCTGCGCCTCGGTTCGCTCCTTTCCCCACCGCCGCAACCAGCGTTCGACAATCCAAGCGGGATGAGAGGTTGAATGGGCCAGGTGGGCGACAGGATCGGTTTCTTCATCCGGCCAGGGGAGGGGATCAGCGGCGATTTTTCTTAGAACCGCATTTGCCACGTTGCCCAGAGCGGTTCCGTATTCACCTTTGACCGCATCCACCGCTCCGGAGACGATGACTTCTTTGGGAGTTCGCTCTTCATAGAGCAGTCGGCAGACGCAGAGTTCCAACCTGCGCCGCAATTTGGCCGGCAGAGAGTCTAAGCCGCGACTTAGTTTATCCTCCAGCAGGTAACGCGCCGCCCCCCGACCACGTCCCCAGTTATAAACCCATTCAGTAACTCTGGCTTTATCCTGTGGTGAGAGCTTGGATCGCTGGAATGCCCCCTGGAGGATGTAATCAAGCGTATTTGTTCCCCTTTCCCAGCTTGCAATAACCCGCAGCGCCATGCGTTCACTGTGCGCATGAGCAGATGTTAATTGGCCGGGAGAGGATAACTTCGACATGGATTAATCCCGCATTCCCCGCAGGATCAGCAACCGCACTAATTGTGTGATAGCCATCGTGGCCGCGGCGACGTAAGTCCAGGCGGCGGCATTCAAAACCGCTCGAGCGTGCGGTAGTTCTGTTTCACTGAGATACCCGCCTTCACGCAGCAACTTTATGGCGCGGGCCGATGCGTTGAACTCCACCGGCAGCGTAATCAGGCTCAAAGCTACCGCTCCGGCGAAGAAAATAATCCCCACGTCCATCAGCCATCCTATTGAATTCGCGAAGATGAAGCCGATGAAGAAAAGCGGGAAGGCCATGAAGGAACCGAAGCTGACGACGGGAACAATGCTGCTCCGCAACATCAGAGGCCCGTAAGCATCAGCGTGCTGAAGCGCATGACCGGTTTCATGGGCGGCGACGCCCAGCGCGGCCACGGAGTTGGATCCATAAACAGGTTCCGAGAGTCGCACAACGCGTTTGCGGGGATCATAGTGGTCGCTTAAAGTACCCTTCGCCGCTTCGACTTTGACGTCGCCCAAACCCCGCATATCCAGCAACGCTCTGGAAACCTGTTCGCCGGTGTAACCTCGAGTCCCCCGTACTTTGCTGTAACGCGCGAACGTGTTCTTCACCTTGGACTGGGCGTAAATCGCCAGAATCAAGGCGGGTATCAGCAGTACGAACGTTGGATCGAAGAAAAACATGGCCTATCTTTTCTCCCCAATTAATTTGAACACCCCTCGAGGTCGAAAACCCCGCAGGAATGCCGTTGTATTCATCCTTTTCTTTCCTTCGATTTGTAGTTCCATGATGCGCAGTTCGCCGGCACCCGTACCCGCGGTGATGCTCTGATCGTTTATAGTCAGCTCTCCGGGTTTAAGGCCGATGGGATTGTCATTCACTTCGCCTCGGTAGATTTTAATCTTATGTCCATCGAAAGAGGTCGAAGCGCCCGGCTGCGGTGCAAGAGCTCGGATCTGATTTCTGATATCCCCGGCCGGGCGTTTCCAATCTATGATGGTGTGTTCCCGGGTAATCTTGGGTGCTCTGGTGGCGAAGTCGGTATTCTGACTCCGGGCCTGCAACCGCCCTGTCTCCAATTCGCTGATCGTTTCCACCAGCAACCGGGCACCGGCCTCTGCCAACTTCTGCCCCAGCGAACCGGCATCATCATCGTCTGAGATTTCTACCCGAACCTGTTTATAGATGTTCCCCGAATCCACCTTCTGTTGGATCTGAAAGGTGGTCACGCCCGTCTCTTTTTCCCCGTTCCAGAGGGCCCATTGAATGGGAGCGGCTCCGCGATACGCGGGCAGCAGGGAGGCGTGCAGATTGATCGAGCCGAACTTCGGCATGGCGAAGACAGCTTCCGGTAGAATCCGGAAGGCGACCACGGCGAAGACGTCGGCGTTCCAGGCGCGCAGCGCTTCCAGGAAATCCGAATTGTCAAAATCAACCGGTTTGAGAATAGGCAGTCCCAATCTCTGTGCTGCTTCGGCTATCGGTGTGGGACTGACCGCTTTCCCCCGGCCTCGAGGTCTGTCGGGGGCCGTTACCACGCCCACGAGTTGATGCCGGCTCTTTGAGAATCTCTCCAGCGACGGAATTGAAAATTCAGGCGTGCCGAAAAAAGCCACCTTCATAGTAGGCCCGACTTCTTGGACGATTTATAGAGAATAAGGAATGTCCTCAGTTTTTTCGCCGGGGGCGACGCTGCCGGTCTCCGCCAGTTGCTGGAGTGGTTTTTTCAGCAGAACCTTGCGCGCTGGAGTGACCCGATCTACGAAGAGAATGCCTTTTAAATGGTCAACTTCGTGCTGTAGTACGCGTGCCAGCAACCCATCCGTTTCCAGGGTATGCTCCTTTCCTTCCAGGTCCTGAAACTTCAGGCGGATCCACTCCGGCCGAATGATTTCCTCACTCACTCCTGGAATGGAGAGGCACCCTTCTTCGAAAGCCGATTCGCCTCTCGTTTCCAGAATTTCGGGATTGGCGAAGAACAGCCGTTCCGGTTCTTCGTTCTCGCGCGGCATCCCGATGACCAGAAATGCCTTGGAGATGTTGACCTGTGGCGCGGCCAGTCCGATCCCATCGGCTGCGAACATGACCTCAAACATCTCCTCCACGGTTGATCTCAATTCATCGTCGAAATGTTCGACCGGTTCGGTCTGCCTTCGGAGAACTGGATCTCCGTATATGCGAATGTCATGGACTGACATGTCAATGATCTCCGTTGTAACTTCATTCAGATGCAGTGCCGGAACTGTTTTTATTCTGGGTTTGAGGAGGCCGTTTGCTCCGGCGAGAACGACGCCGCGGTCGGGGTTTACGGCCTGCCCCTCCGTCCGTCCCAACGGTCACAACGCCGCTTTCATCTTTTTTCGATTGGCCCTTCCTTGAATCTCCGGTTTCAATCTTTTTTCGATCTGAATTCGGAACCTTCTGCTCTTTTTTATCCTCAACCCTTTTCTTCTCCGGAATTTGCCTGGGCGGTTCAGCCTCTCTGCTCCCCATCTTGCGCGCGATTGAACCCCTCTCAACCGTTACTACGATCCCTTTGGCCAATTGGATTTGCAGGGATCCCCCTCTTTCATCAATTTGAACGATTCGTCCGTGCAAACCGCCGGCAGTGACGACTTCGTCGTTCTTCTTCAGCGAAGAAAGCATGGTGCTGTGTTCCTTCTGCTTCTTCATTTGAGGACGAAGCATTAGAAAGTAGATAATTACCAGAATGAGGACGAAGGGGAGAAAACCCAGAAGGCCTCCCCCTCCGCCGGAGGCTCCCGCCTGCGCGATAAAAGCCAGTTGCATGAAATTCTCCTTTAATTTGATACGTCGAATTTGGGGCTAATCTTGGAGGTTCCCGTCGCGGTTCCGCCCTCCCGTTCCAGCCTGGATCGCAGAGCTTCCAGGCGTTTTAAATAGAACGTTAGGTTGTGCAGCGCGCCGAGCCTCGCTCCCAGCGTTTCGCCGGACGTGATTAAATGGCGGATAGCTCCGCGGCTGAATCGGGGTTCTCCGTTTTGGCGCGGTCTGCAGGCGTAACAGGGGCAGCCCTCTTCAATTGGCCGGGGATCGTCTTTGAAGGCAGCGTTTCGTAGATTCAGCTTGCCGTCCCGCACGAATACGCTTCCCTTCCTGCCGTTGCGCGTGGGCAGGACGCAGTCGAACAGATCCATGCCCAATGATACAGCGGTGTCCAGATCTTCGGGAGTGCCTGCTCCCATCAGGTACCTGATCCGGTCGCGAGGCAGCAATTCGTCGCAGAGTTGAACGATACGCCAGGTATCATCACGGGATTCGCCGACCGCCAACCCACCGATGGAGTAACCGAAGAACCCAAGCGCCAGCAGGGATTCAACGGCTTGGTGCCGCAGGTCATCGAAGACGCCGCCTTGAACGATGCCGAAGAGAGATTGAGCCAGGCCGTGAATCGGTTCCGTCTCTTGAAAAGCTTGCTTTGACCGCGATGCCCACAGCAGTGTCGTTTCCAGCGCCGCCTTCGCTTCTTTTCGGCTGGCATCGCCGGGTGCGCACACGTCCAGGGGCATCAAGAAATCCGTTCCTAACTTGCGCTGAATGTCCACCACCTTCTCAGGCGTCATCACGTGTTTGGATCCGTCAACCGGCGAGCGAACCTCGATGCCTTCTTCATTACTCTTGATGAGCTGCGATAGGCTGAAGGTCTGAAATCCGCCGCTGTCGGTCAGGATCGGTTTTTCCCAGCCCATCAAGCGGTGCAATCCGCCCAAACGGGCTACGATCTGAGAACCCGGTCTGAATTCCAGGTGTAAGGCATTGGCCAGAATGATCTGTGCGCCCGCTTCTTCTAATTCATCGGGTGAAATACCCTTTACTGCGCCATAGGTTCCCACCGGCATAAAAGCCGGGGTGTAGATGACGCCGTGGGGAGTGGTCAGTTTGCCCAGCCGGGCGCACGAATTCGGATCTTCGGCGAGAACCTCAAAATTAAAGCCCTCTTGCCATTCAGAGCTGCTCATACCGCGCGCAGCTCCAGTTTGCGATTCAGCAGGTCAATTTTGGCGACGGCAACATTCAGCTTATCGCCGATGGCCAGGGCGCGACTTCCCTTCTGCCGCCTCGGGTATTTATTGGTTTGTCTTCTCCTGCTGAGAAATTGAATTCCGCTGTCGGGAGTTAGAAATCCTTCCAGGAAAAGGCCTTCCAGGCTCACGAACAGCTTATCCTGTGCAGCTTCCACCAGGCGAGCAGGGAAGGTATCATGGCGACGTTCGTTCAGGTACAGCAGTCCGGACAGTTTGGCCGCCTCCCGCTCCAGCTCGGCAATCCGCTTTTCCCGTTCGCCTAAATGCAGGCACAGATTTTCAAGTATCTCTTTATGTTTATCCTTGTTCTCTATGTTATGTCCTTTTATTAGATGCCTCCAGATCAGTCGGTGCACCGTTAAATCCGCATAGCGCCTGATGGGCGACGTGAAGTGCAGATAACGCTTGAATCCCAGGCCGAAATGGCCTTTTGAGAAGGCTTCATATCTGGCCAGCATCAGCGCCTTGCGAGCGATGACGGCTGTGACTTCCTCCGGAAAGCGGTCACGGGCCTCATCCAGCATCGAAGCGATTTGATGGGTGGTAGTCAATTTTTCCGCCGGCCAATCAAATCCGGCATCGGCCAGGTAATCGGCCAGTTTTTGCCTCTTCTCAGCGTCCGGAGGGGGGTGCACCCGGAAAACGCAGGCGGATTTGGTTCCGAATCGTTCCACCCAAACCTCCGCAACAGCACGATTGGCAGCCAGCATGAATTCTTCGATGAGCTGGTGGCTTTGCAGGCGTGGTTGCTGGAAGATTCTGCGCGGCGCCGCCCCGCTTTCCCAGTAAAAGCCCGCCTCCGGCAGGTCGAAATCAACGCCGCCTTCCTCCAACCGCCGCTTTTTTAGGGCTGAGGCCAGCTTCCACATGCTGCGCAGTTGTTTCCTGAGTTCGGGATCACTCTTCGCAGATCCCTTGCCATCCAGATATTTCTGCGCCGTTTCGTAGCTGGTCAACCTGCGGATGCGCACCAGGGAAGGTATAATCCTGCGATCAATGACTTTACCTTCCGGGTCAATCCGCAGCAGCGCAGAAAGAGCCAATCGGTCTTTCCCCGGTTTCAGGCTACAGAGCTCGCCGGGCAAACGCGGCGGCAGCATTGGCAGATGGTGATGCTGCAGGTAAATGCTGAATCCTCGGCTGCGTGCCTCTTTGTCAATGACCGAGTCGGCGCGGACGTAGCGGCTGACGTCGGCGATATGAACTCCCAGGAGGTAATTCCCGTCATCATCGCGTCGCAGTGAAACGGCGTCGTCGTGATCCTTGGCGTCCGCCGGATCAATGGTGATCACGAATTCATCGCGCAGGTTCTGCCTGACTCCGCTCCTGCTGGATTCCGCCTTCAACTGCGTCGCTTCCTGGATCGCCGCCGCCGGGTAATCTTCCTTCAACCCCGCCGATGCCATCAGTCCCTTCTCCGCAACGCCCTTCTCTTGGGGATCCCCCAATCGCTTCAGAATGGAACAGTTCGGCAGGGGATAGCGCCGTCGCGTACCGGGGACGCTGACGGTGACCATATCGCCGGGACTGAAGTTATTGCCATTAATGCTTCCATCCACTCTGGCGGAGAAGTTGAGAGGACCGCTTTTGACTTCAGCGAACCACTCCGCACCTTTTTTCCGCAGCACGGCGAGAAGCGGTTGCCTGTTTTCGGCTTCGACGTTTAATATGCGGCCTTCCGGTCCCGCTTCGTGGCCTCTGTCAATAACTTCCACTTCCACCAGATCGCCGTCGAAGGCCTTCCGTGCCTCACGGGCGTTGATAAAGATTGAATCTTCCTGGCGGTCTATAAAGCCGTAACCGTGAGGCGTCAAGCGCAGGATGCCCTGTATGATCTTCGGTTTTTTACGTACCGCCAGACGCCGCCTCCCTAAGTGCACGATTTGGCCGTTATCCAGTAAATTGTGCAGGGTTTGGCGGTATTCGTTGTACCGCTTGCGGGATAAACCCAGTTCTCGGAAGAGACCCTTAATTCCGTATAATCCGGGGCGGTCGGTTAGAACTGCCAGGATTTCTTCCGCCATGTCCGTATGCGCCACCCTCAGGTTTTTCTTGCCACCAGGTAGCGGGGTTTTCCGCTTAGATCGTGCCTTGTGTGGACGTCCCATCCAGCCTTTCGAAATATTTGCTTGGATACATTTCCCTGATTCTCGCCGATTTCACAGACGACAAAACCATCAGTTTTCAGCAACCTATCGCAGACGGCAGCCAGCCGCCGAATGACGTCTAAGCCATCCCCGCCCGCCGTCAGCGCAATCGCGGGTTCGTACTCTCGAATCTCTACGGGCAGAGCAGCGTATTCTGCCATCGCGACGTAGGGTGGGTTGCTGATGATCAGGTCGAAGCTTTTATCAATTTTTTTATGAAGGTTATCATCAAATATATCGCCCTTTATCCACATAACTCTATTGCTTAACTTTAACAGATCGCCATTTTCTTCCGCTAATTGCAATACTTCAGAACTAATATCGAGGCCGGTGACGCCAGCTCCAGGATGTTCATCCAGCAGGCTCAGCGCGATGGCTCCGCAACCCGTACCGACGTCCAGGATCTTCGGCGCGGGGTTGGATTTCAGCAGCTCCAATCCGATTTCAACTAATCCCTCTGTTTCCGGCCGGGGTATTAACGCCCGCCGGTCAACTTTCAGGGTGATCTGGCGGAATTCAACCGTTCCCAGAATGTACTGCAGCGGCTCGCCCCGAAGACGGCGCTCTATGTATTCCTTCAGGCGAGCGATTTGTTCCTGATTTAAAGTTAGCCTGTTGTCGGAATAGATTGCAGCCCTGTTGACGTTTAGAATGCATTCCAGCATCCATTCGACCTGGTGGCGGGGGGGATCGGTGCTTATGCTGGATAGCCTCTCGGCAGCCTTCTGTACAGCGTCCCGAACCTTCATTCCGGGGACTAATTCAAGCGGTGGTTTCGTTGGATACCGCTTCGAGTTTCTTGGTCTGCTCATGAAGAGTCAGGGCGTTGATGATTTCATCCAGATCCCCATCCAGTATTTCGTTCAGCCGATAGAGCGTCAAACTGATGCGGTGATCGGTCACGCGCCCCTGTGGGAAATTATAAGTCCGAATTTTTGCCGACCGGTCGCCGGTGCTGACCTGGGCGCGCCTCTGCGCGGCCAGTTTGGCCTCTTCCTCTTCCCGGGATTTTTGGTAGAGCCGGGCGCGCAGCACCTGCAGGGCTTTGGCTTTGTTCTTGTGCTGGGATTTCTCGTCCTGACAGGTGACCACCATCCCCGTCGGTTTGTGCGTGATGCGCACGGCGGAATCGGTGGTGTTGACGCTCTGTCCTCCAGGGCCTGAAGAGCGAAATACGTCAATCTTCAGGTCGTTAGGATCAATCTCGATTTCGACCTCTTCAGCTTCAGGCAACACGGCCACCGATGCCGCTGAAGTGTGAATGCGCCCCGATGCTTCCGTCACCGGCACTCGCTGCACGCGGTGCACGCCCGATTCGTATTTCATGCGGCCGTAAACGTCGTCCCCTGAAATGGAGAAGATGATTTCCTTCAACCCTCCGGCGGTGGCCTCATGCGTGTTAAGAACATCCACCTTCCACCCCTGCCGCTCGCAATAACGCTGGTACATGCGGTACAAATCCGCGGCGAACAAGGCGGCCTCCTCACCACCGGTCCCGGCGCGAATCTCGGCGATAATGTCGCGCGAGGCATCTTCGTCTTCGGGGAGCAGCGCGATCTTCAGCTCCGCCTCAAGTTGCTTTACTGTTTCCTCGAGGCGGGGGAGTTCTTCCTCGGCAATTTCGACCAGCTCCTTATCTCTACTGGATTTTACGATCTCGCGGTATTCATCCCGGTCATCCAGAAGCGAAAGATAACGCCGGGCCAGTTCGGCCGTTGATTTCAACGATTTATGCTTGCGCAGGAGTTCCCGGTAGCGCGCCTGATCGCCGATGATCTTGGGATCGCTGAGCTGATCTTCGAGCTTTTTGAAGCTGTTGATAACGCTTGTGGCTTGATCTCTCATGGGTTTCATAAATTCGACAATTTCAATATAAATAATTATGATGTCAAGATCAACCCTAATCTGCGGAATCGGTTTTGTGTCGGATCAATGACGAACCTGCTCTATATTTACTTGCAAATCATTCAATCCTTCTTTATTTTAACTGAGTATTATTAACGAAAGTGTCCCATGAGCCCCATGGATCCCGATATCACCGCCATGATCGCCGAGCTTTCTGCCAAGGCGAACGCTTTCCGACAGTCCATTCTCCTGCTAACGGCCAACCGCTTTGATCTTTTCACTCAGTTGTCTGTAAAATCAATGACTTCCAGGGAAATCGCTGAACGCCTGAGTTGGAATACACGCGCCGCCGAAGTTTTCCTGAACGCGCTGACCGCCCTGGGCGTGTTGCGAAAGGAAGACGGCCGTTTTTCCAATACGGCTATATCGCAACGGCTGTTGGTTAAGGATTCGCCTCACTACCAGGGCGATATTTTGAATCACAATCTGAACCTATGGGAGCGCTGGTCGAAAGTCGGCGAAGTACTGCAGTCGGGAAAGCCCGCTCGCGATCCCCGAAAAAGGCGATCCACCGAAGAGTTGCGTAATTTCATCTCCGGTATGGCCAACACCGCTCGAGTGTCAGCGCCCGATTTATGGGAAAGGGTGAATCTTTCCGGCAGAGGGAAACTGCTCGATGCGGGCGGTGGCCCCGGAACCTATGCCTTCTACGCCTGCCAGCGCTATCCCGGTTTAGAGGCTGTCGTCTTCGACCTTCCCGAAGTTGAACCCATTTTCAATGAACACCGGGCCGAATTCGGCCAAAAGGCTCTCCCGGGTGTGAGTGATAAGGTGACGTTCCAGGCGGGCGATCTTCACCGCGATCCGTTGCCCGAGGGATGCGACGCAGTCCTTCTCTCAAATATCATCCATTCCTGGGGTGAAGAGGAGAATAAAGCCATTTTCCGCAAGATTGACGCCGCTCTGCCGCCCGGTTCCCTCCTGATCATCAAGGATTTCTTCATCTCTGAAGACGGCACTCAGCCGCTGCACGCCGCGCTCTTCGCCGTCAACATGCTCGTGGGCACGGAAAAAGGCGGCTGCTATTCTCGCGCCCAAGTCAAAAAATGGATGCAGGAATCGCACTTTCGCGTCGTGGATGACATTCAACTCACCGAGCAGACGGGAGTGCTGGTGGGGGAAAAGCAGTGATATGAGCACATATAGGTTAAGTCAAGCGCAGTATAATCCAATAACCGCAAATCTTGTTGCTGTATGCATTGGCTTCGCCCTGAAGGGCTTCGCCCAACCCACGTGACTGTAATCAGCGAAATCCGTGTAATCCGTGTCATCTGTGGTTCCGACACAATATAATAACCCCGGACAGACGAGCTGCCCAGATCGCCCAAAGGTGTTGAGTTTAGTCGCTTAAGCGACTTTAAAACAGGTCTAAGCACCAGAATTTATTCTGGTGCAAATGTCAACTTCGCCGATGGTTTGTACGAGGTCATCTGCCGTTCCGACAATATAATAACCCCGGACAGACGAGCTGCCCAGATCGCCCAAAGGTGTTGAGT
>CAZHMN010000029.1:18902-28141 GCA_964533705.1 uncultured bacterium
AGCGACTTTAAAACAGGTCTAAGCACCAGAATTTATTCTGGTGCAAATGTCAACTGAAGATTGTAACGAGAACCCATGCTATCCTACATCAACGGAAAATACCTGCCTAAAGAGGAGATCACCATATCGCCTGACGACCGCGGCTTCCTCTTCGCTGACGGCTTGTATGAGGTGATCCGCAGCTATGACGGCCGACTCTTCCAGTTTCAGGAGCACATGGCGCGTCTGAACTACGGCGCCCGCCAGCTCCGCTTCAACGTCACCGAATTCGATAGCCTTCTCGATGTAGCCGAGAACCTCATTGATCAGAACGGCTTGAAAGAGGGCGACGCCTTGATCTACATACAGGTGACGCGCGGAGTGGCACCGAGATTGCACAAGTTTCCTCCGGCGGAAACGCCCCTGACCGTTTACGCTACGCCCCGGCCGTTTACGCCCCGGAGAGATGAATTGGAAAACGGCATCGGCGTCCTTTTCGTGCCGGACGTCCGCTGGGCCCGCTGCGACATCAAGCAGGTGGGTCTGCTGCCTAACGTTCTGGCCCACCAGCGAGCCGTCGAAAGCGGCGCCGCCGAAGCGGTCTTCGTGCGCGATGGGGCCATCACCGAAGGCACCCACAGCAATGTCTTCGCCGTCATCAGCGGGCAGGTCATCACGCCGCCCCGGACGAATTACATCCTGGGAGGCATCACCCGCCGGGTCGTCCTGCGCCTCTGCAAGGAGCTTAATTTTCCCTTTGCGGAGCGCGCGCTTTTCGAGCATGAAGCTCGCCGGGCGGACGAGCTCTTCATAGCCGGCACCACCGTGGAGATTACACCGGTCGTGAAAGTTGATGACCAGGAGGTGGGATCGGGCCGGCCGGGGATTCTCACCAGACGTCTGCAGGAGGCCTTTGAGAAATTCAAAGGGAAACAACGGTAGAAATACGATTCCTGGAGAGATTACCCGATGAATCGGGAGAAACTGGATCAATATATTCGAGGATTGACGCAGCAGGGGGAATTCTCGGGCGTCGTTTTAGTTAAACAGGGTGAAGAGGATCTCTTCGCAAATGCCTACGGCTACGCCAGCATGAAGTGGAAGATCGTCAACACCATAGATACGATCTTTCCCCATGCCTCCGTGACCAAGATGTTCACCGCCGTCGCAGCCTTGCAGGTGGTTGAAGAGGGTATGCTGTCCCTGGAGAGCAAGGTTCAGAATATCCTGAAATTAAACGTCAGCAACGTCCCCTCGAACGTCACCCTGCACCATCTGCTCACCCATACCTCGGGCATCGCCGATTATTTCGACGAATATGACGATGACGTGGATGGCTACGCCGAACTCTGGAACCGCAATCCCAATTATGCCTTCAAAAATCTATCCGATTTCCTTGCCCTATTTGCCGGAAAAGACCCGCTCTTCAATGCCGGCAACGATTTCAGATACTGCAACGCCGGTTATGTCCTGATCGGCCTGATGATTGAGAAGGCTACCGGGATTGATTATTTCGAATACGTCAAACGGAACGTTTTCATTCGCGCCGGCATGGAAAAGGCCGGTTTTATCCCCTTCGACGCTGTCAGGGATAACGTCGCCGAAGGCCACCAGCCTATTAAGAATAAAGAGGGGCGGGCGGTAGGCTGGAAGAAGAACGTCTATTCGTTGCCGGTTCGCGGTTCATCGGACGGTGGAGCTTACTCCACGGCGCGCGACCTGGTTCGCTTCCTGCGATCGCTCCGCGAGGGACAACTGCTTTCGGGGGAACTGACCACGAGAATCCTTCAGCCGCAGGGCCCCATCCAGGAGGACCCCAATGGGGATTGGGCCTACGGATACGGCCTGGCGTTTCTGTTCGATAAAGGTGAGGTCGTGCGTTATGGTCATGGCGGCGATGACCCTGGCGTGAGCGCCAAAGTGTTCTATTATCCGGGTTACGATATTGACGTGGTCATTCTGGGAAACCAGAGTCATTGCGCCGACCCGGTGGCCGCGAAAATCCACCAGATGATCGTTTCAGATGGGTAAGTTGGGTTGTGAGTTATAGTGTTATAAATAAGAGAATTAAAATGCTTCATAAAAGACATAATTCCTTGCCATGAGGTGCTGAAAATGAAGGGAATGAAAACCTCAGTTTTACTAATCGCTGTAATTGGGCTTTCGATTTCCTGCTTGAAAGCGGAAATATTACCCCGACCCGGTCTTTACGATCCCGTGACCATGCGCTCGACCACCACCGGCGACCCCTACCCGGTTTTCCCGCTGGACGCCAATCAGATTCCGCCGCTCAAACCGGATCGAGTGGATGACGTGGATCAGGCGCTGACCATTTTGATCCACACGCCTGACGTCCCCTATACTCACGAGTCCGAGAGCTTCGATAGTCTGCTCTATTCCACCGGCATCTACCCGACGGGCAGCATGAACGACTATTTCATGGAATCTTCCTACGCGCAGTTCGGCGTTGACGGAGAGGTCGTCGGCTGGGTGACGGCCGAGAATAACTACTCTTACTATACCAACAATAACTACGGCTTCAGCAGTTATCCCCACAACGCTCAGAAGTTGGCCGAGGAAGCCGTCTTAGCGGCCGACCAGCTCGGCGTTGATTTCTCCAACTACGACAACGACGGCGACGGTTGGGTGGACGCCCTGATCATCGTGCACCAGGGGCCGGGAGCGGAGAACACCGGCAGCGTTGATGACATCTGGTCGCACCGCTGGGCTTTCCCGGCGGTTTATCTTGACGGCGTCTGGGTCAGCGATTACAGCATGGATCCCGAACTGGCGGGCGATGGTTCCAGCGGCGAAATCGAATCCATCGGCGTTTTCGCCCATGAATACACTCACCTGCTGGGTCTGCCCGACCTCTATGACTACGACGAAAAACTGAACGCTTCCACTTTTACCATTCTGGGTGACGACAATGACCACCCGGTGATGGACTGGGGACTCATGGGGTATGGTGGCTACGGCATCTCCTCATACGGCCGAGGAGCGATCCCTAATCATCACGCCGGATATTTCAAAATTCTGCTGGGCTGGGTGGATCCCATCGTCCTCGGTTTTTCGCAGACCAATATCCAGGTGCCGGAAATCGAATTAAACCCTGTCATCTATAAAATCCCCATCAATGGGTCGGAAAGCGAGTACTTCCTGGTGGAAAACCGCAATTCCTCCTGCCCCGAGGCTCTTTTCGATCACTGGGACAGCGATTTCTCCGCCTGGTTCGGCTGGTTCACTCCAGGCTCCAATCAACTGGATTCGGGCCTGCTGATTTACCACGTTGACGAGGCTATGCCCTTAAACGACGGCACTCCGGACTACGATCACTACGGTTGCCGGGTGATTGACGCCGGGTATAACTCTTCCCAGCCCTGGCCGAATCTCGAATTCACCGAGTGGTGGTATCCCTACGAATTCCGCGTCGGAGCAGCTTGGTGCGCCGAAGATAATCAGTCGGAGTTTACGCCGTTGACCGAACCGAGTACGGACGGCTATTCTGGACCCTCCGGAATTTATATCACCAACATCAGCAATTCGGGTTCGGTGATGAGCTTTGATCTGGAATACACCGGCGAACCCGATTTTGAAATCGTCGGCACTTACGTCGTTGACGAGTCTGGAGATGATGACGGTTTCCTGGATATGGGCGAGACGGGTGACCTCTATGTCACAGTCAGAAATTCCGGCTCTTGTGAAGCGTTGGGCGTTAATGGGACGCTGACCAGCGCTGATCCCTATATCGAAATCATTCAGGATCAAATCAACCTCGGCGATGTAGGAACCTCATTCACGGTTGAGAATGTCAGTCCCATCGTTCTCCATATTGACGAAAGCTGCCCGGTCGGATACGACGCTGAAGCAACTCTGCAGCTCACCTGGGAGGGGGGCGGAAGCTGCGAAATCACCATTCCCCTGGAGCTGAACTGGGACGTCGTCTTTGCCGATGACGTTGAAGGCGGTACGCCGGAATGGACGCACGGCGTCGCCTATGGCAGTTACAACGATCAGTGGCATATCTCCTCGCAGAGGAACCACACGCCGGATGGTCAGTATTCCTGGAAATGTGGATCGAGCAGTTCGGGGAACTACGGAACCATGCTAAATGCAGAATTGGTCAGCCCAGGAGTAATGCTACACGATGATGCGCGCCTTTCCTTCTGGCATAGGATGAATGCCGAAGAAGGCTGGGATGGCGGGATTATCGAAAAATTCGGATCTGGCGGGATCTGGGAGCAGCTTGAGCCGGTCGGCGGATATCCCGATCAGATCACTCACAACAACTCGGGGCCGTTGAGCAATGGCACTTTGTGCTACTCATCCGATTTCGACTGGACCTTCAGCCGCGTCATTATCCCTGATTGCGGTGGTGCCACTTTGGTGCGCTTCCGCTTCGGCAGCGACGGAGGCGTCGGTGAAGAGGGTTGGTATTTGGACGACTTTAAATTCTATCAGGGCGAAGGTCTGGTTGGAGTCCAGGAGGAAGAAGTTCAGATGCTCCCCTCGGAATTCGCCCTTCACGCTCCTCACCCCAATCCCTTTAACAGCACAACGGTGCTGAATTTTACACTACCGGCGCAATCCAAAATCCGGCTTGAGGTCAGAAACGTGCAGGGTCGCCGGGTGATGACTCTGGCGGACGGCACCTTCGAGGCCGGCGAGCATTCGCTGACCCTTTCCGGAGAATCGCTGGCCTCCGGCGTTTATTTCGCCATACTCAACACGACCGAGGCGACCTCAACCGTGAAGATTCTGCACATCAAGTAACTTACGCCATCCCCTGAATGGAAAACCGCGCCCGGTGCGCGGTTTTTTTATGGATAATTCAGCGCTCATTTCGGACAGGTATCTGCCACCACTTCCGCAACAAACGATAGATCAACAGTCGTCTCTTCGGAATTAAAAAATTTTCCCCGAAAATTAGAACTGCAGGAAAAGGCATAGGTTTTGCTTTTTTATCCAATTGAGTCAGTCATTTAATCAGATTACCGTTTCCGGCCCGGCGGTGCCAAGTAGCCTTTCTGTAGATTTGAAAAGTCTGTTAAAGGCCTTTTCGCATTTCCAACAACCAAATGGAAAACTCCGTATAAATAGCGCAATTTGTGCAGAATCAAAGTGAAAAAATAGATTACCACAGCATCCAGGGTGTTTTACGAGAAGCAGATACTGAAAAAATACTTTAAGCCTATCGGCGCAAAACACGCCAATTGGGTTCAGACCGGAACGAGGACAACGCTGAGGCTGAAGAAGAGTTCAAGAAGCTGAGTAAAGCGTACCGTATTCTTTCGGATCCGATTCAGGAAGGAAATTTAAAATAAATGGGAAAGGTCTTCCTTTGCACAATAGTGGGTTCGGCGACCTGATCGTCAAGGTGATGGTTTCCGTTCCCGAAAAACTCAGCGATCAACGGCGAGAAACCGACCAGAAGTTCCAAAAGTTAAATGGGTGATTTGTATCACCCAACGAGGCTTGACGAATGAATAAATTCCCGATAGCAGGATATGGACGTCAAGCGCGGATATATGATCGGGAGGGAATCATGGCTGCAGTTAGAGAAAATCAGATGAAAAGGCGCCGCCGTGTACGCCAGACCGACGGCAGGCGCAGTGATACCAAAATCTGCAAAGTATGCCAGAATGAAACGCGCTGGTTATCGGTCGATGGAATGTGCTGGGATTGTACCGTAAATGCTGCCAAGAGAAAAGTTCCGCTCTATATCGAAATCCAGGAGGAGGATCAGGACAACTTTGAGATGTATTCGGGATCGGCTGGTAATTAGCGACCAGAACCAAATTGATTAGAGAAAAGGCGGCCTAAGGTCGCCTTTTCTGTTTTTAATACGCCTAATGGAGAACATAAATACGATGGCAAGCTCCTCTCTTCAACAACTTCTTACTCGCATTCGGGGAAGCAGTAAAACTTTATTGAAGAGCAGAAATCACTTTCGATCTTTAATATAAAATTTGCTAAAAGTGGCAAAAAACGCTTGAAAGTGGGGCTAAAATTGCTTAAATTTAGCCCAATTCGCGAAATTTTGGCTTTTGGAACCACTTTCATATGATCGCTCCGGAAGGCGCCCATAACGATGATGTCTTAAGCCGCATCGAAGAGTTGCGACGCGATCTGCGGCACCACGAATACCTCTATTACGTTCTGAACCAGCCCGAAATCTCCGACGAGGAATTCGACCGCAGAATGCGTGAGCTGGAACGCCTCGAAGCGCTGCATCCCGAACTGGTCACTTCTGATTCCCCAACGCAACGGGTCGGGGGTCAGCCCTCCGAGGAATTCGCCTCGGTGCGCCATCCGGTGCAGATGTTATCGCTGAGTAACGTTTATAACGAGGAGGAATTCAACGAGTTCGACCGCAGAGTTCGCGAGGGACTAAATGATGCGGTTTATCGTTACGTCTGTGAGCTGAAGTTCGACGGCATCGCCATTGATCTACTCTATGAGAGCGGCCGCTTCGTCCGCGGAGCCACCCGCGGCGACGGGCAGGTCGGCGATGACGTCACCGCCAATCTCAAGACGATCAGATCCCTGCCGCTTAAGCTATCCACTGCCATGCCCGCGCCCTCTGTTCACGTGCGCGGAGAAGTGTACATGGAACGAATGGACTTTCAACGGCTGAATGACGAGCGAGAAAAGGAGGGCGATCCCCTTTTTGCAAATCCTCGCAACGCCACCGGCGGTACTTTGAAGATACGGGATCCTCGCATTGTCGCCCGGCGCCCCCTGAAGTTGACCTGTTACGGACTCTGGTTCGAGGGCATCGCCCGCAGCGGCTGGACTCACAGTCAGGCCCTGCGGTGGATTGAAGAAGCCCATCTGCCCACGTTCAAAGAGTGGCGGATAGCCAATAACAAGGAAGAAGTGATTCGATTTTGGCGAGAATGGGAGCTGAAACGTCCCGATCTACCATTTGATATTGACGGAATCGTCATCAAAGTTGATGATATTGCTCAGCAGGAACGCTTGGGCGCCACCGCCAAATCCCCCCGCTGGGCAACGGCTTACAAATTCAAGGCGCAGTCCGCCAAGACGCGTCTGCTGGATATTACCCTCCAGGTGGGCCGCACCGGTGCCGTCACGCCGGTCGCCGAACTGGAACCGGTCAAATTGGCCGGTTCGACCGTGAAACGAGCCACCCTGCACAACGAGGATGAGATCGCTCGCCTGGACTTGAGGATCGGCGACGTTGTTCTCGTGGAAAAGGGCGGAGACGTCATTCCCAAGATCACAGGAGTTGATGTGTCGCAACGGCCAGGGAAGAGCGAGGTCTTCGTCATGCCGGATCGCTGTCCGGTC
Organism: uncultured bacterium; assembly: GCA_964533705.1. GTDB lineage: Bacteria > Electryoneota > B3-LCP > B3-LCP > B3-LCP > CAZHMN01. Next base: position 26,196 of record CAZHMN010000029.1, read on the forward strand.
TGCGGAGAGTCTCTTTTCCGGCCTGAAGGCGAAGTTGTCCGCCGCTGCGAAAATCGGGGCTGCCCGGCTCAGGTGCAAAAGAGCATTGAGCACTTCGTCTCCCGCGCAGCGATGGACGTCGAAGGCCTGGGTGAAAAGGTCATTGAACAACTGATTTCCGCCAATCTAATCGGGGATTACGCCGATATCTATTCGCTCACGGCTGATAAGCTGATTCCGCTGGAGAGAATGGCGGAAAAGAGCGCTGATAACCTCATAAAAGCCATCGACGAATCCAGAAACCGCCCTTTGGAGCGTCTCATCTTCGCCCTGGGTATCCGCCACGTCGGTATCGGAGCTGCTCGCATCCTGGCTCGTCATTATCGCTCGCTGGACGCCCTGCAAAATGCCTCGCTGGAAGAATTGCTGGAAATCCATGAAATCGGTCCGGCTATGGCGCAGTCCATCAGGGACTTTTTCGCTTCCCCGGCGAATATACAGATACTTCAAAAGCTGAAAAGCGCCGGGGTTCGCATGGAAGAGGAAAAGGGCGAGGAGGCTGAACGGCCCTGGATGGGAAAAACCTTCGTGCTGACCGGGAGTTTAGAAAATTTCACTCGTGAGCAGGCCGGCGACCGCATCAGAGCATTGGGTGGCGAGGTCACCTCGTCGGTGAGCGCCAGAACCGACTTCGTCATCGCCGGGCCGGGAGCCGGATCAAAGTTGACCAAGGCCCGTGAGCTTGGCAAAATCGTGTTGGATGAAGCCGCTTTTTTGAGGCTGTTGGAAAATCCGCAAGAAATTGGGAGGTAATCTTGAAAGCATATAAAATAATCGTGGCAGGCGTTCTTCTGGCCCTGGTCACAGGCTGTTCGAAAGATGATTCGCCAACCTCATCCGGGCGGGTCTTCAGCGGCATCACCGAGCGGGATGAATGGGGCGATACCCTGTCCGTGGACCCCGATGACTGGGTCATTCTCGGAGGATTTGCCCCCTCCGCCGGCGGAAAAACCGCCTTGCTGCCGCAATTTCGCAATGGAAAGCGTTTGAACTTACCCGAAATTTCCGTGAGCGATGACGTGCTTGATTGGGCGATCGGTGCCTTCCCGAATCCCTTCATCCCCGGTGCCGGCCGTCTGCTGATCGAGCTTGTTCTGCCTACAGAAGCCCAGGTTGAAATTCACGCTGAAGACGAATCCGGCGAGTGGAATGTGGTAATCATGGATGCAATGCTGCCGAAGGGTCTGCACCTCATTTCCTGGTCGGGAAAAGATGCATCCGGAGAGGATCTGCCGGACGGCATATACCGCATATTCTTCCAGAGCGGTCTGGTTCACAGCCATGGCGACGTGCAGATCTACCTGTCCGGTAAACCGAGCCCTTCGACTCAGGCCGATTACGTGCTCTACGCGGGTACCAATTATATTTATGGGAGTTACGAGGACTACGAGTACGATGTGGCAACCACCTTCGGACCCGACGGAGAATTGGGTGGAGATGATGTGCTGACGCAGCCTGTATCGCTCTGGGATTCCTGGGATTTCGCTGATCGCTTCCTGTGGTTGCCCGTTTTCATGAGCTACGATCTAAACACCGCAGATCCGTATCAGTACTACTATCTACTGGCTTATAAACACTTCCAGTTCGGAGCGGGCTGGCCCGATGCCGGTGATACCGGCATTGTTGATCCGGAGGATCCGCAATGGCAGAAGAGCAATTCCTTCCATAACACCTACTTGGACTTGTACCCGTTCGAAGAAGGCCCCTGAATTGTTCTTGATATAAATTAGCGGTAATATAGAAAAAACCGTAATTACTTTCTCTGGAGAATAGTATGGGTTCAACGACAGATTTTAGAAATGGATTGGTGATAAATTTTAAGAACGAGCTCTATGCAATCGTAGAGTTTCAACACGTCAAACCGGGCAAAGGAGGCGCCTTCGTCCGCACCAAGCTCAAGAACGTCA
>CAZHMN010000029.1:28241-33143 GCA_964533705.1 uncultured bacterium
CACGTCAAACCGGGCAAAGGAGGCGCCTTCGTCCGCACCAAGCTCAAGAACGTCAAAACGGGAAGGGTTATCGAAAACACTTTCCGGTCGGGTGAATCCGTGGACGTAGTACGATTGGAAGAAAAAAGGATGCAATATCTCTACCGGGACGGCGAACATTACGTTTTCATGGACAACGACACGTATGAACAGGTGCACGTGTCTGCGGATGTGATCGGTGAAGGCGAGAAATACCTGAAAGAAGGCGAAACATGCGTGATCAGCTTCCAGGAAAACGCCCCCATCGTCTTCGAGTTGCCCAATTTTATCACCTTAAAAGTTGAGAAGACCGATCCCGGCGTCAAAGGGGATACCGTATCCGGCGGAAGCAAACCCGCCATCCTGGAAACGGGTGCCAAAGTAAACGTACCCTTCTTCATCGAAGTGGGGGATCTAATACGCGTGGATACTCGTACAAACACCTATATTGAACGCGTGAAAGAATGAGCTGGAATTCATTCGGGAGAATTTATGCTTGACTTTAAAGAAATTCGCAGGCTGGTCCGCCTTCTGGAGAACAGCCAGATTTCAGAAATCGAAATATCCGATAAAGACCGAAAAATAAGGCTGGCCAAACCAACTCTTGCAGACGGTCAGGCGGGGAATCCGACCGTGACGATGGTATCCCAGCCGGCGGCTCAACTTCCACCGGCACCGGGGCCGGTCGAAGAACCGACTTCCGCTGCATCGGAAGCGATGGTCGGGCGTAACGTCAGGGTCATTAAATCGCCCATGGTGGGAACCTTCTACGCGGCCCCATCACCGGATGCCGAACCCTACGTGCAGGTCGGTGACTTTGTCCGCAAGGGGCAAGTTCTCTGCATCATCGAAGCCATGAAACTGATGAACGAAATCGAATCTGATTACGATGGACGCGTCATTGAAGTGATGGTCGAGAACGCCCAGCCAGTGGAATTCGACCACCCGCTCTTCACCATTGAAGCCGCCTAAAATATTTTCCTTATTTCGTCAACTGACATCATCGAGACACCGACTTTGTTTAAAAAAATTCTGATCGCTAATCGAGGTGAAATCGCCCTGCGTATCATCCGCGCTTGTAAGGAACTGCAGATTCCCACCGTGAGCGTCTATTCCAACGCTGACCGCGATAGTCTTCACGTCTTTTTCGCCGATGAGTCCGTCTGTATCGGCCCGCCATCAGCCTCGGACAGCTACCTTCGTCCCCAGAATCTGATCGCCGCCGCTGAGATCAGCGGCGCAGACGCCATACACCCCGGTTACGGTTTTTTGGCCGAATCGGCCGATTTCGCCGAGATGTGCGCCATGCACGGCATCACCTTCATCGGGCCGCGGCCCGATACTATGGCGCTGATGGGCAACAAATCGGAAGCGCGGAAGACGATGAGCGCCGCCCGTGTTCCCATTCTACCCGGCAGCGAGGGCGCTATTCCTAACCTGCAGAGTGCCTTTAGTCTCGCCGAAGAAATCGGCTATCCCGTCATCGTCAAGGCATCCGCGGGCGGCGGCGGCAGGGGCATGCGAGTCGTAGATAAGTCAGATAATTTAGAGTCAAACTTCGAAATGGCCCGTGCTGAAGCCGAAGCCAGCTTCGGTTCCGGTGATCTTTATATCGAAAAATATCTGGAAAATCCCCGCCACATCGAGATACAGGTGCTGGGTCTCCCCGATGGTAACGTGCTGGCCTTCGGTGAAAGGGATTGCTCCATTCAGCGCCGCCACCAGAAATTGATCGAAGAGAGCCCTTCGCCGGCGGTAACGCCCAAACTCCGAAAACGGATCGTAAACGCCGCAGTGGAAGGCGCCAAATCCGTTAATTATCTCTCCGCCGGGACGATGGAATTTCTGCTCGACCAGAACGGCGACTTCTACTTCATGGAGATGAACACGCGCATCCAGGTCGAACATCCCGTCACCGAGATGGTCGCCGGTATTGATCTGCTGAAGGCGCAGATCCTCGCGGCGATGGGGGAGGACACGGGATTATCAGAAGGCGATATCAAGCTGCAGGGACACGCCATCGAGTGCCGCATCAATGCCGAAGATCCCGAGAAAAACTTCCTGCCGTCTCCCGGCAAAGTTACCGAACTGCACTGCCCCGGAGGCCCCGGCATCCGCATTGATTCGCACGTCTATGCCGGCTACGAAATCCCCCCCAATTACGATTCGCTGGTGGCCAAAATAATCGCCTGGGGAAAGGACCGCCCAGAGGCGCTGGCCAGGATGCGCCGCGCCCTGGAGGAGATGGTCGTCGAGGGCATAGAGACCACCATCCCCTTCCACAAGAAAGTGCTCGAACACCCCGATTTCATCGCGGGAAACGTCCATACAGGATTCTTAAATCAGTTTTTGAAATAATAGACCCTCAGGAGGATTAAATGAATATCCCCAAAGAATTGAAGTATACCAAAGATCATGAATGGGCCCGCATCGAGGGCGACGTTGCCACGGTGGGCATCACGGATTACGCCCAGGGAGAGCTGGGAGACATCGTCTTCGTCGAACTGCCCAAAGCGGGTAGCTCCGTATCCCAGGGCGATTCCTTCGGCACCATTGAGGCGGTCAAAGCCGTCAGCGATCTTTACGCCCCCTTGAGTGGCGAAATAACCGAGGTAAACGCTGCTCTGGATGAAGCCCCTGAAACCGTCAACAACAGCCCCTATGGCGACGGCTGGATGATTAAGATAAAGATCTCAGATCCGTCCGAGGTGGACAACCTGCTTTCCGCGGACGACTATGAAAAACTCATCGGTGAAGCATAAATGGATCACTACCTGCCACACACGGAAGAAGACCTTAAGGAGATGTTCTTCAAGATCGGCGTGAAGGACTTTTCCGAATTATTAGCCACGATACCCCCAGAGATTCTACTGAAAAAGAAGCTGAACCTTCCTCCGGCGCTGACCGAAGTGGAAGCCCTGGCCCACCTCAAGCAACTCAGCTACCTGAACCGTTCCGAGAGGTATTACACCTGTTTCATGGGCGGCGGAGCTTACGATCATTTCATCCCCGCGGCCGTGGACGCCGTCATCTCCCGCAGCGAATTCTACACGGCCTACACGCCCTATCAGGCCGAAGCCAGCCAGGGAACCCTGCAGGCGATATACGAATACCAGTCCATGATCTGCGCCTTGACAGGCATGGACGCCGCCAACGCTTCCCACTACGATGGAGCCACCGCGCTGGCCGAAGCCATGTACTTGGCCTGCAATCACACCGGGCGTGAAAAGGTGCTGGTCAGCAGGGGCGTTCACCCGCATTACCGCGAAGTCTTGGCCACCTACGCTCATGCCTCTGGAATCCAGGTAGAGCTGGTTTCGCTGACCGATGGAGTTACTGATCAGAGAATCTCTGAGGAAGCCCTGAGCAATTCCGCCGCCGTGATCGTCCAGAATCCCAATTTCCTGGGTTTCATCGAAGAAGTTCCTCAGTTTGTCGAAAAGGCTCACAATGCCGGCGCGTTGATGGTTGTCAGCGCCGATCCGATTTCGCTGGGATTGCTGGAAGCTCCCGGCAAACAGGGGGCCGACGTCGTCACCGGCGAAGGACAGGGATTGGGTAATGCACTGAACTTCGGCGGGCCTTATCTGGGGATCTTCGCGGTTAAGAAACCATTGATGAGGAGATTGCCCGGCCGTATCATCGGCGCGACGACCGACAATCAGGGCCGTCGCGGTTTCGTGATGACGTTGCAAACCCGCGAACAGCACATCCGTCGCGAAAAAGCGACCTCAAATATCTGCACTAACCAGTCCCTCTGTGCCCTAGCCGCTTGCGTAACGCTGACTCTGCTGGGCGAAGAGGGTTTAAAGGAAATGGCTGACCTATGCTTACAGAAAGCTCATTATCTCGCCTCTAAAATCGCCAAAATCAACGGCTTCGAAATCGCCTATGATAAACCGTTTTTCAAGGAATTTCCGGTGAGATATAGAGGAGACGTCCCCGACCTCCTGCGGAAATTGAGCGACAAGGGCTTCCTGCTCGGGCCCGATCTGAGGCGTTTTGACGGCGGCTGGCAGGATCTCTTCCTGGTGGCCGTGACGGAAAAACGCACCCGGGAGGAGATGGATAAGCTGGTTGAAGCCATCAAAGAGTGCGTATGAAATTAACGTGAAGGGGCCGGTGAAAAGCCGGCCTTTTTTGCTTTCAGATGATCGTCGGATTCGGAGAATCCGACCTACGATATTTAATGTGCCGTCAGGTCTCCTGACCTGACGGCCGCAAGAATAAGAAGCAGAGGGCTGTTGGATTGGGTTACCCACAGCAGAGCTGTGGGGCACCCCGCAGCAGGCTGTCGGGTGCGGCGACCCGAGAGCTCGAAAAACTCGAAAGAGATGGGGAGGATAGGCCACCGAGGGGGCTTACGCCCATTTCTGCCTGTCAGACAAGAATGTCTGACCTCCCCGGCTTTGGGATTGGCGAGGGGAAAGACATGCTTCGTCCCTGGCGGGGCAGAAGCATGCCACAAGTCAGCCGATGGTGTCATTTCGGACTTGATCCGGAATCCAGAAAAAGGTAGTGCGGGGGCTTGCCCCCGCCTAAGAGAAATGCGTGAAATTCAGTATGCTGTCAGGTCTCCGAACCTGATCGACGTTAAGAGTTGCTGTCGGGTGCGGCGACCCGAGAGCTCGAAAAACTCGAAAGAGATGGGGAGGATAGGCCACCGAGGGGGCTTACGCCCATTTCTGCCTGTCAGACAAGAATGTCTGACCTCCCCCGACGTTGACAATTCATTCGATCTTGTGGCGCGGCCGGGTGACCTGACAGGAGAAGTGAAGGGCAGACGGTCATACTCTTAAGGACGAGACCTGACGCAACAGAGAATAGTCGCCGCCAGGAATCGCTTCGCTTCAATCCTGGCGGGAACATAATCTGATGCCCAAT
>CAZHMN010000030.1:0-2247 GCA_964533705.1 uncultured bacterium
CGGGTGAAGTCTGGTTGTTGCCAGCCCCCGCACCCAGAATCATGACCCAGAGCTCATCGGCGATGGGATCGCCGGAAACGCCGTCCAGCACCACCTCGCCCACGTTACCGGCCAGCGGTGCGGCTCCGAGGTAATCAGCGAAGAAGTCGCTCGATCCGATATTTTCGACGAGGTTTTGCCCGGTCAATAACAAATCGTTTCCTGCATTCAAGAAGGCGCTCAGATTGGTTTGATCGTCCGCGGTTAAAGTATTCGATCCTTCATCGCCCGTCATCCACATAACCACCTGAAACTCATTCAAGTAATCCAGAGTGATCTCTCCCTGATCGGCGACGGAATAGGTGGAGAAAACCAAATCCCAATCGCGCAGGGAGGAATCGAGGAACTGTTCGTATTCACCTCCCCCATCATCATCAACCAGCAGGGTCAGAGGATGCCCAATGATGATCTCAACTTCATCAGAGGTCGAATAGGAGCCGCCGTTGGCGCTGATGTCGAAGATGGTTTTCGAAAACGCCAGATCGGCTTGAGGCGAAACCGTGATCATGAGGCTTTCCGGCGCCTGCACGGTTCCACCGGGTGGGATGTCACCCAGCGAGAAAATTTCCGGATCAAAAGTCAGGTCAGGATCATCCGAACTTACCGTAACGATGACGTCTTGCGCATCCGGGGGGTAGAGATACCGGAAATCGGACACCGAGAAGGTCATGGAGAGGATTTCACCCGGATCAAAGAAGCCATCGCTGTTGCCCACTGAACCGCCTGTACCGTCTTCGTAAACTTCCGTGGGAAATATTCCCAGTACCGGTTCGATGCCCGGGCCGATGCCGTGCAAGCCGAATGCCTCGTAGATTTCTGGATGGTGAGGGCCACCGTTCGAAAGGTCGCCGTCATCGTCATCGTAGATCAATACATCCAGGAAATAGTCTTCGAAGGTTTCAGCCAGCGAATACTTGGCGAAATGGAGAATCGAGTCGGCAATTGCGGCTCCGACCAACTCCCGCAAATCCCAGAAGGCTCCGCCGATGATTTGCCCGTCAGCATGCACCTCGCCCACCCAATGATCGGGGTAAACCATACTGTTGTCCAGATTGCGCATCACCTGGCCATTGGTATAAAGGCCGCCTTCACCTATCAGCGGTTCTTCGGTAATGGTGCAGGCGAAGTAATCCGACCAGGCCTCATCCATGGCACCGGACTGACCCACGTAGGGGAGCATCCCCTGCGGATAAATCATGTCGGTGACGCCGTGGGTGTATTCATGGTAGATCACGTCGCAGAAGAGGGCGAAGTTGCGGAACATACTGCCCCCTTCGCCGAAGAAAATGCCCGATCCGTTCCAGAAGGCGTTTTCGTAGTTATCTCCGTAGGACACGGTGGCGGACAGTGGGTAGTCGAGGGCGGTGAAATCGGGATCCAGTTCTTTGAAATAGTCATGCACTAGGGTGGTATGGTAATACATGTTGACTTCGTCCTGGCGGGCCAAATCGTAATCCCATATCCAGATATGAGGCTGACCAGATGAAGCAGTGCCGAGATAGGTGGCATCCTCTCCACCGTCCACATTGACGTCAACGTAATAGCCATACAGCCGGCCTTGAACCTGGTATTGTCCCGATGGAACGCTCAGGGAGTAATTGCCCAATGCGTCCGTATAGGTCGTACCCTGGCCGGTGATCGAGACCTGTTGGTATTTCTGCTCCCATGCCTGGGGAACGTCGTTCCAGTAATGCGGCAAAACCAGACCGGCGACGTTTCCATAGACTTCGTCGAATGCGACGTCGTTATATTGAAGTAATACCTGGCCGGTTCGAGCGTTTACGATACCCGCCGGTCGATAATCGGCCCGTTCGGTGACGGCTCGCACCTGCCAGGCGGGCAGCAGATCAACGCGGCTGTTAATCACCACAGGATATAAAACACGGCGGCTGAAGTCAATCGTGGCGGAGGGATCATCAGTTATTGCCCACAGTGCAGTACGATCATCAATGGCAAAGATCAAATCCAACTGATCCGGTGGGAATAAACGAGCGGAAAGGGCGGTCAGATAGCCTGCCTCAGTGATCCTGGCATCTAATCTCGATCCGTAGATGGGTATCCCCTGAGCCGTCTGTTGCAGGGCCACGTGCCAGATTTCGCCGACTCTACGGACGTTCAAGAGGGTAAACTCGGCGTATTCCAAACCAGGCCAATCGGCGCGTTTGGCCTTCGCAAAGGCTTGAATCGCACTGACAGCGCCTTCTTCGC
>CAZHMN010000030.1:2347-32812 GCA_964533705.1 uncultured bacterium
CTGGTCAGCGGCAAAATAATCATTAAACCTATTACCGCATACCATGCGAATCGTCCAGAACGCATAATGGCTCCATTGAATTTTTGCTAAGTACATATAATATACGAGACAAAATTCCTCATATCAACCCGAAAACTTTAAAAAAGGACAAGTCTTATGCAGTTATACTAATACTCGAAAGCAATTTCCAGTTCATCAATATGTCATTCCTGCGCCACGAAGAGGTCCCTATGGGAAAAGCAGAAATCTATTTTTGCTGTTATTATTACAGCTGGATTCCCGCTTGCGCGGGAATGACAACTCAAAAGGCATATAGTATCGGCAATTACTTTTGCAAACCAGTATAGAACTTCTGAATCCTGAAGAAAAGAGTAGAAAGGATGCCGTTTAGGGATGATGATGAATGAAATGCCAGGGGAGGAGTTGTGGGCTCGAGGCCGGCTCAAGCAGATTCGCGGGGTCTATTCCGGAAAGCCTGAGTTCCTGTTCGAGGGGTCGTCCGGCTCGTCGAGCCTTCAGGAGAGCTTCACCCAGTTTGCGATCTCCGCGGGAGAGAAGAGCCGCCAGGCGTTCACTGCGAGTGGATTCAAATCGGATACTTACACGTGGCATATTGCCAAAGGCAGAGCGCAGTTGGCTCTTAATCCCATTCAGATCTTTCACGGGCGCGAAAGGCGCCGTTTCCCAGGGCGTGCCCGGCTTAGGGATGAAGCTGGAGACCCTGAGATCGAGTTTCAGGCTGCGGGGAGCTTCCTTATGGAGACGGTGGACTAAAGCGATTAAGGCCTGGGGTGGTTCAGGCTCAGGTAGGCCGATTAAGAAATAGAGGCGCACTCTGCGCAAACCGGCTCGGCCGGCTGCTTTCAGCAACTCGACCAGGTCGTCATCGGAGGATTTTTTGCCCAAATATCTGCGCAGAACCTCACCGCCGGCTTCTGGAGCCACAGTCAATGTGCGTAAACCACCAGCCGTTAGAAGTTGCAGCAGCTCTTCATCGGCTCTTTCGATGCGCAGCGAGGAAATCGTGATTTCACGACCGCTTTGAATGATATGACCCACTAAACTCTTCAGGCCAGGATAGTCGCCCGCAGCGGCTCCTACCAAACCTATTTTGGGTGCATTCAGGGCGTTCATCTTCTCCATTTTATCGAGTACCGCCTGTTCATCGGCAAAACGCGCCGAATACAGGCCGCAAACCGCACAGAAGCGACAGCGATGCGGGCACCCCCGCGTGATCTCCACCAGCCAGCAGTCACCGAAGTGGCCTTGAAGATGGACAACTGAAGAGCAGGCGGGATCTTCAGCGTACTTCGCATATTCAGCCGGGATGACCGTTCTTTCAGGAAAGTCGGGGAGGAAGACGTAAGGTAAACGGGAAGATTCTGCAATCAACTCGGGCCGCGACCCTTTCAGAGCCAGCCAATCCAGGTAGATCTGCAACCATTCCATGATGGCCTCTTCACCTTCGCCCAGGATGGCGAGATCAATAAAAGGGGCCCAGGGTGCAGGATTCAAGGAAAGAGAAACGCCGCCGGCAACGATAAGGGGATCGGATTGCCGGCGGTTTTTCGCCAGGGGCTCGATGCCCGCCGTCAGCAGGGCATCAATAACAGCGATGAGGTCTAATTCGAAACTGGAGGAAACGAAAATCAAGGGGAAAGCGGAGAGGGGCAAATTAGTCTGAACGCCCCGTGGTTCTTTCCCCGAGCGAGGATCCCAAACGGCCCGGTCGCAGGAAAAGCCTTCTTTGGAATTCAGCCGTTCCCAGATTGCCAAATATCCCAGATTGGCGACGGCAGCGGAATAGTGCGCAGGGAATAGGATCACCGCCTGAGGTTCGCGGCTGAACCTGAGCTGAAGTGCGCTTCTTTCTGCCGTGGAGGAGTTGCCCGCCGCGCGACCTGCGGTTCTGCTTTTCTTCACAACGCTGCACCGATGAAACCGAGAAGGGATACTTCATCCCAGGATTTCCAATCCTGAAATCGCCAACAGGGATGGGGAACGCTAATCCATCTGCTTGCGCAGGAAAGCGGGAATATTGCGATCGTCCAGGTTGACGGGCACGGCGGCCGGACGTTCAAAGGGCACCTTCTTGGCTTCCGCCGTCGCTTCAACCGATTCAATTGAGGGCGTGGGCACATTGGGGCGATCGAAGACCAGCCGCTTAGGCCGGTAAGGAACCTGCCGGGAAATGCCCCCTACAGTTTTCGTCTCACTCTGTCCCAGCTTCGCCTTCCTGCTATCAACGCAATTGAAACCGGTGGCGATAACGGTAACCCTGACTTCATCATCCGAGTTGGGATCAATTACCGCACCGACAAAGATATTGGCTTCATCCCCGACGGCCTCATGGACAACGTTGGAGGCTTCGTTGTAATCATCGAAGCTTAGATTGCCGGTGATGTTGGCTAAAACCGCCTTAGCCCCTTCTATACAGACGTCTTCCATGAAAGGTGATGCGATGGCCTGCTGAGCCGCTTCGATGGCGCGGTTTTCTCCTCTTGCCGTGCCAACACCCATCAACGCATCCCCGCCTTCAGACATGACCGATTTCACGTCGGCGAAATCCAGATTGATCAATCCCGGCACCATAACCAGGTCGCTGATGCCGCGCGTCGCCTGGAGCAGAATCTCATCCGCCTTGCGAAAAGCATCCTGCAGCGGCGTGCCCCGCTCGATAATGGCGACCAAACGCTGATTGGGAATCAAAATCAGCGTATCCACGTATTCTTTCATTTTTCGGATGCCCTCTTCAGCTCGAACCATGCGCTGGCGGCCTTCGAACAGAAAGGGCTTGGTCATGACCGCGACCGTCAGGATACCCATCTCCTTGGCGACCTGAGCAACGATCGGCGATGCTCCCGTTCCCGTGCCGCCGCCCATCCCCGCGGCGATGAAGACCATATCGGTATCCATCAGGAAATCAAAGAGCTTATCGCGATCCTCTTCCATCGCTTGGCGCCCCAGTTCGGGATCTGCACCGGCGCCCAAACCGGATTTGCCGATGGGCAGACAGCGTGTGGCTTTGGACATTTCCAACGCCTGGGCGTCCGTATTGATGGCAATGAACTCAACTCCGGCGAGGCTTGCCTCGATCATCCTGTTGATGGCGTTATTCCCCGCACCACCAACACCGATGACTTTTATGCGAGCCTTTTTGTTGTCATCGTCCTCGCCAAATCTAATTCGCAATTCCTCCATAAGCACTCCTTCGCAGAATTATTTAAAATTTATTGATTTCGGTTTTTCCCACCGTTTTTATTGGGATTATCTGGGCAACGCTCAATCAGAAGAAATCCGTAATCAATCGTTTGATCTGTTGCAGTTTACTGTTATATAACCGCATACGTTTATTGCGCTTACGAGGGATACGGTAGCCGCGTTCTTCGGCATCCTGCTGCATGGCCCCATATAGCACCAGGCCGACGGCAGTCGTATGAATGGGTGAATCGGCGATTTCCTTCAAGCTGCCCAAATCACGAGGCCGGCCCAGCCTGGCTGGCAGTCCGAAGACCTCCTCCGCCAGCTCCACCGTGCCCGGTATCAGCACCGCACCGCCCGTGAGGACGATTCCGGCGGTGAGGTTGTTGATGCAGTCAGCTTGCCGCAGTTCCTTAATCACCAGGTCGAAAATCTCTTCCATTCGAGGCTGAATGATGGAATAGACAATATCCCGCGTAACCTGGCGGTCAGGCCGGTCGCCGTTCCCGGGCAAATCGATTGGACCCTCATCCGTCAGGCAACTGGCGTGCGCACAGCCATATTCGAGTTTCAGCTTTTCAGCCTCATTTCGGGGGATGCGAAGGCCGTGAGCCAGATCCCGGGTGACACTCTCCCCACCCAGACCGATTACTGCCGTGTGCCTGATCGCGCCATCGCGATAGACGGCGATGTCAGCCGTGCCTCCGCCGATATCGAGAAGCGTAACTCCCAATTCCTTCTCATCGTCCGTAAGGGCTGCGTTGGCGGCGGCCAGGGACTGCAGAACCAGCTCCTCCGGTTCGATGTTCATTTCCTGCAGGCAGTAGAGGATCGTCTGCGCGGCGGCCATGGCAGCCGTGACGATGTGAACGTTGGCCTCCAGCCGGAGGCCGACGATCCCCACGGGATCTTTAAAACCGACGCGGTTATCCACCAGGAAATCCTGCGGGACGACGTGGATGACTTCTCTGTCGGCGGGAAAGGTGACGGTTTGAGCGGTTTCGATCACGCGCTGAATGTCTTCACGCGTGATTTTCGTACCCGTGCCATTGCTCGACCTTCCAACGGCAATCATCCCCTTGGAGTTGACCGAGCGGATGTGGTCGCCCGATATGGTGACGTATGCGGATTCGACGCTGGTATTGGCCATGCGCTCTGCGGCCTCGATAGCGTTGATGATGCTCTCAACAGTCTGCTCAATGTTGACCACAACGCCATTTTTCATGCCCTGCGAGGGACTGCTCCCCAGCCCTACGATACTCAAGGCACTATCGTCCCGCGCGGCGATGATCGCGGTGGTATTGGACGTACCCAGATCAAGTCCGACCAGAACATTTTGATCGCCTTCTCCGGCATTTCGTTTTCTGCTGCTCATTTCGCCCTCACGCAAGTGGTTAAGATCATCTCGAATCGTCAGGATGATCAGACACCCTTCCTGACGATCACCTGCCCCCGAAAGCGCAAATCCACAAAATCTATATCTTCAATTCCTGAACCGCCCCCTTGAAAAATTAAAAATGAATAGAAATCCACCATCTGCTGCCAGTTGGGTTTGGATCCCAGGAGAATGCGGGTGTGACTGGCCGATGAGTAGAGGAGCAATTGTCCTTTTTCGTCCCAGGATACTTCGGATACCATCCGCCACAGTTCCGGCAGCCTTCTCCGCAGCGCTTCCAACCCGATCAAGATATCCAAAACGGGCCGGTGGGTGAGTACGCAGCCCGGTTTTAAATCGCGCTCCACGGAATAGTTGATCAGGGGGACATCGAGAGTCCCACTCCAGCTATCAGTCGGCAATAAAACTCCGGAAGCATCCAAGGCCCAGATGCGTTCACCAGAGATCAACGCTGCGGGACGTCTCTCCGTTACAGATATGATCAATCTATCGGGCAGCCTGCGGTACAGGGTTACATCGTCCACCCAGGGATGCTGACGAATGGCGCTACAGATCGTCGGGGGATCAATGGCAAAGAGATTAACTCCCTCTAACGGCGGAAGTAACGAATTCAGTTCAGACAACCGAATATGATCCGCATTTTCGAAGCTAATTTTTTCAATTCTGAAGGCCTCTTGGCGGCTAAGGTAATCCCAGAAATGAGGGTACGCCAACCACACCGCTGAGAATAGTACAACCAGCATAAATATCGCAGCTAAGAGACTTCCCCCCAGGCCTCGGCGGCGAGATTTGGGAGCTCGGCGCTTCGACAGGTTCGTACGACCGGTTTTTCTTGATTTACGTGCCTTCAAGCTCTTCCTCGGTAAATCCGACCAGAATGACTTCCCTGTCGAGTTCGACACCAAAACTATCCAGGACTCTCCGTTTCGCCGTCTTGATCAATTCCAATACGTCAGCGGCTTTTGCCTTTCCGCAGTTTATGATGAAATTGGCATGTTGCTCTGCAATCTGCGCATCCCCGCAGCGTAATCCCTTCAAATCCGCCGCCTCGATGAGCCTCCCGGCGTAATCGCCTTCGGGACGCTTGAAAACCGAACCGCAGGAGGGCCACTGGAGTGGCTGACGATCCCGCCGCATGGCGATGATTTCCCGCAGATGATTCAGGAGCACGGTGGGATCATCGGATTCCAATTGAAAGCGGCCGCTTAGAATCACTTTCCCTTTCAGTCCGGGTGCGCTTCTATATGAAAATCCGATGCTATCCACTTTCAATTCTTCGATCTCCATATCGTCCCGGATCACTTCCACGCTTATTAGCTGCTCGCAGATTTCCTGGGAAAAAGCCCCGGCGTTCATGAGCAACGCTCCCCCGACCGTCCCCGGTATGCCGATTAAGGCTTCAACCCCCTTAAAACCCCTCCAGGCAGTACGGCGCACCCACGCATTTAACAGGGTGCCGGCGCCGACCTGCCATTCGCCGTACGGCGTCGGTTCCCCCATGTCGCCGAGAAATCCCCTCAAGTGGATCACCAATCCCGGATAACCCCGATCCGAAACCAGCAGGTTGGTTCCAGCGCCCATGATGAAGTAGGGAAGATTCTGAGCTTTCGCCCAGCGCAGGACCCTGAGCAGAGATTCTCGATTGACGGGGCGGACGTAATATTTAGCCGGCCCGCCAATCCGGTAAGCCGTCATCGGCCCGAGAGGAACATTTTGCTGAATTTCCGGGGGCCGATCCATGTCTATTTGCTCCCGCTGAGTTGCTGAAATAACTCACGCGCGACCTTCCAAATGCTGCCGGCTCCCAGCGTGATAACCATATCTCCCGGACGCGCCAGCTTGATAATCTCGGGCACCAACGAATTTATCTCAGGCAGGTAGCGAACGTTGCGGTGCCCCGCTCTGACGGCCGCGTCGGCGATCAACTGGCCGCTGACGCCCTCAACGGGCTCTTCCCGTGCAGCGTAAATCCCGGTAACGACGAGGACGTCGGCATCGGAAAAGCTCTCACCGAACTCCTGGGCGAAATCACGGGTGCGGCTGTAAAGATGGGGCTGAAATATGGCGATTATGCGCCGATTCCAACCCTTTCTGGCGGCCGCCAGCGTGGCCTTAACCTCAGTCGGATGGTGGGCATAATCGTCCACAATCATGATCCCGGCGGCTTCTCCCTTGATCTCGAAGCGGCGCTCGACGCCATTGAATTTTTCCAGACCTCTTTGAACGCGCTTCGGATCTATTCCCAACTCCTCGGCGACACCTACAGCCGCCAGGGCGTTTTTAACGTTATGCAAACCGGGTTGATTCAGAGTGATCCTGCCGCGCTTGGCACCGCGCACCAGCAGCTCGAATTGGGACTGCGTCTCCGAGAATTTCAAATTCCGGGCGCGGATGTCAACTCCGGATTCCAGACCATAGGTCGTCACCGGACGGCGCAGGTCGGGGATCAGGGAAGCCACGGTCGGCTCATCCAGACAGAGTACAATCGAACCGTAGAACGGAACTCCTTCCGTGAACTGGATAAAGGCGCGCCGGATTTCTTCCAGATCGCCGTAGGTATCCAGGTGCTCGGTCTCGAGAGTGGTAATAACCGCAATCGTCGGCGTCAAGCGCAGAAAAGAGCGGTCGTACTCATCCGCTTCGGCGATCAAAAATTCACCTGAACCCAGGCGCGCGTTAGTCGCCAGCGATTTGACCCTCCCCCCCACGATAAACGTCGGATCAAGATCGGCTTCCGTCAGCACTGCGGCGATCATTGAAGTCGTCGTGGTTTTTCCGTGCGTCCCCGCGACGGCGATGCCGTACTTCATGCGCATCAGTTCGCTGAGCATCATAGCTCTGGGGATCACCGGGATACCCAGTTTGCGAGCTTCCACAAATTCGACATTGTTGGGTTTGACCGCGGAAGAATAGACGGCCACCTGAGCGCCGTGGACGTTTTCAGCCCTATGACCGATAGAAATATCGGCGCCGAGCTGTCGCAGATGGGCGATGATATCCGAATCCATTAGGTCAGATCCAGTCACCGTAAAATTCTGGTTCAGCAAAACCTCGGCGATACCGGACATGCCGATGCCTCCGATGCCGATAAAATGAAGATTTTTGACTCGAAAAAACATGATTAAGATGGTGCTACTTCAGAATCCAGAGTTTTTTTTAGCCCGCTCTCAGCGATTCTTATCATCTCATCCGCGATGACCGCGGCCGTATCTTGTTTGGGAAACGCCTTCAGAGCAGTCCGCATTTCTTCCAATCTCTCCCTCTGATCGAATAGAGCTTGAATCATTGATAATAACTTATTGCCGTTAAGATCGCGGTTTTCGATCAGCAGGGCGCCTCCCCGCCCTGAGAACGATTCAGCGTTGCGCTTCTGGTGATCCCCCGCGGCGTATGGATAAGGAATCAGGATGGCGGGCAGGGCGGCAGCCTGCAACTCCGACAACGTCATCGCCCCGCTGCGGCAGACGGCCAAATCCGCCGCGGCGCAGGCGGAGGGCATGTCATCAATAAAAGGCCTGACCACCATCACCCCAGGTCCGGTCCAGCCCTTGGGTTCGGACGTATCCATCCGCCCCCGGCTCCAGATCAGGTTGCAGAGGGAGCCCAATTGCGGCAATATTTCCGCTACCGCCTTGTTGATGCTTAAAGCGCCCTGCGAACCACCGAAGACCAGTAGAGTCGGCAGCGAGGGATTCAGCTTCCACAGCTTAATTGCCTCCCGGCGGTCAAGTTGCGAGAATCCCGGCCGTACCGGATTGCCGAGAAAGCGCCATTTCGTTCCCTGCGGTAAATAAGAAGCCGCCTCTTTGAAATTCAGGAAGACTTCCCCGGCGAAGCGAGCCAGCAGGCGCGTTGTTACTCCGGGGAAACTGTTCTGCTCCTGCAGGAGCAGAGGCACTTTCCGGATGGCAGCCGCCAGGAGAATAGGCCCGCAAACGTATCCGCCGGTTCCCAGAGCGACCTGCGGACGGTAGCGGCTAATTATGACGAATGATTGAATGAATGAAACCAGCACTTTGATGGGAAACAGCAGATTGGAAGCGATTTTTCTACGATTAAAGCCGGAAAGCCACAGATATTCCAGTTCGAATCCTTTTTCGGGCACCACTTTGGCTTCCACGCCGCTTTTTGTTCCAACGAAGAGGGTTTCGGCACCTCTTTCACGTAATATTTCCGCGACGGCGAGGGCCGGAAAGAGATGCCCGCCCGTTCCGCCTCCGGCGATGAGGGCGCGTACCGTCATCAGATGGACTCCGGCGAATCGGTGTGCCGGGAAACGTTGAGGATAATGCCGCAGGCGATCAGATTGGCGATCAGGGCGCTGCCTCCGTAAGAAATGAAGGGTAACGGCAATCCGGTTACCGGAAACACCCCCAACGTTACGGCAATGTTAACGGCTGCAAAAAGAGCTATGGAAACGGTCAATCCACCCGCCAGAAGAAAACCGAAGGGATCCGGTGAACGAGCGGCGATCCTCATACCGCGCCAGACCAGAACGACGAAGAGCAAAATAACAATGAACCCACCGATAAATCCACGTTCTTCGCAGAGTATCGAAAAGATAAAATCGCAATGCGCTTCCGGCAGAAAGTGGAACTTCTGGCCGCTCATGCCAAATCCGAATCCCCACAATTGACCGCTGCCCACGGCGATTTTCGACTGATTGATCTGGTAACCCGCGCCCAGCGGATCAGCCAGCGGATTCAGGTAGGCCAGCAAACGCTTAAGGCGATAAGGCTGGGCGAGAGCCATATAAACGGTTAGAGGCAAAGCGGGCAGCATCACCGCGAAGATATGAAGCCACCTGGCGCCCGCCAGAACCAACAATATCCCGCCGGAGACAAAGATCATCACTGCAGCAGAATAACTGGGTTCCACCATAACCAGCCCTGAAACCAGGACAACTGACAGACACATAAAAAGGAAACTGTTGAAAGATTCTCGCAGCTTCTTGGTATTTCGTGAACACCAGTCCGCCATGTAGACAATTAAGGCGATGCGGGCAAATTCAGAGGGCTGCAGGCGAACTCCCGCTATCGTCACCCAGCGGTTGACGCCCTCACCCGTAAAAAGCACCCCAATAAGGGCGACGATGCAGAGGAATAAGGGCAAAATACTCCAGCGGCGCAACCAGTGGTAATCAAACCTGTAAGCAATTAGGAACAGGCAAGATCCAATCCCCAGACGAATGAGATGCTCCTTTAGAAAATGGTACGGGTCGCGATAGAGATCGAACGCTTTGTAAAAGGAGGAGCTGTAAACCATCAGCACGCCGGTGACGCATAAGCCGATCAACGCAAAGGTGAAGAGCCGGTCTCCATGTCGCGACGGTGCATCACTTAGGCTGAAGCCCAGAACGCTATTTTTTACGCTTTTTTTAGGCATATCTCCCGGACGATTTCTCTGAATTTATCGCCGCGTTCCTCGTAGTTTTTGAATTCATCGAATGAGGCGCACATGGGGGAAAGTAGAACCACGTCTCCTTCACGTGCTTCTTGAAAAGCCGCCCTGATTGCGTCTGAAAGAGAGGATAGACGCCTCACGGGAAGCACCGCGGCCCAGGCCTTTTCCATCTTCGATCCAGCTTCACCAAAGAGGATCGCCAGCCTGACTTTAGCCGCCACTCTCCGGGATATAGATTCGAAGCTGCTCCCCTTATCCCTCCCCCCCGCCAATAAGATAATCGGCCTTGTATAGCTCTCCAGGGCCACCAAACCCGAGGCGATATTGGTCGCTTTGGAATCATTCACCCAGAGGACGCCCTCGGATTCCAAAACCGTCTCGAGACGATGGGGCACACCGGGGAATTCAGCCAAAGAAGCGGCGATCACCCCTTTCTCCACACCCAAATCCCAGGCAACGGAAGCGACGGCCAGAGCGTTCTCCAGGTTATGGCGGCCGGGCAAGCCCACCTTCCGGCTGGCTATTATCGAGTGACTTCCGTCTTGATCTATAATAATGACGTTTTCTCCTATTAGTCCCGCGCCGCTATCGGAAGGTTCGTTCAAACCGAACGAAAACTCACGGCCGGGAGCATCGGCAACCCGGCGGGACAGTTCTCGGTCACCCCGATTATAAACCAGCAGGTCTTCAAGGGTTTGGCGTTCGAAAATGCGGCATTTCATAGCCAGGTATGTTTCATAAGAATCGTGGCGGTCGAGATGATCGGGTGAAAAATTTGTGATAACCGCGGCGCGAGGACGAAAACGGATGACGTTCTCCAGTTGAAAGCTGGAAACTTCGACGACGGCGACGGATTGCGAATCAAGCCGGGCGACGGCGGCTGAGAAAGGGCGCCCCACATTGCCGCAAACCTCTACGTTTCGACCGGTGCGGCGAAACAGATCGCCCAGCCATTCCGTCGTGGTCGTTTTGCCGTTCGATCCGGTCACGGCGATGATCGGAGCCGGGCAGAACCAGGAAGCTGCTTCGATCTCGGATACGACGAGTTTATCGCGGTGCTGTGCTTCGATTAGAATGGGATTATCCGCCGGAACGCCGGGACTGCGGACCAGGAAGTCGCATTCAAGGGATCGCTCGGTATGAGCGCCGGTTTCGACTGCCACACCCAAGGCCTGCAATTCCCGGGCAGACGTTTGGATGGCTTGATTTTGGGCTGAATCGCTGACGAAGACTTGGCAGCCGGCTTCCAGCAGGAGCTCCGCTACAGCCCGACCGCTGCGCGCTAATCCCAGCACAGTAACCTTCATCCCCTTCAGGCGGGGCGGGAGGGTCGTCCAGCTCAATATGTCGCCAGCGGTCAGCACCAAATTGCCTACCTTATCTTGAACGTGGTCAACGAAATCAGCACCAGCAAAATTTGCAGAATCCAGAAACGAACCACAACCTTCGATTCCGGCCAGCCCAGTTGCTCAAAATGATGGTGAATGGGGGCCATGCGAAAAACGCGCCGCCCTTCACCGAAACGTTTTTTGGAATATTTGAAATAACCGGTCTGGATGATGACCGATAGAGCTTCTATGACGAACATTCCACCGATGATCAGAAGGAAGAACTCCTTTTTGATCAGGACGGCCAGAGTGCCCAGCGCGCCCCCCAAAGCCAGACTCCCGGTATCGCCCATAAAAACCTCAGCGGGATGAGCATTGAACCAGAGAAAACCCAACGAAGCCCCGATCAAGGCTGCGCAGAAAACGGTCAATTCGCCGCAGGTGTCAAGGTAGATGATGTTCAGATAATCGCTGAACTGCACGTGTCCGGAAACGTAGCAGATCATAGCAAAGGCGGCGGCTGCAATGCCGACGATGCCGATTGCAAGTCCGTCCAGTCCATCAGTGAGGTTGACGCCGTTGGAAGTGGCCGTGATGACCAGAACGATCATGGGAACGTAAAGGATGCCGAAATTGAAGAGCAGATTTTTAAAAAAGGGCACGGTTGTTTCGGTGACATGATGCGAGAAATTTAACCCCAACGCCCGTGGCGCTGAAAGCAGGATCAAGCCGATAATGACGCCGAGGGAGATTTGGCCGGCCAGCTTGTACCTGGCGACTAATCCCTTTTTCTTCTTTTTTATGGCTTTTAGATAATCGTCGTAGAAACCGACAAACCCCATCCAGGTTGTGGCCATGAGGATGAGTCCCACGTAGAGATTGTCCAGGCGCGCCCAGAGCAGCGTGGGGATTACCACTGCAAAGAGGATGATCAAACCGCCCATCGTCGGGGTTCCCGCTTTGACCAGGTGGGTTTTGGGGCCGTCGCTGCGGATTTCCTCCTGAATTTGGGAGGCTTTCAGACGACGGATGATGTAGGGTCCCACCAGGAAGCTGATCAGAAGAGCCGTAATCGCTGCACCGGCCGACCTGAAGGTGATATAGCGAAACAGGTTCAGCCAGGAGATATGCTCGTGAAGCGGGTAAAATAGATGATAAAACATCAGCTTTGACCCTTATTAAAATGACTTATGAGGCCTTCGACGATGCGCTCCAATCTCATGCCGCGCGATCCCTTGACCAGAAGCGCATCACCGGGTTGCACCACCCTGATTATCTCGGAAAGAACGGGTTGTAGGTTCACCGGATCCGCAAGGTAAAAGCATACACGCTCAGGGATTTCTTCTCGCGCATGCCGCATTTCCGGGCCAATCAAAAAAACTCCAGTTAGGTCAGTTTCACCGATCAACTTTCCGATACGCCGGTGTTGATTCTGGCTGTCTTTTCCCAATTCCAGATGATCGCCGAGAACCGCGTACCGCTTTCCGGTTAGAGGCAAAGCTTGCAGGAAGTTCAGAGCGGCAGCCGTGGAGGCTGGATTTGCATTGTAGGTATCGTCAATCAGCTTAACTCCGCCGATTTCGAGAAGGTTAAGTCTGCCTTTAATAGGCGGCATTGAGGCAAACAAGTCGGCCATTTCATTTAATGGGATACTAAAATGATCGGCGACGGCGACCGCAGCCAGGGCATTCTGCACCTGGTGTCTCCCATACCAGTTCAATTTAAAGGTGACATTGCGAAGCTGGAAACACCCTCTGCCCTGCGCCGTCAATCCCAGATTTTCGGCGCAGACCATACGACAGCAATCCGCCTCGGCCAATTCAGCATTGAATCCGAAGCATACGCGGATGCCCGCCGTACTCTTCATGCGGCGGACTCTGGGATCGTCACAGTTCACAAAGGCGGCTCCCGTCGGAGGAAGGGAGGTGAGCAACTTGCCTTTCTCGGCGGCCACACCGTCCAGATCACCGAAGCCCTCGAGGTGCGCTGGTGCGACGTTTATGAGGAGGCCGTGGTCGGGTTTTGCAATTTCGCAGAGCAGGTGAATATCCCCCGGCTGACTCGTACCCATTTCCACAACCGCCATGTCCGTCTCTTCGGTGAACTGCAGCAAGGTTAAAGGGACTCCGATGAAATTGTTGAAATTGCCGGGCGACTTCAATATATTGTATTGGAGACCTAAGGCGGCCGCCAAATATTCTTTCGTTGCAGTCTTGCCGTTGCTGCCCGTTAAGGCGATCACCGGAATGCGAAACCGTTCTCGGTGTGCTTTCGCCAGATTCTGCAAGGCGGACAGGGTATCCTTGACGACGACAAACGCACCTGAGGAGAGCGAATCTTTCCGGGATTGAAACCAGTCTTCCTCAACGACGACCGCCTGCGCGCCTTTCCGGAAAGCGTCCTCTATGTAATCATGGCCATCTGCAGTCTGGCCTTTCAGTGCCCAGAAGAGTTCCCCTGGATTCAGCTTGCGGGTGTCAATTGCAGAGGGGCCAAGCTGACCGCTTAAACCGGGTGGCTCCAATCGGCAGGGAATAAGTCCAGGCAGATCTTCAAATCGCAAGCTCATCCTCGCTGCGCCTCAATATAGCGGCGGACTTCTTCGGAATCATCAAAAGGGTATTTGACTCCTCTGATTTCCTGGTAATTTTCGTGGCCTTTTCCGGCGATAAGCAATGCTCCTGAATCCGGCAGGTTCTCAAGAGCGGTAAGAATGGCCCGGCGGCGGTCAGGAATAACGTTTGCTTTTTCCGGATGTATCATTCCCGCGAGAATCTCGGCGATGACCTCTTCGGGATCTTCATCCCGCGGGTTGTCCGTCGTAACGTACACTTTATCCGCTCTTTCCTCGGCGATGCGGCCCATTAAAGGCCTTTTCTCGCTATCCCGGTTCCCTCCGCACCCGAAGAGGACGTGAACCGGCCCTGGTGTCAGGCTCTTCAATTCCTCGATTGTCAGTTGCAACGCTTCAGGGGTGTGGGCGTAATCCACGTATGCACGACGATTCCCCAGAGAAAAACTTTGCATCCGCCCCGGAACGCCGTGAAACGACGCAATCGCGGCCGCGGAATCTTCATGAGGGATCTCGAGCGCCTCGGAAACGGCGAGCGCGCAGAGCAGATTATAGGCGTTAAATTTCCCCAGAAGTGGAGAAGATATATTCATTTCACCGCGTGGTGTATGTACCGCCATGCGAATGCCGGCGACCGACAGTTCTATTGATGCGGCCTGAACGTCGGCAGGGGAGCTCAGGGAATATTTCAGAACCGGAGCTGACGTCACGTCCAGGAGCCTTTCACCATAAGGGTCGTCGGCGTTGATGACCGCGACGCCGATTCCATAATCGCTGAACAGCGCGGCCTTAGCTTCGAAATACGATTCGAAATTCTTATGAAAATCGAGATGATCCTGACTCAGATTGGTGAAGGCCGCCACGGAGAACTGCAAACCGAAAACCCGCTTCAAGGCCAACGCATGCGAAGAGACTTCCATAGCGGCGGCCCGACACCCTTCCGCCCTCATCTGAGACAGCAATTGAAGGATATCCGGCGATTCAGGCGTGGTTCGTTCCTGCGTTTGAAAACGATCCCCGATGCGATTTCCCAGCGTCCCGATCATTCCGGATTTACCCCAGGCTTTTGCAAAAATGTCCGCCAGCAGATTGACGGTGGTGGTCTTACCGTTTGTGCCGGTGACGCCCGCCAGACTCATCTCTCGATCCGGATGGCCCCAAAGCTCTCCGGAGAAAAGAGCCAGCGCGAGGCGCCCATCGGGCACGACGATGAGCGGGCGGTCAGGGGGTCGCAGAACCCGTTCCTCTACTGCAGCCGCAGCCGCGCCATTAGCGAAGGCCTGTTCAACGAACCGGTGGCCGTCGGTGCGGGCTCCTTTTATGGCAACGAACAGACTCCCCGGAGACGCCTGCCGGGAATCGTAGTCCACCCGGGTTATTTCGGGATTACCCCGGCCGATGATCCTGCAATCCGGGACGGACCTGGCTAATTCCGATAGCCGCAACGGATTATCCTCTAAGGTTTCGCCTTCAATATGCAGACGCTATTTTTCTTTATGGGGGTACCGGGCCGAAGAGATTGGCGGACAACCCAGCCCTTTCCCTCGATCTTAACCTTAATTCCGAGTTTCGAAAGCCTGCTGACGGCCTGGCGAAGAGACAGTCCCTTCAAGTCAGGCACAACTTTGGGATCCGGTGTTCGCTCATCCAAATCTCGGGAATCTTTATGGGAAATATCGGAAAGATATTGACCGCCCAGCCTCTTCATTGCATCATTCATCCGCAGTAAAGACACATCCTGATGTAGTCCGCCCTGCACCGCGGCCAACTCTTGAGGGGTTGCTTCCCAGGATTTCCGAATGGCATCGGCGGGGAGAAGGCGCTGCATGACTTTTTTAAAAACCGGAGCGGAAACCTGTGAACCGAAGTGTGCGCCTTTCGGATCGCAGACGGAAATGATCAACAAGCGATCGGCATCGTCTGCAGGCAGAAATCCGACGAAGGAGGCGATAAAGCGATCCTGATAATAACCGCCGTGAACCAGATCGGGCAATTGAGCCGTGCCCGTCTTTCCGGCGATCTGCAGACCGGCGATGGCGGCATTCTGACCGGTTCCTCTCTCCACGGCCTGGGTTAGAATGCGCTGCAGAGTACGCGCGGTTTTCGGTTCCATCACCCGGCGGATTTCACGGGGTGGATACGACTGTCGTTGACCGTCAGAATCCGTGGTGTTCTGGATCAATCTCGGTTCCATCAAAATGCCGTCATTGGCGATGGCAGCGAACGCCATGGCCATCTGCAGCATGGTAACGGATACCCCTTGCCCCATGGCTATATTGGCCCTGTCAATTACGTTCCAGGCATCATACGGCCTCAAGAAGCCCTGCGCCTCGCCCGGATACTCGACGCCGAGTGGATTTCCGAAACCGAATCTTACGCCATAGCGATAGATTTCTTTGGAGCCCACCATCTCGGCAACTTTAGCCATGCCTATATTGCTCGAATAGACCAGAACGTCTTCGAAGGACAGCCAGCCGTGAGGGTGCACATCGCGCAAAATCTTATTGGCGAGCCGATAGGCCCCTTCTTCGCAATATATGGAATCACCAGCCTGTAAAATCCCCCGATCCAATGCCGCAGCAGCGGCCACGATCTTGTAAACGGATCCGGGTTCGAAAAGATCGGTCACTGGCCGGAGCTTGTGGTGAGCCTGGGAACCGGTCTCGGGGCGAAGCGGATCGAAATCGGGTACGCTGCAGATGGCCAGTATTTCGCCGGTCTTGGGATTCATCAAGATACCGCCAGCCCACTGGGCTCGGTAGTGATCCCGCACTCCCAGAAGCTCTTGATGTAAGACTTCTTGAGCGATGATGTCAATGGACAAACGCACGGTGCCACCGTCTTTGGGAAGGTCGCATCCGCGCAGTGGATCCCAGATGCTGAGTCCGCGGGCATCACGCTGATGAGTTTCCCAGCCTTGCTTGCCCTGCAGTACGCTGTCGCAGAGCACCTCAATTCCGGCGATCCCTCTGCCGTCAACGTCAGTGTATCCCAAAAGCTGCGACGTCGAGCGGTGGTAAGGATAAAATCGCCCGGTGGATTTTCGAAGGTTGAGGCCGCCGACACCCAAAGCCCTCAGGCGATCAGACTGCTCCGCCGTTAATCGCCACTCGAGGTAAACGAACTTCGATGGTGATTGCAGGCGCTTGACATAATGGGAAGCCGGACGATTGGTAAAACCGGCGAGTTCCTGACAGAGCACTTTATTATTGTTTACCTGATCCGGATAAACCCCCAGGGTGTAAAACTGCGGAAGATCGACGGCCAACTCGTGACCGCTGCGGTCCACGATGGAACCGCGCCTGGAATCCAACGGCACTCTGGAGGTTTGCTGACTTCGAGCCTGTTGCGCGTACGTTTTGCCCTGCAGGATTTGCAGTTGAAACAGCTTCGCCGCGAGGAGCGCAAAAAATAGTAAAATTCCGAGAGCAAACAGACGCATACGCCCCAGCCGCTTGGCGGCGGCATTGAAACGACTTTTTTTCTTTTTCTTCGCCCTCAATCTTGACCTCTCAGATATTTTGCAGCCGTTTTGCGCCGGAAGGCCATGAACCGGTTATCAACAGGAGCAATGATGACCGGTGGGTGTGGCGACGTTTCCATTCCCAATTTCTCTCGAGCCAGAGGCTCAATACGGTGATATGCGGTAATTTCCTCAAATTTCAACTGGAGCGACAGAAACTGCTCCTCCAAATTACGCTGCTGACTGCGAAGACCATCCAGCCGGGTGCAAAGCAACGCGACCTCGTGGGCTTTCCAGATCTGGCCAAGACTGAAGGCCAGGCCGATTAGAAAGACAATGATCCAGAAATTACTCAGACCGGCATAGCGGCTGGGCCGCGGTTTATGGCTGGGCCGATAAGGTCCCGAGGGTCTAATCGCCCGGTTGCGCGCACGCAGAAATCTTGAATTCGCGGTTCCCCGGCGCGAATTCGCGCGACTCTTTTTCCGCGAGGTTTTCATTCAACCATCACGATTCATTATTATGATAACGCCAACCCAGCGACCACTGAAAGCTTATCTTTGAGTCATTTGCTTTCAATTCTTACTGCGGCGCGCAGCCGGGCGCTACGTGATCGCGGGTTGATCCTGATTTCCTTCGGTGTGGGCCTTAGCGGCGTCGAAAGAAGCGGCCGGGCTGTGGGTTTCTTTCCGCAGGCGCATACCGGCAGGCGAGGGGGACAGGTACACCCCTTGACTTTCTGGGCGATGAAGCGCTTTACCCGCCGATCCTCGATGGAATGATAGGCGATAATACACAGAACGCCGCCCGTTCTCAAGGTTTCCCAACAAGCTTCCAATCCTCTCTCCAGATGCCCGACCTCGCCATTGACTTCGATGCGGATGGCTTGAAAAACTCTGGCTAACGCCTTGGTGCTGAATCTCGCCGGGACGGCTTCCATGATAATCTTAGCCAGCTCAGCCGTAGAACGGATAGCGCCGGATTTCCTGACTTCGCCGATGCGCCTGGCGATGCGAGGGGACAGCGGCTCCTCACCGTATTTGAAGAAAACGTCCCGGAGACTGGCTATGGAATATCTGTTGACTACATCGTAAGCGGTGGTTTTTTCTCCGGGATCAAAGCGCATGTCTAAGGCAGAATCATGATCGAAGGAAAAACCGCGCTGGGAACTCAATTGATCCGATGAGAGTCCCAAATCCAACAAGATGCCGGAAACGGAATGCTGCGGCACAATTTTGTCCAGGTCGGCATAGTTCGCCTGACGAAACTCGATCCGAGGGTCATCTCCCAGCCGGGTGCGCGCCAAATCCAGAGCCTGAGGATCGCGATCGAGACAAACCAGATGCCCCTCTGGTGCGAGGTGATCCAGGATGGCTTTTGCGTGACCCCCTCCGCCGACGGTGCCGTCAACGATGGTATCCTTCAGGGAGGTTCCAGACGGATCCGACTGTAGGAGCAGACCAATTACCTGCTCGACCATCACCGGTTGATGACAACTGACGGGAGAGGACGTGGCGGATCGTTCTGCAGTCGGTAACATAAGGATTAACCCTGTACCGTCAGCCCTGACCTAAGTATCGTCCTCGGAAGCCCGATCGGGATTTGCCAGGGATCGAGTCAGGAATTCTTCTAAAATTGATTCGACGGTTTGATCGCTTTCGCTGATGTAGCGCTCGTAGACGTCAGGATTCCAGAGTTCGACGCGGTCGCCCGAGCCGATGATGAGAACCTCCTTCTCCAGCCGGGCCATTTCAATCAATCTCGGGGATAGGGTAATGCGGCCCTGTGCATCGAAAGTGGACTCTTTGGCGCCATGTGCTAAGAGCCGCTGCAGGCGGCGTTGCTGTTGAGGTGTGTAAGGCGTTCGATTGAATTCCCTGCGGTGATTCTCCCAAACGTCTTTCGGGAATACGAACAGGCAGCCATCCAGTCCCCGGGTTACGACCACCCGATCTCTCGACCTTTCCGAGAGAGCGCGGCGAAAGGGGGCTGGAAAGTTGATTCGTCCCCGGTGATCCAGGGTATAGAGGAATTCGTCGGTGAATGAGTTAGGAAAGGGGTTCGGGTTTCCCTCACCCCCCGTTGAAGAGTCTTTAGGGATCATTACCCACCATTACCCACAATTTGGGTTAATTATAATCAATTCCTCCGATAATGTCAAGCAATTTTTTTTAATTTTTAAAGTTTTTTTCACACGCTGTTTATCTTTATTTCTAATATTATCAATTAACTAATAAATAGTTGAGGTTCTTTCTCCGGGAGTCAACTTCTTTTATTAGTTTTCTATTGGATCATTCTCCAAAATTTTACCATCCCGCATAGCACTCTCTCGTATAAGAATTGGAGACGTGTTATCTCAAAATTCATCCACCCGGCTCCTGGCTTCACCGCGTCGGAGATGCCTTCTGTTGAAGGAACTTCCGAACGGCAGATCGGTAAACACAATATGATCTTTAACAACACCCATAGAACGCGTCACATCAAGCCCAATTCACACGATAGATTCAGGGATTCAACCATGCTTAAGAAATTGCTCACCTTCTTAATTATCATTTCGGCTGTGACCACTTACGCCGCCGAAAAATTTACCATCGAAGCTCTCTACACTCATCCCCTGATTGTGGGTCGCGCACCCTCAAGCCCGGCCTGGTCGCCGGACGGGAAAAAACTCGCTTTTCTCTGGAACGAAGAGGGAAACCGCTTCCGGGATTTGTACCTGGCTGACGTTTCCGGCAGGGTGGCGCGCCTGACTAACCTGGCGGATATGCCCCGCAATGAACGCGCAGAAGATGACCGTTCCGAGCAGGAGAAGCTGGACGAAGTGACGCTTGAGCGAGGCCTATCCAATCCGTTTTGGTCTCGGGATGGCAGAGCGATCTACTTTGAATTCCGCGGGGATATCTTCCGTATCGAGGCCAAATCCGGAGCTCGCCCGGAGAGACTTTTTCAGACGGAGGCAGGCGAAGGAAATGCCTCAATCAGCCCGGACGGCAGATGGATCGCTTACACGTCTGAAAATGACATCTACGCGCTGGAATCCACCAGCGGTAGAATCGTTCAACTAACCCGTGACGGATCGGACGAGGTGCGCAACGGGACGGGAGCTTACGATACTTATTTAGAAGGAGTCTTCTGGGCGCCGGACAGCCGCAAACTGGCCTTCGTGCAGCACGACGTCACCGGATTCGAGCGGTTGCTGATTCCCGATTATACTCCTGAAAAAGTAGAAGTCCACGAACAGCAACGCGAAGTGGCCGGGGGAAAATTACCGGCGATAAAGTTAGGCGTCATCTATCCGGACTCAGCCCACAAGTTGCCCGTTTGGATGGATTTGCCGCATGACCAGCAATTCTACCTCCGCTCCATTGATTGGTCGCCGGATGGAAGAAAGCTTCTTTTCGAGGTGATGCCTCGTGACATGCTGAAGAGATACATTCTCCTGGCCGAAGTCGCTACCGGCAAGGTGGATACGATCTGGCAAGAGAGCGATGACTGTTGGATTCCCCGAAATACGGCGCAGGTGCGTTTCGGACCGGGCGGAGAAGACGTCATTTTTGGCTCGGAGATGAGCGGCTGGTTTCACCTGTATTCCATGCCTCTCGACGGCCCTGAGGGCATTTACCGGGCCCTGACGTCCGGGCCCTGGGAGATCACCTCGGGTGGATGGGGCAGCCGCAACAACTGGACGATTTCGCAGGATCGGCGCACGATCCTGTACATCTCCGGTGAGGATGATCCCGCCGAAAGGCATCTGTACAGAATTGATCTGCCGGAGGGCACCCGGAGGAGGATTACCGCCGAGAAGGGCTGGATTCAAGCATTGGCAGCGAGTGAAGACGGATCAAAAGCCGCCATAGTTTTCGGCGATCTGGATCACCCGTATGACCTATATTGGTGCGAGACGAAATCGGAGAAGGCGATCGAGCGATTGACGTTTTCGCAGCCTGAAGCATTCCAGAAATACGAATGGTTCAAGCCGGAGTATATCACCATCCCGGCATCGGATGGTGCTACTATACCGGCAAAGTTGTGGCTGCCCAGGAATGGTGCTCTGCCGGCACCTCTGATCGTTTACATTCACGGGGCGGGCTATCACCAGAACGTGGAAAAGACCGCCTGGGGTTATGAGGATCGCTTCCACCGCCTTCTGGCCCAGGAAGGGTTCGCCGTCGTGGACATTGACTACCGGGGATCATCGGGATACGGCCGGGATTGGCGCGTGGCCATATACCGGCACACCGGAGGCAAGGATCTCGACGACGCTGTGGATGCGGCTCGTTACTGCATTGAGAAGGGCTGGGGCGATTCAACTCGTGTGGGCATCTGGGGGTGGTCATACGGCGGATTTTTAACCAACATGGCGATGTTCAGACGGCCGGACGTTTTCAAGGTGGGGTGTTCGGTGGCAGCGGTGAACGATTGGAAGAACTACAACCTGGAATACACCACGCAGCGCTTCAAAGACCCGGATCAGGATCCACAAGCGTACTCTCAGTCTTCACCGATCACCTTCGCAGAGGGACTTCAGGGGAAGTTGCTGCTAATTCACGGTCTGCAAGACAAAAACGTGCATGCCCAGGATACAATCCAATTGGTTGACAAACTGATTCGCCTGGGTAAATCCTTCGACCTGATTGTGTACCCGCGCGAAGATCACGGCTTCGCCCGCGACGAATCCATGGTGCATGTCATGGGGGCGATTTACGATTACTTTCAAGAACATCTGAAGTAAACCCAAGGCGAGAGCGAATGAGGTTTGAGTGATGAGGAAGGGCCACAAAACGACTTTCATGTCAGCGCTATTACTGATATGCTTCGGGGCATTTGCAGGGTGCTGCCTGCTGGGTGGCCGGACTGATAATCAGAAGGGCGGGGATATCGGGAGCCCAAACGTCAAGCGGCTGGGAATTGCTCCCATCACCAACGACGTCATCCCGGATGCCATGCAGTGGAATAGGGCTGCGGTTCTGGCTGCTTCGGGAAATAGCGTAGAGGATCTGTCAAAACAGTTGCGCGAACTTGACTCTAAAGAGAGTGACTTGGACTCGGTTAAGATCTTTCCGGTTCCATTTCTAAACGATAGAGAAGACGTCCACGTTTATCTTCTTTACGGATGGAGCAGCAGCGGTCTCGATGAATTGCGTTCTGCAAGCTTGGATTCGGCCAAGATCGAAGGGCGAGACATCAACATATACGCATCGCGGCCGGAGGTGCAGATGACGGGATCAGTGATGGGGACGGCGGACATGCGATTCATCGGTTGGGATGTCAATATCGGCAGGCTGGAGGCGGGCGATTATAGCGTCAATTTATTCATTCGCCGAGATACGGTGAAGATCACGGCAAAGCCTTATTCGCGCGTCGTTTCAGAAGGTGAAGGATATAAATTGAGGGGGAAAGTGACTGTCCCGATCGTCATGACTGAATAGCGGCGCTTTTCACCCGAGAAAATATAATTAAGGATTCTGGTCTGGATTCGAATCGGAATCGGCCTCAGAGACTGCGTCATCATCCCCCAGCCACCTGTCCAATCTCTGGGACATGTAGGATCTAATGCCCCCCCGGAAAGTCATCTTATGGTGCCCCCAGAAGCTCCAAAGCATGACAATAGCCACAGCTACAAACTGCGCAATCAGCAGCCTCATATGCACAGTTTGTACGAAGAATTCCATCAACAGCGCTTTCATAACCAGGCCCAGTGATGCTACGATAAAGAAGGTGCGGGCTTGACGCAGAAACGATCTGGCCTCCGAGGCGAAGTTCAGGTACTTATTGAGCAGAAAATTCGTTATCATTCCGCAGAGATAAGCCAATCCCGCAGACAGCCATACGTACAACCCTAATTTCACCCGGAAAAAGACCAACGCACCTGTATCCACAACCGTAGCAAATCCACCGATCCAAATGTAATTAAGAAAAAGTCTGATCACCCGTCTGCTTGGCTTCCACATCATTTCATCCTATTGAACAATATAAATTACATTTACTCTTTGATGCTCTTGGTGCTCCAGATCATAAAAAATAAATAACTTTCTCTGAAATATTTATTTTGGCATGCTGTCAATCTTCATCGCGAAGCCACCCACAAAGTGGCCGCTTCGCGGCACCTTTTGGCATCGACAGCGAGTTAATCTTCGCCGAGTACAGGGACTCGGCGGCACTTAGAATAAATATTATTAATATCCCAATAAATCCACAGAAGGGGAAAAAAACACGGGGTGATTATTTCTGGATTACATTTACCTGTGTATTTCACAGGAATAAAAAGCTGCCAGAAGCGTCAGCGTCACAGTGAGATTGTTTTGGGACAGCCAACCTCAGCGAATGATCCCTTCATCAAGAGTTCTTTGAAATATTCACCATAGTGTCATTCCCGCGCAAGCGGGAATCCATCTAACCGCTTGATTTATTTAGACTCCCGCTTTCGCGGGAGTGACAGTTTTGGCGATCATATGCAATATTTCAAAGATCCCTTCATCAAGGGATCAGAAAGGGATTGAATATGCGCTCGAGCTGCACGGTGGTCGCAGGGCCGTGCCCGGGATGCAGGATCATATCGTCGCCGAGGGGGAGGATCTTATCCCGGATGCTGCAGATCTCGCGATCGAAGCTCTCCTGATCCGACACGCCGCCCACAGAACCAGCGAACATCAGATCTCCGCAGAAGACGTCGCAACCGATGACAAAAGTGAGAGAATCCTCTGTATGACCGGGCGTTTCCAGCACTTTAATCCTAAGGTTTCCTACCTCGACAATGTCACCGTCTGCCAGTTCACGATCCGTTGACGTTCCTCCAGGGCTGGCCGCTACACTCACATTCCATTCCTTTTTCAAAGCCTCAAGTCCGCCAGTATGATCGTGATGGCTGTGAGTGAGGAGTACCAGTTTTAGATTCAGATTATGCTCGCTCAGAAAACTTGAGATCTGATCGTTCCATTCGCCCGGATCAATGACGGCGGCTTCATTGGTGTCGCTGCAGGCTATCACGTAACAGTTGGTTTCGTTGACGGATAGTAGAAAATGTTCCAGGATCATCATTCGGCCTCTTCATCAAGGACTGCACCATCGGTGTTGGCACCCTCCAAATTCGCATTGGTCAAATCTGCACCCAGGAGCACGGCCCGTTCGAGGACGGCTCCGGTCAGGTCTGCGTCCTCCAATCCGGCACCAGACAAATCGGCCTCACGGAAGATCGTCCGTTCAAGCCGGGCATTGGTCAGATCCGCTTTCTTCAACTTGGCCCGGCCAGGGCGGGAATAGAAGAGATTGGCCTGAACGAAGGTTGCTTCTTCCAGATCTGCTCCCACCAGGTTGGATCTGGAAAGATCGGCCTCGTTAAAGCAGGCAGTTGAAGCGTGAGCGCCGCCCAGAATGGCGAAAGATAGGTCAGCGGTGCTGAAATCAGCTCCCTCCAGTATGGCGAAATCAAGCCGGGCGCGGTAAAGTGAGGCCCCCACAAATCTGGCGCCCCGCAGGTCCGCCTGGGAGAAGTTTGCGTCTGACAACTGGGCGAACTCAAAGTTGCATTCGGCCAGGAAGGCACCTTCGAAGCGTGCCCCACTCCCCTGCAAACGGGAGAGCCTGGAAAA
The DNA here is from genome assembly GCA_964533705.1 of uncultured bacterium. Lineage (GTDB taxonomy): Bacteria > Electryoneota > B3-LCP > B3-LCP > B3-LCP > CAZHMN01. Next base: position 27,300 of record CAZHMN010000030.1, read on the forward strand.
GCGCATATCGCAACCGCGCAATTCAGCCCCAGCGAGGTCTGCATCGCTTAAATCGACGCCCACCAACCTGGCCCCGGAAAGATCAGCACCGGCAAGTTTTGCGTTGGGCAGGCGAACATTTTCGAGGATTATCCTGGTCAGATTGGCGCCGCTTAAGTCGTAACCCATCTGCACCCGCAACTCGAGATCGCCTCTGTAGTGATCTTTTGCTTCCAGGTGAAACCAGCAATAGTCGGCCAGCGCAATGGCCTTAAAGCGACAACCCTCATGCTGGCAGCTTTTTATTTTTTCCGTCATCGTTGTATTATGATCAAGTTAGTGGAAGATTACATAATTGCACTTAAGTAAAATTCAACTGCTCAGGGTTTATGCTGAAGCAAAAAATTTCCCTTTGAATCCACCTTTAGGTTCCAACCGGGGGGCACAACCGTGGTGGAAATGACCTCTTCAATCAAGCAGGGCCCCTGAAGCTCCATGCCACTCAATAAACTGGTGCGTTCGTAAACCGGCACTTTGAGGAAATCTTTAGAGAAAAAGTAAACCGAACGGATTTGCCGGGGTTCCGGCTTTGAAGCAGGAGGAGAGACAGCCTGCTCGGGGAGCGTTACTTCGGGCGAACGGCCAACGGCTGTAACACGCAGATTCACCCATTCCGTAACTTCATCAATGGCTTTAAAAGCGTAGATCTGCTCATGCAAGCGATGGAATGCAGAGACAATCCCGTTCATTTCCTTTATACCGACACCCTGCCCGGCGGGGAAGGGTACGTTCAGGTCATATGATTGCCCCTCCAGGCGGAGGTCGGCTGAACGTATAAACTCCATGCGGTCTTGGGCAAAACCTTCAGCTTTCAATTGAGCCCGACCCTGCTCCTGTAGTTCATTTAGAATTGACTCAATCTCAGGGGGTGAGACGTCATCCTGGCGGCGCATAATGGTGCGAACGTAGTCGTGGCGGGCATCGGCTACCAAGAGCCCAAGGGCGGAGAGATTCCCCGCCAGCGGAGGAACGACGACACGATCCATCCCCAGTTCCCGGGCGATGTCCGCAGCGTGTATCGGGCCGGCTCCTCCGAAAGCCATCAGAGCAAATTCTCGCACGTCCAGACCTTTTTGCGTCGTTCGAGCGGTTATTCCCTTGGCCATCTTGGCGTTGATCACCCGTATGATGCCGGCCGCAGCCTGTTCTACCGTCAAACCCATCTTGTCGGCGATATGGCTCTTGATGGATCTGCGGGCGGCTTCCACGTCCAGTTTCATCTGACCACCCAGGAAATAATCGGGATTCAGGCGACCTAGCGCCAGATTAGCGTCCGTTACGGTGGGACGGTCTCCCCCCCGGCTGTAGCAGGATGGACCGGGTTCAGCACCGGCTGATTCCGGGCCGACTTCGAGGATGCCGCCGGGTTCAACGCGAGCCAGAGATCCGCCTCCAGCGCCGATAGCATAGATGTTTACCATAGGAATCTTCGCCGGAAATCCTTCCAGACTGCCATCGGATGAAACGCGCGGTTTGCCTTCCTCCACCAAGCCGATGTCAAAGCTGGTGCCCCCCATATCCACCGTGATCAATTGAGGTTCTCCGACAACTGAACCTATGAAAGCGCCCGCCAGTGCTCCTCCGGCGGGACCGGAATTGACAGTATTAACGGCGCGCTCACGGGCGACCTCCACAGTCATAGATCCGCCGGAAGCCTGCATGATGCGAAGATCGTTTACCTCGAATTCTTCCTTCAAGCTGCGGGACAAATTATCGAGGTAAGCTTTTATGATCGGCAGAAGGTAAGCATTGATAACAGCCGTAGAGGTGCGTTCATACTCACGGAATTCCGGAGCGATACGGCTCGATAAGGTAACGTAGGCGTCGGGAATTTCTTCAGCGATCAGATCGGCCAGGCGTTTCTCGTGCGCATCATTCAAAAAGCTAAATAGAAGACAGACGGCGATGGATTTAACGCTCTGGTCTTTCAGAAAGCGCACTGCAGAGCGGGCCGAATCATCGTCCAGGGGCAGGACGACCTCTCCATCCGCCCCGATTCTTTCCGCAACCTCCCGACGCAGGTAGCGCGGTACCAGAGGCAAAGGATTATCCACCGTAAAGTCATACAACGCCTCAGGGGGGCGCTGCACGCGGCCGATCTCCAGCACGTCGCGAAATCCGGCGGTCGTGATTAGTCCGGTAGGGGCGCCTTTGCGCTCGATTAACGCATTGGTACCGATCGTGGTGCCGTGGACGACACCGCTGATTCCAGGGTTAGCTAAGTCAGGCGAGTCGTCGGAGAGATGGGCTGATTTCAATAGTTCGTTGATGCCGTTAATGACACCGACAGCCAGATCCTGAGGCGTGGTGAGGGTTTTCGTGTAGTGGATATGGTCGCTTTTTTCTTCGAGGGCGACAACGTCCGTAAATGTTCCCCCCACGTCAATCCCAATGCGAATCATGTTCCTGGAAGACCTTATAAATGATTCAAATCGAAACAATATAGTTATTTATAAGGAAATTGTCAAGCGCAAGCTTTTTTTTATCCGTTGGGCAAATTTATCCCAGCGAAATACTTGCCGTCTTTTCGCCTACTTTCAGCATACCCGAAAATTCAACCAATATTTTTTTGCGTTACCCGCTTCGAATTACCATATTAAAGGCACGCTCCCGCAAGAGCTGGAATCGGGCATGCACAAGTCGGGACAATTGCTTTTTTAAATACTGCAATACTCTATCTAAAAAGACGTTTCATTGAGGATAAGCTGATGCCAATGACCGCAGATACCGACACGTTAGTTTTACCCAAGCGCATCCTGGTTATTGATGATGAGGAATCCATCCGCCTTCTACTCGATGAGTACTTAGAAATCATCGGTTTTGAAGTGCATTCCGTAGCATCAGGCCCAGAGGGATTAAAAGCACTTGCAAACGAGGAATTCGGACTAATCATCTGCGACGTTTCGATGCCGGGAATGGACGGATTTCAGGTTTTCGAAGAAGCCGTTAAAAGCAAGCCAGATCAGCAATTTCTGTTCATTACAGGCTATAACTACGCGGGGTCGCGCGAGAATCTAATTGAAAAATCACTGGGTCTCTTGCGCAAACCATTTCACCTTAACGATTTGCACGCGTTCATTTCGTCCATTTATCCAGATATCCAGAAAGCTTGATATCTAAAAAGCGGGGATCAGGGTAATAAAAAAGCGGCTTTAAACAGCCGCTTTTTTGGTAACATCATGATGTTGGTTAGAGTCAGGGTTCCATATTCCAAATAACCACTCTGCGGCCCCCCGGTTTCGAGGCGTGCGCAATAGTCCCCCGAAGGAATACCGGCAGTGTCCCCTCAATATCAATACGCCTGGACACCGACGTATTGGTAGCCATCCGCCTAAAGCAATAACGGCTTTAATACAATACGGATGGCAACGCGTGGGCCGCAGAGGGTTGACTAAAATGTTCCCGGTTAAATAGGCGCTGACAAACAAAAAAGGCACAGTCGAACTCACCGATATCAATGAATTCGATTGTGCCTTCGTCTTGTAAGCCTATCGCTTACCCGGCAAGGCAATCCACACCTGAATTGTGGACCTTTATCTCTGCATTATTTGCTAAAGAGCATCAGCTCTATAATTCAGCAACGATCGTGGGCGATATTGGATTCGAACCAACGACCTCCTGCTTGTAAGGCAGGCGCTCTAAACCAGCTGAGCTAATCGCCCTTTCCATTCCGGGATCGCAGGAGAATGGCCAGCGGGATCAGAATGCAATACCCCACCACCAAAACCACCGGCGCCAGGTGCAACGACCAGAAGGAATCATGCGGCCCTTGCATCATAAAAATGTATCCCAGGATAATGACGATGACGCCAGCCAGAAAGATTCGATAATTCGTCGGTTCAAAGAGCTGCCAGCGGGGTTCCTTGCGACCCCGTTGCCTAATTTTTTTCTCCTTCATTTATTACCGTACCTGACGGAGTCCGCCAGTTTTTACATTCTTTCTGGAATATAATAAACATTTTCTGAAAAGTCAAGAGAATTTTTCAACTAATCGGGTTTGAGAGACATTCGATTTTTTTCAATAAAAAATCGTATTCTCTGTCCACGCGCTGTTGCATATACTCGATATCCTCATCTCTCAGGTGTCTGAAGCGGCCCTGCAGACGGACGTAATCCTTGACAGGCACGCCTTTGGACTGGTGATTGAGGGTGTACCGGGTGCCGTTTTCCACTTCATACAGGGGGAAGACCTTTGATTCGACGGCCAAGCGGCTGATTTTTATGGAATCGCTCTCGAGTGCCCGATGCCCGGGCGGACAGGGGCTGAAGAGGTGCAGCAGCCTCATGCCGGTCATATCCTTGGCTTTCTCGAATTTGCGTTTGAGGTCATCCGGGAAGGCTACCGTAGCCGTGGCGGCATAGGGAATACGATGGGCCGCCATAATTTCCACCAGATTCTTCTTAGGCTCTTCTTTGGGGTGCTCAGCCGGAGTCGTCGTCGTCCAGGCTCCGACGGGAGTGGCCGAGGAGCGCTGTATTCCGGTGTTCATGTAGGCTTCATTGTCGTAGCAGACGTAAATGATATTTTCGTTGCGCTCGGCGGCAGCGGAGAGGGCACCGAATCCGATGTCGAAAGTGCCGCCGTCACCTGCCCAGGCGACGACCGTGATGTCCTTCTGGTGAAGGACGTCGAGGCCGTGGCGCACGCCGGTGGCGGTGATGGCCGCGGTTTCGAAGGCGCAATGCACCACCGGGACTCCGGCAGCACTATAGGGAAAGGGGCCGTCAATGACCGCCCAGCAGCAGGCCGGAATGCACAGAACCGTGCGAGGGCCCAAGACTTTCAGCGCCATACGCATGGATAGAGTCGCTCCGCACCCGGGGCAGGCCAGGTGGCCGCAGGACATGATTTCTCGTTCGGGCAGTTCGTAGGTGATTTGACCGGGAACGTTAGGGGACATTATTTATCTCCGTTGCGATATTTTATCAGTATTTTAGGAAAACTTCGACTGAATTTCTTCGGGAAGTTTGGTTTTTAATTCGGGTTCGACTTCAACAAGCCGAAAAATGTCAGCCAGATCTTTTTGCCTTTTACTGGCGCGGCGCGTATCATCCAGATACGCCCAGACCTTGCCCTGCAGAACATCCTCAATGGCGGCAACCTGCATTTCGTAACCCAAAACCTTTTTCTTCGCCGCCCGACTGATGAAATCCTGATAGCGTGGATCGGTCTGTACTTGAATTCGTAGATCGGACTTATCGCTGCTTATGTTAATGCTGTGTGGATTAATAGTCACGGTGAAATATGACTGCAATAGGATGATAAGATCATCAACCTTATCAGCGGCTACCACGACATCCAAATCAAGGCTGACGACCGGTTCGGCATAAGCATTGACCGCCAGACCTCCGATGGCACAGTATTTGACGTCATTCTGAGACAATATATCGAGGAAAACTTCGAGAATGTCTTCCTCGCTTTGGGCCACTGTATTTAGAAACGCGGAGAGAATCATTTCAATATTACAATTTTT
>CAZHMN010000031.1:0-11999 GCA_964533705.1 uncultured bacterium
CTGACCGACCTGCACCTGCGGGCGGCGGTGAAGAAGGCTACCGATCATTCGCTGGCTAAGCGCGCCGAGGTGGTCGCTGAACTGCCAGACTGGGAGGAGTTGCGGGAAGAGGCGGCACAGATACGCGATCGGACTCTGGCCGAACTCGACCGGCATCTATTGACCCTGGAAGAGCGGGCCTTAGCCAAAGGCATTCGGGTTCATTGGGCTAAGAATGCCGCTGAAGCCAATAAAATCATCGGCGACATCTGCCAGGCAAGTGCAGGGGCGGTTCGCCAACCGTCCTCGCCAAAACCCATCATCGCCAAGTCCAAATCCATGACCACCGAAGAGATCGGCCTGACGCCTCACCTGGAAAAGCTGGGATTCGAGGTCGTGGAAACGGATCTGGGCGAATACATCGTACAGATCGCCGGGCAGATGCCCTCGCACATCACCGCGCCAGCTTTGCACCTGTCAAGATCCGACATCGGGAAGCTATTTTCGGATAAACTGGGCGTGGATTACATCGAAGATCCCGCCGAGTTGATCGGTATCGCCAGGAAAGTGCTGCGGGAAAAATTCCTGAAAGCCGACATCGGTATCACCGGCGCCAACTTCGCCATCGCCGAAACGGGCACACCGCTGATGGTCGAAAACGAGGGCAACGGCAGATTAGTCGGCGCCATCCCCAGAGTTCAAATCATCGTCATGGGCATCGAAAAGGTGGTTCCCACCTGGGATGATCTCCTGCCTTTGCTGGAGTTGCTGCCGCGTTCCGCTACCGGCCAGCGGATCACCGGCTCCGTCCTCTATTTCAATCGCCCGAGCACGAGCGAAGATCGAGACGGCCCTGAAGAGCTGCATCTGGTTATTCTGGATAACGGCCGCACGAAAGCGCTGGAGGATCCCCAGTTGCGATCCATCCTGCGCTGCATCCGCTGCGGAGCTTGCCTGAACGTCTGCCCGGTCTATCGCCACACCGGAGGACACGCTTACGGCTGGGTTTATCCAGGACCCATCGGCGCGGTGCTGGCACCGATATTCCTGGGCCTGGAAAAGGCGGAGGATCACCCCTTCGCGTCCAGCCTCTGCGGACGTTGCAGCGAGATTTGTCCGGTGAAGATCGAACTGCATCATCACTTGCTGACCCTGCGCAGCCGGATCACTACAGAAAAATCTAAGCTGACAACCGAACGGGGAATGATGGCGGCCTGGCAGAACGTCATGGATCGTCCTGAGCTCTATCGGGTTCTCTCTGAAATGCCGCGATTTCTGTTTTATGACATACTGGGGGGGAAATGGTCGCCCAATTTGCCTATTTGGGGTCGGGAACGATCCGGGCCGGACATCGCTCGGCAAAGTTTTTCCGAAATGTTCAAGAAAGAATTTCCTGAAGATGACGTGTAGATCGAATAAATAATCGTGGAACAATCAGATCGTTCGAAAGCGGAGATTCTAGGTCGCATTAAAGAAGCGGTCGCCAACGCTGAACCGCCAACAGCACCGCCTCAGAAAGCGGCCAAAATCGCACGGCCGGAGGATGCGGGGAGTGAATTAACCCTGCAATGTTTCAGCGAAATGCTGCAATTGGTCGGTGGAGAATGCCATATTTTGGCTGGTGAGGAGGCCGCGGTGAGCGTCCTCAGGGGATTACTCAGTGAGGTCAGAGAGGAAGGAATACTGGTCTGCTCTGACCCGGAACTCGAAAAACAGGCGGTGCCCAGGGTTATTGAAGAAGCCGGGTGCGAAGTTTTTCGTCAGGCCGTAAGGCTCTCCCGAGGAGAAATCTCTCTGGAGCGAGCCGCTGAAGCAGCTATCGGAATAACCACCGCTCAGGCCGGTATCGCCGATACGGGAACTGTCGTTCTCCACCACACCGCCGAAAGAGGACGCCTGGCGGCGCTTCTGCCTCCCGTGCATGTCGTGTTTTTAAAGCGAGACAGAGTCTTTCCCGATAAAATCAGCTACTTAGCGGCGGTTCGCCAGGAGGGATTCGACCTGGGTGCAACACCCACGACCTGGGTTACCGGACCGTCCCTGACCGCGGACATTGAAAAGGTACTGGTCAGAGGGGCTCATGGACCGAAACGTATGGTTGTATTGCTGCACTAAAATAAGATACCCTCAATTAAATCAATAACATGTCCGATCAACCTTACGCAACCTGTGAAAGTTTAGACGAAAAGGCCGAAAACTGGTTGCAGCAGATAGCACCTTACGGAAAACATCAATTATCGCTCAATCCCGCGACCGCCGCCTTACTGGTCATTGATCTGCAGAACTATTTCGTGGAGCCCACATCGCACAGCTTTTTACCGGCCGTCAGCGCGGTTCTTCCCAACGTGCAGAAACTGATAGCGGTGTTTCGCCAATTTAAGCGGCCGGTAATCTACACAACCCACGTACATAAACCGGATGGTTCGGACGCCGGCATCATGGGCTGGTGGTGGGGCGACATGATCAGAGAAGGGCATACCGAAGCGGAAATACACGCTGCAATCGCCCCCCAGCCGGATGAAAGAATCATCAAAAAACACCGCTACAGCGCTTTCTTCAACACCGATTTGGAGACCGTGCTGCGCTGCGCCAAAATCGAAGATCTGGTCATCTGCGGCGTGATGACGAACCTCTGCTGCGAATCGACCGCCAGGGATGCTTATTTCAGAGATTATCGCGTCTTCTTCCTGGCTGACGCCACGGCGACCGTATGCGAAGAGATGCATCTGGCGACTCTTATAAATCTATCCTATGGCTTCGCACACGTAGGACGGACGGAAGAAATTCTAAAGGCTTTCGAACACTGAAGAATAGAATTTTTGCGTACTTTTAGGTTGACAATCGGGTAAAATACTCATATATTCGCTGCATTCACCTCAGAAGTTACAATTAGAGGAGGTAAGATAAATGAAGGGCAGACAACTATTTGTTGGTGTCTTGACGATCCTCTTGACCTTGAGCTTTTCCACGATGGCACAGAATGAAGACCTGAGGTTTGAATTCGGTGCTGGCGGTGGAATCGCCCTCGGATTGACTGAATCAGAGGATGATCAAATCCAGCCTTACGGTCGGGCCTTTTTCGGCTCTTCGTGGGTGAACAACATCCAAACTGAAATCGGCCTGGGATTCGGGTTGAACGGAGATGATAATTACGAAACGCGATTGATACCTATTGACGTTCGATTGAAGTTCAGTCCGTTCATGAGCGACCTTTGGATTCCGTATGTTTACACGGGACTGGGGGCGCTTTACTACGAGGTAGATACCGTTCCCCCCGACGTATCACAGACGCACGACTGGAACGGTTGGACGGCGCACATTCCTTATGGCGTGGGCGTTCAGTACAGAACCGGCGATTTTCTCGCCCTGGAACTCTGCGGAGGCGGTAATTACACTTTCACCGATGAAATCAACCCGGTTATCAGTGAGGACGACGACGGCTTCCTGGCTGCTTTTCTTGGCCTTCGCTACACCATCGGCGGCAGAATCACGGACTCTGACGGCGATGGGCTGACGAACAAAATAGAGAAACAGTTGGGTACGGATCGGAAAAATCCGGATACGGATGGCGATGGGCTGACAGATGGTGATGAAGTCAGTACCTACATGACGAATCCTCTAAAAGGCGATAGCGATGGCGACGGCCTCGGGGATCTGGACGAAATTAATGTCCATAAGACCGATCCCAATAAGAAAGATTCGGATAAAGATGGCTTGGATGACGGCGCTGAAATCACCAAGTACGTGACTGATCCGTTGAAGCCCGACACTGACAAAGACGGCCTTACAGATTACGATGAAGTCATGACCTATATGACCGATCCGAAGGCAGACGATACCGATGCCGATGGCTTGAGTGATTCGCAGGAGATCCAACTCCATAAGACAGATCCGCTGAAGGTTGACACGGATAACGGTTCGATCGACGACCTGGCTGAAATCAATCGAGGAACCGATCCGTTTAATGCCGAGGACGACATCCCCGCAGAGGAGATGCTTACCATCAAGGAGAGTGAACACATCGTTCTGGAAGGCGTCGTTTTCAACTCCGGAAGCGCTGACCTTCTGCTTGAGTCCGAGGAAATCTTGATGAAGGCGTATAACACGCTCAAGGTCTATCCGGAGATTAAAATCGAGATTAGAGGTTACACCGACAATACCGGGAGCCGCGCTTTCAATATGAAACTATCCCAGAAACGAGCGGATGCTATCAGAGATTGGCTGATTAACAAGGGCATCGCGCCTGAAAGGTTGACCGCAAAGGGCCTCGGGCCAGATAATCCTATAGCCCCAAACGACACGAAGGAGGGAAGGCAGCAGAATCGGCGCATTGAATTCGTCCGGATCAAATAGCGCCTGCAAGTACCTCAACGATAAAAGAGAGAAAGCGACTGCACGGGGTCGCTTTTTCTTTGCCGCGAAAATCTCATATCTTTCCAAATATTTCACAAACATTGTAATTACAATTATCGTAAAATAGTGAAAAGTTTCATGAATCAGCCGTAAGTTATACAATATCGGGAGAAGAATAATGAAAAAGATCGTATTTTTAGCTCTTTTTACCGCACTGGCCTCTGGTTATGCCTTCGCCCAGAACCCACCTGAAGATCCCAACGCCTGGAAAACCACCGTAGAAGCCGGCCTGGGATTGAACCAATCCAGCTATTCCGATAATTGGGCGGGTGGGGAAGTTGGATCCATTATCTGGGCGGCGAATCTCCACGCTACTGCACAGAAACAGTTATCTTCCAAATACCGCACCGAGAACGATCTCAAACTGGCTTTTGGACAAACCCACAACCAGAATCAGGAAACTAAGGATTGGGCGTCACCCGTAAAATCTTCGGATAAAATTCGGTTTGATACCATCCTAAAAATGACCCTGCAAACCTATGTTGATCCCTATGTCGCCGGAGTCTTCCAGTCCCAGTTTTACGACGCCTCCGTTCCAGAAGTTAAGCGTTATATTAATCCCATCGAGTTGACCGAGAGCATCGGCGCTTCTCGCACCATCTTCGATAAGCCCTCAGGGAAGTTGACAACCCGCCTCGGATTCGGCCTGCGGCAGTATATCAACAATGTGGTCGTTGATACCCTGAATGAAGAAACGGAGATCGAGACAAGTTCAGATGGTGGATTTGAATGGGTGACGGACTGGATGGCCAAGCTCTCCGAAACGCTGACTTATACGACTAAACTGACGGTGTTTCAGGCTCTGTTTTATTCAGAGGAAGATGAGCTGAAGGGGCTACCCAATGAAGACTATTGGAAGGCCACGGATATGACCTGGGAAAACCTCATGACGGCTCGGGTGAGCAAGATCGTGCAGGTGAGTCTCGCCTGGGAACTGTGGTACGATAAGGAGATCTCAAAAGGCGGGCGTTTCAAGGAAACAGTGGCACTCGGCGTCTCCTGGATGTTATAGTCCCAGAATCAAGCCCCAAGCACATTAAAAGCAAACGAGTCCGGATGCGCATATCCGGACTCGTTTCTTTGTAGGTATGCCTGCGTATTATTTTGTGAGCAGGAGTTTCAGCGTTTGCTGGTATGTTCCCGCCTTCAGATTCACGAAGTAGATGCCGGAAGACAGCGCGCCGGCATCCCACGTAATTTCGTGTCTGCCGGCATCTCGGTAACCGTCCACCAGGGTGGCGACTCGCTGACCGGCGAGATTGTATGCGACCATCTCAACCATGGCTGCTTCAGGCAAACTGTATGGAATCGTTGTAGATGGATTAAAGGGATTGGGTGATGCAACCAGGCTAATTCGGTCGGGTACTTGCACAACCGATTTGGTGAGGTTTTCGTTCTCCCAACCTGTGCATTTCCAATCGCCGAGGCTATCATCCAGTGAGTTGATCAAGATGGGCCTGAAGATGCCCGGTGTTCCAAATCCCTTTCCAAAGTCATCTCGCACTTCTACGCTTGTAATCTGGTTAAGATCTAATGCTATCAATATTTCAGTTTTGATACCTCCATGTCTAATTCCAAATACTTCTGCTTCTCTTTCGATGACCAGGCGATGATTTAATGTGTATGCTATTCTTTTGATGTTCACAGGCTCCCTGGTCAAGATTTTCACATTGGGATCTCGCGGCCAGTACATTAGCCTCACGAAGGCTTCCAAACGTTCATCAACAGTGATGGGAACGCTGTGCGATACGTTCGCATATAGAACGTTGAATTCGGCCATCATCCTCCAAGTCTTTCCGCTGAAAATCGCGACTATGCGTTTAGAATGAGGCATGGTGCATGCGCTGGTCTCCTCTATGAATTCGACGCCAGGGAAAACTTTCTCCAACAGAGGATGATGAATGGTTTCAGATCCGATTATACCGTCTTCAAATTTCGGTGGGCTCGGTGGCGGTTCGTCGTAAACGTCCTGGCTTCCAAGGGATGTGGCGGCACAGAGAAAAGCCACCATCAGTGCGGATAAAATAATCCTTTTCTTGATAACCTCCTAATTGATTTTAGACGATGAATTTTTACACTATATTTTGCTGTAGCCCAAGGACGATTTTGCGAAATGACCCATCCACAATGAAAATGCCGCAAAAGCCATTAGGGTGTCATTCCCGCGCACGCGGGAATCCATTTAACCTACTGTATTTTATGGATTTTTGGAACGTAAGCCCCCTTTCGGGCTTTCGCGAGGGTGACAGGGAACTCATAAGAGGCGAGTTTTGCAACGGTCCTATAATCGGTTGGAGCCTTTAACATGAACACCAGGCGGTTATCACCAGAACTCAAGTTTGTTTACTACAAAGGTTTCTCTTCATGAGGTTTGCGGGAGCGTGTGAGGATCGAACTCACCGCGGACTTTATTAGAGCCCGCCAGCGGGTTTGAAGCCCGTGGGCAACGCCAGTCACCATCCGCTCCCATGGCGGAAGCTCGCCTATGCTTCCACGAATATTTTTCCCGCGTTTCCTTCCTGTACCTGGCCGATCAAGCTGGCGCTGGACACGCCTTCAGCATGCAGACTTGCCAATAGATCGGCGGCGTCATCGGGGTGCACCGATATAATCAGGCCGCCCGATGTCTGAGCGTCGTGAATCAGAATGCTCTGCTCTTCCGAAAGGCCGTTAAGTTCGGCGTGCGGCGCCACGAAGCTCAAATTGCTTTTGCTTCCTCCCGGTACGGTTTCCGGACCGGTGAAATCGTAAGCTTCGGGTAGAATGGGTATCTGCGAAAAGGTCAACCGGGCGCTGACACCCGAGGCGATCATCATCTCATGCAGGTGCCCCATTAAACCGAATCCGGTTACGTCGGTGCAGGAGTGCGTCCGGAATTTCTGCATCAATTCGGCGGCCTTCTTGTTCAAAGCCGCCATAATGGAACCGACCTTCCGCTCTAACTCGGGCGTCCCGCGACCCTGCTTAATAGCCGTGCCGATCAGACCCATCCCCAGCGGTTTGGTCAGGATCAACCTATCGCCGGGTTTGGCGCCCGCGTTGCTGATGATTTTGTCCGGATGTATGATTCCCGTCACGGACAGACCGTACTTCAATTCCCTATCTATGCAGGTATGCCCGCCCGCTACCACAGCACCCGCTTCGAGGACCTTGTCCTGACCGCCGCGCAGAATGTCCGTCAGCACGGACAGCGGGAACGTACCTGTGGGCCAGCCGACCACGTTCAAAACGGTGATCGGAGTGCCGCCCATGGCGTAGACGTCGGATAGGGAATTCGCCGCCGCCACCTGCCCGAAAGTATAGGGATCATCCAGAACCGGCGTGAAGAAATCCACCGTCTGGATGATGGCCAGATCATCGCTTATTTTATACACGCCGGCGTCATCGGCCGTGTTGGTTCCCACCAGAAGCCGGGGGTCATCTATCCGGGGTAAATCTTTTAAGACTTCGCCTAGCTCCGCCAGGCCTAACTTAGACGCTCAACCCGCGCAGGCAACTGTGGCCGTCAGCCGGACGATTTCTTCCTTTGTCATGTTCATCATGTTTTAAATGCCTACCGCAGTACTGTTCTCCCCTTCAGGGTGCAGTTCTTGTTCCTATCAGATCCTATCAGAACTTACTAATATAATAAATAATTCCTGTAATTGCAAGTGATTCCGGTCAAAGAGCGAAAAAAACGCAGTGAGAAGAATCACGCAGAAAATATGCCAGCCCCCTCAAGCTTGAATAGTGCTTTAAACTGCGAATATTTCCGAAAACAGTGCAACTTGATCACAGCACTTTTTCATACAGAATAACGTCCGTTCCCCAGTAGTGACGGTTCAAGCGGCCGCATATCCGGTAGCCCAGCTTTTCGTAGAGCCGCTGCGCCGCCTTCAATCCGGGCGCGGTATCGAACCAGAGTTTGACGGCCCCGATCTCCATAGCGTGCTGCTCAGCTCTCCTCATCAGGGCTTCGCCGTAGCCGCTGCGGCGGTAATCCGGGTGAGTCACCAGGTGAACCAAGTGAAGAGTGCCATGCCGCTGCTCACAGCCCAATGCCGCTACAACGCAATCCTTTTGTTCAACGACAAAGTAGGCGTCCTGTTCCAGCCAATTTCGGATCGTATCTATGTCCGCTCGCCGTTCGGCTGCGAGCTTTTCACCCAAGAGGTGAACCTCCCTTGACCAGACCAGATCGTACAGTTCGGCGAGCTTGTGGACGTCATCAGGCACGGCGCGACGGATATTTATGTCAGGCAGATTCACAGGAAGTGTACGGTACTTTATATTTATATGCCACGTCTGCGATGTTACAAAAGGGTATCAAATCAGTCTGTTGCCGTTTCCGCGAAGACCCGTAAACGCCTTTGCGAGCTTCGTTCCCGACAGATAGTCGGAAATAAAACTATGAAGACTTTTATGCTATCTCAAAATATAATATACGCCAAATGAAGCGAAATGTCAAGGCTAAAGTTAGTCTCGGGGATTTTTGTGGCAGGAGAAGCGATCGTTTAATATCGAATTGAATTTTAGTGATGCCAGAACTTGCCGTCTCGTATCCATCGCCATAGGTGCTCGAGAAACTGCTGCAGGCGCACGTATCGCTTGCGAGTGCTGAATTCGAGGGAGGTTTTTCCTTCGGAAGGAATGGGTTGATTTAGGGGAGCAATCAGGATATCTACTTTCTGTCTGGCTAAAATCTGGCTTGAGTAAACGCCGCGATACCCCGTCATGAGAAAGGCGACTACGCTGACTGTGGCACCGTAAAGACCGAAAGTCGGGCCGAAGAGTTCCAATCCCATAACCGAGGCGGCAATGGGCGTATTAGCACAGCCTGCCAGAACTCCGATCATGCCCAAAGCGGCAAAGATGGCCGGGTCTCTGCCGATAATCTGCCCCCAAATCGAGCCCGCAGATGCCCCCACGACGAAAATGGGCGTGACAACCCCACCGCTGCCTCCTGCTCCCAGCGTGATACCCGTCGCCACTGACTTGAAGATCCAGAGCCACCAGGGACAGGGTTCTCCGCTCAGGGCTCTTTCCAGAGAATCAACGCCCAAACCCAAGCCGCTCGAGGCTCCCAGCAATCCAAAACCGACCAAAAACAAACCGCCCAATATCGGCTTAAAATGGGGAATGTGATCATACGCCCTTAAAGTCTGGCTTCCCCAGCGCAGAGCCTCGATAAACAGTATGGAAATCAACCCAAAGATGACCCCCGAAAAAATGACCTGAAAGAAGAGGATTTCGCTGAATTCTGGAGTCCAGTGAATGGGATCCCAGAAGTAACTGGCCCCCAACCATTTTGAAACCTGAAATGCGGTGATGCCAGCGATGAAGGAGGGAAGCAGCACTTCATAGAGAATCTGACCCAGAAAAAGCACTTCTACACCAAAAAGCGCTCCAGCCAACGGCGTGCTAAAAACCGCGGCAAAACCCGCCGAAATCCCGCAAATCACCAGTTTTTTCCGATCCTGCTTGGAAAGGCGAAAAATGTCGGCGAAAAGCGATGCCAGCGTGGCTCCGATTTGCGCGGCCGGTCCTTCTTTCCCCGCCGCGCCCCCAGAGGCGATGGTCACAACAGTAGCCGTCAGCTTCACCGGGGCATCAAGCGGATACATGCGACCTTCCCGGCGATGCACAGCTTCAATGACCTTTTCCGTACCATGTCCCGCAGCCTGCGGTGCAAGCAGCTTTATCAACCAGGCAGAGAACCACAAACCCAGAGGAGCCATAAGGAAATAATAGGGAAAGCGCTGCATAAGATGAATGGAACCGTGCAAAGCAAGAATAAAAATAGCCGTGGATCCACCCACGATCGCACCGATAATCGTGGCGAGCAGAGTCCAGCGCAGAATGTTGAAAAAAAGCGCTGAAGATTCCAGAAACTGCCGCCTGAAGCGGTGTAATATTCGATTGAGAAAGGTCACGGCTTTAACGCCTCCAACACATTTAAGGCCCGTCGTAAGTCTTCTCTTGATGCTGCGAAGGAAATGCGGAAATGCGTATCCTTCTGGGAAAAAGCATCGCCCGGAATCACGAACAACTCCTTGGCGATGCATCGTTCGACAAAGCTCTCAGAGGTGTGTCCCGGGGGAACGGGCGTGAAAACGTAGAAAGCTCCTTCCGGCCGGGTCGGTTTGAAACCCAGGCGGCGCAGCCCCTCATAAACCATGTCGCGGCGTTCTTCGAGGCTGGCGATTTCCTTCGACATATCGCAGGAAAAAGCTTTCAATACAGCGAACTGCGCCACCGAATTGGCGCTGGTAAAGCTATACTGTTGCATAGTGATCATCTGTTTGATCAGCCAGGCAGGCCCTGCAGCATAACCCAAACGCCAGCCGGTCATGCCATAGGTTTTCGAGAATCCCCCCAGAATCAGCGTGGGGACGTCCCTCGTGGAGATGGATTCGTGATGGTTGCCATCGAAAACAAAACGGTCGTAGATTTCATCGGATACTACGAAAAGATCATGCTTTTTAACTACTTCCGCGAGAGCGTTAATTTCAGGTGCCGAGAGCACGGCTCCGGTGGGATTATTGGGGCTGTTCAGCATCAGGAATTTGGTGCGCGGCGAAATGGCCTTTTCCAGCGTTTCCGGCTTCAACTTGAAATCGGGATAAGTGTCCAGAAATACGGGTGTACCTCCGGCCAAGCCAACCACGTACTTGTACATGACGAAATAAGGATCGGGAATCAACACCTCGTCGCCGGGATTGATCAGCGCCAACGAGGACAAAACCAGACCCCCGGAAACGCCGGCTGTAACCATGACCTCTTCAAAGGGAATGCCATTGGATTTTAAATGCTCAGCGATAGCTTGGCGCAGCGGCGGAATGCCCTGGGTGGGCGTGTACTTGTTGCGCCCCTGATCCATGGCCTCCTTGGCGGCGTCCTTGATCAACTCGGGCACGTCGAAATCGGGTTCGCCCATGGTCAGGTTAATGGGATTTTTGGCCAGCGGCACGCGGTCGAAGATTTTTCTGATGCCGGAGGGTTCTATACCTCGAACCCGGTCGCTTAAAAGCTGCTCTTTCATGGTCTGGGGATCATTTTAATTGCGGTTTTAAGATATGTAAAAACAGGGATCAAGTCAAGCCTTTTCCCCGATTTTGTGAAAGGTTGCCAATTCACCGATTGATTCGGATAAAACAGTAAGAGCCCCATATTGGAGCTCTTCGATTGTTGCCTGTTATCCTCTTAATGTTCGTGTTCGGGCCCGAAGTAGAGTTCGTGAAATTCCTTCCACAGCGAGCGCAGCTTCTCCACATTGGCCAGATCCGTGGTCTGCTTGGCCTTCATGGCATAGACCAGCATTTCGTGCAGAATCATCAATTTGTTCTTGTAATCCAACAGCGCCACAGCATTCTTCTTGTCGGCCGGCTTGATGCGCTGCGCCAGGAAATAATAGCTGACGACATCGGCGATTTGATCGGCGTGGTAATCCTTGTTGTTCACCCAGCGCACGATCTGGTTGTAGTTCACCGGCGTCTCTTGCTCCAATGCGAGAATCGAGTTCATGCTCTTCTCGATGGTGGCGATGTGCTTGGAAACCATGTCAAAACGCATCTGGTCGTCGTAGATGCCGCAGGGCACCTGGCAGTGGGACAGCGCCGGTTGAAGCG
>CAZHMN010000031.1:12099-25507 GCA_964533705.1 uncultured bacterium
ATGCAGGTTTAAATTCGAATGATATCGTGAGCGATAATTTACTTTCCGGCGCCGTCGTCCTGGATCTAACGCAGATGCTGTCGGGGCCCTACGCTTCGCTGCTGCTGGCTGACCTGGGCGCCCGCGTCATCAAGATCGAAGACCCCGGGACGGGCGACCGCATCCGGGGCATGGGACCGCACTTCAACCAGGGCGAGAGCGCTTATTTTCTGGCCGTCAACCGCAGCAAGGAAAGCGTCTGCCTGGATTTACGGCAGGAAAAAGACCGGGAGACTTTCTACAAGCTGGTGGAAAAGGCCGACGTAGTGCTGGACAACTTCCGGCCGAGGGTGCTGGAGAAGCTGGGTCTGGAATACGAAATCCTGAAAGCGCGCAACCCCAGGATCATCCAGCTATCGCTCTCGGCTTTCGGGCAGACCGGCCCCTATCGCGAAGCCCCGGCCTTTGACCTGACGCTACAAGCGCTGTCCGGAGCTATGTCCGTGACCGGCGAACCGGGACGCGATCCGGTGCGGTTAGGCTTACCAATGGGCGACCTTGCCGGCGGAACCTTCGCGGCCATGGCGATTTCGGCGGCCTTGTACCGGCGTGAAAAGAGCGGTGAAGGCTGCCGCATTGACGTCTCTCTGCTGGACTGCATGGTTTCCCTGCTGACCTATATGGCCGGTTATTACTGGCACAGCGGCATCGTCCCCGGGCCCATCGGATCGGGACATCAATCGGTGGTGCCCTATCAGGCGTTTAAAACCGGGACGATCTATATCATTATCGCAGTATTCGTAGAGAAATTCTGGAAAGCCCTCTGCGAAGTGCTGGGTTTGCCCGAGATCGCCGAGGATCCGCGCTTCAATTCCAACCTGCAGCGCTTGAAGAACAAAGAGGTTCTGATTCCCATGCTGCAGGATTGTTTTCTGCAGAAACCCGGCGAAGAGTGGCTGGAGAAGCTGACCGCGGCCGAAGTTCCCTGCGCTCCGGTCAACACGCTGGATCGGGTTCTAAGCGACCCGCAGGTGGTACATCGCGGCATGGTTTCCGAAGTTGATCATCCCAAATGCGGAAAGCTCAAGGTTCTGGGCAATCCCATCATCATCGAGGGCCTGGAACGGACCTATTCCCCCGCTCCTTTACTGGGTGAACACACTCATATCGTCCTTAAAGAACTCTTAGGCATTTCTTGCGAATCCAGCGATTGAAAAAATACCGGCTCGCCCCGGAATCCGACCCCCATAAAGAAGAGTTTAAACTTCGTGGAAACTGGCTCATCTGGGCGGATGGGCCGGTGTGTTATTTCGATAAATTGAGGCAGGCTTTCCCGGATTTATCTTTTAAATTCATAGCTGGCGCCAAAGCGGAAAGCTTCAAGTGGTGTGCTCGTATGACAAATGCTGTGGCTGAAACGAGGCATGAGGTTGACCGCTGCCTGCATTTATTCAGCCGTACCTTATACATCGAAAACCGGCTGGCGGAAGTCTTCGCCCTGGGCTGGCATTCAAGGCCGCGGGGAGAAGGCAAGCCTCCGTATACCACGCTGGGCCAGTGGGTTCATCTGGCGAAATCATACAGCACCCAATCCGACGGCTTAGGTAACACCACTGTGGCCGATTTGATCGCCGAACAGATGGCCGAATTCATCCAGCGGCACCCGCTCTACAAAAGCTGCGATGGAATTTTGTCGGTGCCTCCCTCCAATCCCGACAAAACGTTCGATCTGCCCGCCTATCTGGCGACAAACCTGGAAGAGAATTGCGGCATCCCGTTTCTGCGAAAGGCGCTTTTTAAAAGAAGGCTGACCGCTCAGATGAAATATTGTCCGACCAAAGAAGACAAGCTGGACAATATTACCGACTCCATAGGTGTTAGGAACGGCCTGGTCGCAGGGAAACAATTGCTGATTATTGATGATATTTTCGAAAGCGGCGTCACGTTCTTCGAAACTGCAAAAGTGCTGCGTGCGGCCCAGGCGACTGCGTTATACGGATTGGTGGCGACGAAAACCCTTAGAAGGAAATTTTCATGAACGAAGCAGGGATTCTGTTGAGTCTATTGCGTCTTCCAGATGTGGGGCCGGTGAGGCTACGGATTATCTTATCCAGATTATCGCAAATGGGCATCCCCCCGGAGAGAATTTACGAACTCTCCGAGGATCGTTTAATGTCGGATCTCCATCTCTCCCCGGAACAAATTCAAGCGCTTCAATGCTCAAACCGTGATCCGGAAGAGGATCTGCGGCAGTATGGCGAAATGGAAATTGAGATTCTCCTGCCGTCCGATCGCCGATATCCCTGGAACGTATTAAATTTACTGGGACGGTCTGCACCCCTTCTTCTATTCGCAAAAGGCAATCTCGAGCTTCTGCAGAAACCCGCTCTGGGCGTCAGCGGTTCGCGCAAAGCTTCGGAGCGGAGTCTTGCCGCGATCACGGAACTCTGCAAAGCGGTGGCTTCTGAAGGCTGGGTGGTGGCTTCAGGCGGCGCCAGAGGGACGGATGAGGCCGCTCACTTAGCGGCCGTGCGCCGGGGCCCCGGCACGATA
Organism: uncultured bacterium; assembly: GCA_964533705.1. Classification (GTDB taxonomy): domain Bacteria; phylum Electryoneota; class B3-LCP; order B3-LCP; family B3-LCP; genus CAZHMN01. The sequence goes on from CAZHMN010000031.1 coordinate 14,632, forward strand.
GTCGTTCTGCCAACCGGTGTACTCAGACCGAACCTTCGCAAGGAACTGACGAAACACTTCGAGGCGGGCAAAGGATTGATCATCTCGGAATTTTTACCGGAGCAAGGTTGGACGACAGGCTGCGCCATGCAGCGCAACCGGATCCTGGTAGCACTGTCGAAGGGAGTTGTCCTGGTGGAACCCGGCCTGCAAGGAGGCACCGGCGGTACCGGGAAAATCGCCCAGAAACTGGGTGTACCTCTCTACATTCTCGATAGCCATAAAAGAAAGGGGGAAGCGATTGATGGATTTTTAAGTAACGGGGCCCGCTTGCTCGCCTCTGAGGGAATGAAGGCGAGGGAACTGACGCATATGCTTCAGCGCGCCTGGGAAGAAAGCTCATTAAATGAGATCAATAAAAAATCTCAAACCCACATGCATCTATGAAAGTCCTGATTCTCACAACCGTCCACAACTGGAACGACCCTCGTATTTTTCACAAAGAGGCGTGCACCCTAGCGAAAGAGCATGAAGTGACCCTGGCTGCCGTTGGTGAAGGCCCCGAAGGAGTCGTAAATGGCGTACGAGTTCGCCTGCTTGGCACCTGGAATAAGCGTTCCGACCGACCCAAGCTATGGATGCGTGCTTATCGTGAGATTTTCAGATTAAAGCCCGATGCCATTCACTTCCACGATCCCGAATTAGCGTTAGTGCTATTACCATATGCACTACTATCCAACAAAAAAATCGTGTGCGACGTGCACGAACATCCTTATGCATCTATTGCCGGGCGACAATGGATCCCCAAACTAATTAGAAAAATCACTGCTTCTTTCTTTTCCTCTTTATTAAAGTTAAGTTCATATATCTATGATCAAGTGATCTTAGCTGAAGAAAGCTATAAAAGCATATTCCCAGCTAAGAAATGTGTTCATCTAATACAGAATTACGCCCTAATACCAAATCCAGATATCCCGCTTATTGACAGGTTTAATGGTTTTAATCCATATGAAAGACTAAATCTAATATATATTGGTGCGATTGCTGAGGAACGGGGCGCTTTGAAGATGATTGATATGTTCTCAAAGCTAAAGCAGCGCTATCCGGGACTCAAACTACATCTCGTTGGAAATGTCCGGCCCGCCACCCTCCTGAAAAAATTGGAAACAAAAGCTGACCAATCCGGTGGGAGTATACTACTGCATGGATATATTGATCTCACGAAATTTGAATCTCTTACTAGCCAAGCTCACATCGGCCTTGTCCCCCTACAATTCCATCCAAACTTCCAGTGGTCTTTCGCAACGAAAATTTTCGATTATATGATATATGGGATACCGTCTGTTGCTTCCAATTTCCCGCTCTGGAAAAGTTTTTTTGACCAATACCCCTGCGGTATTACCGTCGACGCATCCAATCCAGACGAATTTGCTGCAGCTATTTCAAAGTTGGCGTCCTCTCCGGAACAGTTAAGAACATATAGCCGCAATGGTTATAAAATGGTTCGCGAGAAATTTAATTGGGACAAGGAAGGTGAGAAGCTCATCGATATTTACAGAAGGTTGACGTAGGCCGAAGTAGTAAATTTAATTCGCAAAAGTTGCACCTTTTGTACTCATGCAATCTAGAAAATTCTACTTCTTCCATAACAGATTCATAGAACTTAATCACTCTTTGTCTTGATTGGCTTGTTCCAGTACTCCCGAATCTGACGAAAAGCGGTATTCATAACTTGCCACAAGCTGAGGTCGGTTTCCCTCATGTAACGCAGGAAGAAACTGAACAAGAAAAGAACTTCATAGATAGGGGGATAGGGGTCAGCGGCCAGTAAACAGCTTTCCTGAGCAGCGGTCTGGTCCAGGGCAGTTTTACCTTCGCCCTGACGTTCAAGTCAATGGTTTCGAAGGCGTTGAGCATATCGAGCAACGTCACTTCGCCTTCGCCGCGAACGATGGCATCAATGTAAGGTTTTTCGATTGCTTTTTCCGGTTCGTAGGTCGGATATGGACCGCCCATAATGACGGGTACGCCCAGCCTTTCCTTGACTAGCCGTGCGAACGGCATGGTGCGGAAGTGGACGAAGATCATGGTGGAAAAGGCCACCACATCCGGTTTGTACTCTTCCACCTTAGGCCAGAATTTCTTGCCCTCTTCCGACTTGATGAGCAGTTCGACATCGTGTCCGGCTTCCTTGACGTAAGAAGCCAAACTCATCACGCCGATAAACTCGTAGGGAATCTCATGTAGAAAAAGCAGGCGAGCCATGATATCTTATTAGTTTCTGTATCATAATATATCTCCTTCAGTCAACACTAAATTTTCATTCCTGGGTGCTCTGGTCGAAGGAACCGGGGATCTGTTAGTGTCGTGGATTAAATAATTGCAGTTATCCTTGACACTTCTACTTTCTGGACTTATATTTTGGATGTTTTAGGTTCTCATTTTTTCCCAAATCTTACGCTTAATCTTACTTTTTCATGTGAAATGCTCATCTCATTAGAACCTTACGGCTTTCCGGAGGCTTATGCCAGGTATTGGGAAAAAACGGATCCTTAAATCGCTGAACCTGGAAATCAGCCGGGCGAAGCGGTTCGGTTATTATGTGGGTGTATTGCTCCTCGACGTGGCCGAAACGACCCCTCGCGGAATTCACAAACACCTGCCGGGGATCACCGTCAGCGTGCGCCATTTTCGTAGTCTCCTGCGCGATTACGACATCGTCGTAAAAACTCGACTGCGCCGCTACAGTATTATTCTCCCCCACTTGAGCGAAAGTGAATCCGCTCGCCTGGTGCGAGACCGCATTCTATCCACCTCGAAAATTCGCGATTGGGGTTCCGTGAACGTCGGCATCGCGATCTTTCCCGTACACGGCAAGAACAGCCGGGAACTTTTAAAAGCCGCCGAACGGGATTTGCAGGCTTCACTGGAATTGAAAATCGAAGACGAGAACGCTCTACAAAACGCCTGAGGAAACCATGCCCGTTGCTGAACAGATTAAGTCTACCCAGGTCAAAGACGAATTCCGCACCTGCACCGTCTGCGGATACGACCAGGGATTTCAGGTATCCTTCCTGCGAAAAGAGGGCGACCGAGTCCAGATTGTCATGATTTGCCCGGAATGCGGCGCCCGATTCGACGTCGGCTGGCAGATCGCCCTACCCGAATCCTGATTTCTATAAATCCGCTGCAAGCTCGCATTGATCAGTCCGCTTCAGCTTCGCATCTCCACTCGGAGATTCGAGCGGGCTCTCATCCGTAAACAACTCCATCTGCGTTTTTCATGTCCAACAGCAATATTAAAATCATCACCGCTCCTGGGGGGGAACATATCTGGGAACTGGCTTGTGCCCGGGTGGCCGAAGCGCGTGGCCCCGACCCTCTCGATTTTCCTCTATGGATTGTCAATAATTCCCGCCATAAAGCAGCGGCTGAAACCGCCCTGATGAATCGCCTGGGCGCCGCGGCCATCCCCACTTATAAAATCTATACGCTGCTCTCGCTGGCGGGGGAAGTCCTGAATCTGCCGGTCCTCGACGTCGCGGTTAAATCCTCCTTCGCCGTTCTTTCCCTGCGGCAGCTTTTCATGGCTCAGACACCCGAAGCCTATCGCGCTTCATCCGATTCACCCGGCTTCGCTGAGTCTTTCTGGAGCTCAGTTGAAGAAGTGGAAAATCGGGGTTATTTCCCTGATGAGACTCTCGCTATTACGGATGCACCTCCCCCGCCACAGCCCTTTAGCGATCTTCAGCGGCGCCTGCATACCGCTCTCGAAAAGCGAGGCCGTTATACTGCCGGCGAATTGCTGCGGCGCGCCAGCCGGAAGCTAAGGGGTGAAGGTTCAATTCCCATACTAAATGATACCGTTTTTATCGGGCCTCTCCAAAATCCCAGCGCGTTGGAGCGGGATTTCATCCATACCCTTATCTCAAAGGTTAGAGAAATTCTCATCTTCACCATTCCCCATTCCAACTGGCACGAGAAATATACGGGCCATTCCAGTAACTTTCAGCCCGGACACACGCTCAGGGCCGAGGTTTCGTTGATGCGGCCTCTGACCCCGGAGGCAGAGTTGGAGGCGAGCTTCGCTTTGATCGCAAGCTGGGCGGCTGAAAAAAAGTATCGCTATCGTGACGTGCGCATCATCCACCCTCTGGGGCATCAGGTTTTACCGCAGGTAGAGTCCGCCGCGAGGCGCTATCGGGTACCGCTGAAAGGATTGGTCCCCCGCAGCCTCGCGGAGTTTCCCGGCGTCACGTTGTTGTTGAAGTTGCTGGACCTATTCGACCACGGATGGAGGCGTGAAGAGCTCTTGGAAGTTTTAAGGTCAAGCCTCATCCAGGCTCCGTGGGGAGAAAAATCGGAAGTGATTAAGAAGGTGCTGAAGGAGGGAGATAAACGTTCCAGCGCCTTCTGGATCGAACTGACGAAATCGGTCAATGCGCCCGGCGTAGCCCCTTCTTTGGAGCAACTTCAGCAGTTGGATTCGATTGATAATTCCAGGCAAACCGGCCGGATTTTCGCCAAATGGATCCAGCAATGCTCTAAATACGTCAGGGAAATCAAGGGCGATCAACCGGATAAAGATTGCGGTGATTATTACGCCGGGGAAATAGAAATAAGCGCCTGGAGATCCCTCGATAATCTCCTTAAAAACTTCAGCGTTCACTTCCCAAAACAGCTCACTCGAAACCGACTGCTCGATGAATTCAAAAGAGCCCTTAGAGCGACCAAATTCGAGCCGAAGGACGACCGCCTTGATGCCGTTGAATTCTGTCCGGGCACCCGTGAGGAGCATCTCCCCAAGCCCGTCATCATTTACCTCGGGTTGAATTCACGCGTTCCGTCACCGGGGAAATCCAGCCCGTTTCTGGGGACGGACGCGCCCGGCGACTACGATGAACAATTCCGGCTCTTCCAATCGTTGATCGGTAATGGCGGGGATAAGGTGCTGCTTTCCTGCCCGCTGTACGATGATGAAGGCGACGAACTGACCCTATCGCCATTTATCAGTTCGTTGCAGAAGAGAATAGGCCAAATCTCCAGTTTCGAAAAGCTCCCCTCCTGGCTGCCTTATGAAGTGTACAATAAAAAGAAGCGGGCGACCGCGAAAATAGCCAGCTATCGCCCGGATGCACAAATTTCGAGAAATGCAGCGCTGAATTACCTGCGGGATAAAAGCCTCCGCTGGAGCGCCACGCGCCTGGCGGATGCTATACAATGCCCCTATCTCCACTTCGCCCGAAACATCCTGAACCTGGAACCGCTGGAGGATCAAATAAGCGAGGGAGTTACCTCTCGCATCCTCGGGTCAATCGCCCACAAAGCTCTGGAAGAATACCTGCGGAGTTTGAACAAAAACCAGCCTTTCGACATCGAAGATTGGGTCAGGGATGAATTTGGAAAGAAGACGAAAAACTTCGATCCGAATCCGGAAATGGACCGGAATCTGGAAGAACTGGTGCGCTGTTTGGTTGATTTCACAGATCGGGGGGGCGACAGAATCGTCCCCGAATTCAATCCGGAAATCTTTGAACTGCCCTTCGGCGAGAGGAAAAAACACCCCCCTCTGATCTGCGATCTCTCCGTCGGGAAAGCCCAATTGGAAGGTAAGGTGGATCGAATTGACGAAGCATCCGATGGCAGAACGATCATCATTGACTACAAGTACAGTAAAGTAGAGAATCAGTCGAAGGAAGAATTTTTCTCCGATATCGAACAAGGTGAGAGCCCGCAACTCCCCCTATACGGGCTTTTCGTGCAGGAAATCCTGGGAAAGAGGCCTGTTGCCCTGTTCCAGATCTACCTCCGTTCAGCAGCTATCCTGGGGTTGAAACTCGAAGATATACCGGAGGTCACAGACGATTTCAAGAAGGGGGGCGAAATCCGTAGAATATCCATCGAGGATCGCAGCCGCATTTTCAGCGCGGCCGTGAGTGTATTGGAAAAGAAGGCACAAGCGTCGGCATCCGGTCAAATTCAGCCGAAGCCGAAGGATGCCGGGCGCTGCGGTCCGGGCCAATGCGATTTCGCCGATCTGTGCCGCTATAGACAACCATGGAAGAAGAATTGACACTGAAACTGACGGAGTCCCAACGTCAGGCGGTTGAACGCGATGACACCCCACTGGCGGTGGTGGCGGGCGCCGGAAGCGGCAAGACCGCGGTTCTGGTGCAGCGCTATCTTCGCCTGGTGTTGAAAGAGGAAATACCCCCACAAAAAATCCTGGCGGCGACGTTCACCGACAAAGCAGCCGCGCAGATGAAAGAGAAGGTGGCAAACGAATTCAACCGAGCCGGCAGAGAAGAATGCATCGCAGAACTCAACGCCGCGCCGATCTGCACGCTGCACAGTTACTGTTCCAGGTTAATATCACCGATGGCTCTGGACCTGGGACTCGATCCGGGATACCGCATAATAGATTCGTTCGAGGCCGACCTCTTGCAAGAGGAATGTCTGAAACAGGTCCTGGCGAGGTGGCACGACGAGCATCCCGATGACATTACACTTATCGTCCGGAAGCTATACTGGAGCGGCGATTACGGATTGAGACCAGGCCGGGCGGCTTCGTCGAGGGGATTTTCCAGGCAATTATTAGAGCTCGTCAATGCCGCTCGCTGCGCGGGCCAGGGAAAGGATGCGCCTTTCAAACCCCTAAACGTAAACGGGGGTGATCATGGGGACTCAGTGGATCTGATACTCAAACAGATAGATGATTTCTTCAAATCCGCTACGCCAGGCAAAGCTGAAAAATCCCAGGATAAGATAAGACGTGTTCGAGACTTACTCCTGCGCTATTCCCATCTAACCGATCAATACAGCGAGGAAATCCCCAAAATATTGGATGAACTCTCTGGAATCAAACCTCAGGGGAGCGCTTTAGCCAGAGAAATCATAAAAAACGTTCGAGACACTCTTGTGCCCCACCTTTTCGACCGATACTTCTCCCCCACCTATGAATCAGTACGCAAGATTCTCAATCGCCTATACGAGGAATTCCTAAACGCCTACTGGTTGAAGAAAAAGGAGATCGGCGCCCTGGATTTCCTTGATCTCGAAGAGATTGCCCTGGATCTGCTGCGATCGGGGACGATTCAAACACCCGTGGATCGAATATTGATTGATGAAGCCCAGGATCTAAACCCGGTTCAATGGGAGATCATCAACAAACTACGTGAAGGAGCGCCCGTTTTCGCCGTCGGCGACGCGCAGCAGTCCATCTATGGCTTTCGCCACGCTGACGTATCGCTCTTTTCAAATTTTGCGGCAGGGGCAAAAAAGGCCGGGGGTGATAAGATCCCGCTGCCGGAAAATTTCCGCAGCCGAGAGACGATCCTGGGCGTCGTCAACCACATATTCAAGGGCATACTAAAAGAATCCCAGGATGCTCCGTTTTTAGAACTTAAGGGGAGCTATCCCTACCCACCCGCTGAAGCGGATAACGTCGAACTGCTGGTTTCTTTCGCTTCGAATCGACAGGACGCTCGCCAGGCTGAAGCCCGCCATCTGGCCCGAAGAATTCTCGAGCTCGTAAAAGGCAAGACTTTCAAGATTCATCGAGAAATGGGAAAGCGGGAAGATGGCACCCCCATCCTCGAAGCGGTAGTCCCACAGTGGAGGGACGTGCTGGTCCTGTTCAGATCGGGCAGCAGCCTATATTCGCTGGAGAAGGCATTTAGAGAATTTGACATCCCGTTTATCATCCAATCCGGACGAGGCTTCTGGGATTCCATGGAAGTCAGCGATTTTATGGCGTTGCTGAGATCCCTGGAAGATCCAGGCGATGATTTCAATCTGGCCTGCCTGCTGCGCTCGCCCGGAGCCGGCTTCAGCGATGACGATCTCGTCGAACTCAGAGTGGAAGCGATAGAGGATTCTCCTCCCGACGTAAACTGGAAATGGCGGACGCGATCACTTTACGAGGGGTTGCAGCAGTTCGCCGGTAACGGTGACGGCGGAGGAGACTTAGGGCGGCGATGTAAACGTTTTCTATCAATATTCCACTGGCTTTACCAGAGAAAGGATCGGCTGCCGACGCGAACCTTGCTGGAATATTGGATGGAAGAAACGAATTTGGAGGCCTTCTGGTCAGGACTTCCCGAAGGCCATCTGATCCATTCCAACGTTCGTAAGCTGCTGCGCCTGTGCGATAAACATGCCGGCAAACCTGCAACCGAAATCCGCGCCGCCTTCGACGAAGTTCGCGTGCGGGAATTGCGCGAGGGTGGAGCGCCCGTGCCGCTGGCCGGTGAAGGAGCGGTTTCCATGATGACCGTTCATGGCGCCAAAGGATTGGAAGCCCCGATCGTGGCCCTATTCGACATGAACTACCGCCCTAAATCGTCTCAGGGTAGTTCATTCGCTTATGCCAGGAATCACGGAGCCGCATTTTGCCTCAATCGAGACGCCCTGGAACAGTCTCAGCATAAGCCCGTCATATTCAAGGAAATAAAGGCTGAGAACGATGAGCGGGCGAAGGCTGAAGGGCAACGAATTCTGTACGTCGCCATGACGCGGGCGCGTGAGAAGCTGCTCCTCAGCGGTTCCTGTGCAACCGACGAAAAAGGGGTTAAGCAAACTACAGGATGGTTTCGGCTGCTGATTGATGAATTGAATGTGGACATAGAATCGGTGTATGATACGGCCGCCGAACCGTTCGTTCCCGTTCCCCTGCTCAACAAGTATGGCGAAACAACCGGCATAGAGCTAAGACGCGCCTTTGGATTGGAAATATCGAAACCGGAGAGCCCGCCTGCCGTTATGCCTGCGGGTGGAGGTCGAGAGTCCGCTCCTGCCGATTTCTCTGCTCCGGAGCCCGGCACCGAGCCGATATCCGTGGTGGAATGGCTCAGAAATATTGCAGGCCGCTCCGAAACCTCCTCTGGTGATGATGAATTGGAATTGTCTTCGGATGAGCCGGAAGAGTTATTCGGCGTCGGTGTGGGGCGCTGGGCGCACCGCTTACTGCAGGTGCTGCACCCGGACGATTCTGAGGAAAAGCAGCAGGAAGCAGCCCGGGGGGCAGCCTTTCAGCTTTTCAGCTCCGTACCTGATGAAAAAGATATTAACAGAGTTCTTCATCTGGTCGGGAATTACTTCCAATCCGAGTTGGCCAGGGAGGTGGAGAAGGCAAAGCGGGTGGTACGCGAATTTCCCGTCCTTTTTGAACTGGAGAAAGTGAAATTAAAAGGCACAGTAGACCTTGCATTTGAAGATGATGAGGGCTGGACGCTGGTGGACTACAAAAGCTACCACCCGGATCCTTCAGACCTCAAAGGTGACGGTGATAGATATAGAAAACAGCTCTTGCTCTATGCCCTGGGCTGGCAGAAGCTCACCGGTCAGCTACCGGTAAGAGCCCTTTTGTTTTACCTCCAGGATGGAGTTACAGAGCCCATCTCCCTGCATCAGGAATCATTAGACGGCATTCTATCAACGCTGCGAACCTTCAAGGAGCACTCCAACACTTGACGTGCATATACTGCACGTTTAAAACAATCCTTCTGCAGGCAGTACCTCCCGAAAGGCATAATTCCCCTACAAAATTCGGCATAAACGATTCGGCACGCATTTGGCAAGGGTAAACTTCGTGCTCTCTCTAATGACTTCTCCTAAGAGCCAAACCCGCCAGGAAATTGCGTCCGCCGACAAAAAACACCGAGGGCGGATGACCTGAAGGGACGCCAGGTTATAATTTCTTCGGTACATGCCGGCGGGCGCAACCTGCGGGAGGTTCAGCGACCGACTCATACACCAACCGGATCCTCCCCGAACGGTACTTATCGTTCCAGTCATCAAATCTCCCACCAAAACGTTGCCATCCTATTTGAATTATTGCAACTCTAAATGCAATAGGAACAATCAATAGCCTAATTCAGCCCGGCAAGAATAACATTTAGCTACAACAGCGCATTGGAATATTCGCGGCCAAGACAACTCCCGAAAGAGTGGCACGGCGTTACGCAACCGTGACCACAATTCAATTGACAATGGTAACGTAAATCGCTATATTGAGAATCGCTCTTCGTTCGCATCAAGTCAAGATCGGTGTGGAAATCTTGCGCGAGGAGGGATACAGTATATCCAAACAGTGGCAATTAAAATTAAAAGAGATAAAGGAGCCTATGATGAAATTCGTTAAATTTTTACTCTGCGCCACCTTCGTTTCCTCAGTTGTGGCGTACTCGCTGCAGGCGGGCGTTCTTATGGTCAGCGTCACCGAATCCTCGGATAATCCCGAAGAGAAATTCGAACAAAAAGCCTTCGTTGATAAAGACCGTATGCGAGTGGAGCTGAGCGGTGATGATGTGGATCAAATCATCATCTTCCGCAAAGACAAGGACGTCTTCTGGTTCATTGACAATAAAGACCAGACTTACTTCGAGATGACCCGGGAAGATCTCCGGGAAATGAAAGCGCAGGTTGATGAGGCCATGAAGGAATTCGAGGCGCAAATGAAAGATCTGCCCCCTGAACAGAGGCAGATGATGGAAACAATGATGAAAGGTAAAATGCCTGAGAAAGCTCCGGAGATGACTTATAAGAAGGTCGCATCGGGTGAAAAGGTCAACCAGTGGACCTGCGATCAGTACGAAGGGTTTCTGGAAGGCGAGAAGAAGATGGAGATGTGGACGACGGATTGGAAAAAACTGGGTTTGAAGCCCGAAGATTTCCAGGTAATGCAGGATATGGCTGATTTTTTCGGGGAGTTCGTCGAGGATCAAGCTTCGTTTCTGCAGGTCGGCGCGGAAAGCCCTGAAATGATCGCTGATAAGTCCCAATTTGCCGGTCTTCCGGTCAAGGTCATTGACTATTCAGAAGGTAGCGAAGCCCACACAACACAACTGATTGAAGTCAAAGAACAGGATTTCGCCTCGTCCCTGTTCGAGCTACCCGC
>CAZHMN010000031.1:25607-30665 GCA_964533705.1 uncultured bacterium
GCAGACAACCGATGAAGTGGCCGTCATCCAAACGCGCTTGGGGGAAATCGTCCTGGAATTCTTCCCCGACGTAGCTCCCCAACACGTAAATAACTTTAAAAAGCTGGCAAGGGCGGGTTTCTACGACGGCATCACCTTTCACCGCGTGATCCCTGGATACATCATTCAGGGAGGCGATCCCAACTCCAGGGATGATGACCGCAGCAACGACGGTTTGGGTGGTCCGGGCTATACCATCCCGGCTGAATTCAACGACCGACCGCACCTGCGCGGCACCCTGTCCATGGCGAGAGGACAAGACCCCAACAGCGCCGGCTCGCAGTTCTTCATCTGCCTCAGACCCGCACCGCTACTGGACGGAAAATACACGGTTTTCGGGCAGGTCATCAAGGGGATTGACGTGGTGGATCGCATCGCCAACGTGCCGCGCGACATAAGAGACAACCCCCTCGAACCGATACCCATGGAAAAAGTAACCATCGTGCCCAGATCTCAATTATAGATAAATCAACTCAGAGAGTCTTACGACATGACGACTCCCCGGGCCCTGTTCGTTGATGACGAACCGTACGTTCTCAAGGCTTTGCGCCGCATTTTCATTGATGATGACATCGACATCGAGTTCGCTTCTAATGGTGAAGAGGCCCTGGAATACCTGAAAGAGAATCCGGTTGATTTGATCCTTTCAGATCATAACATGCCAGGCGTTAGCGGCGTGGAATTCCTCAGTCAATCCAGGGAAATTCAGCCGGATTGCGTCCGCATGTTGATCACCGGTAAGGGGGATATGGAAATTGCCCTTCAGGCTATCAACCAGGGGAATATCTACAACTTCTTCAATAAACCCTGGAAAGATGAAGAACTACGAGTGAACATTCTCAGAGCTCTGGAATTCAAGCGAGCTCAAGAACAGATGCGGGAGCAGGATGAGAAACTGGCTCGTTTTGAGGCTTACAGGCAGACGATGGTTACGGTTTCGCATTACATCAACAACTTCAACTGCGGCCTGGTCATGTCCCTCGAAAGCCTGAAGAACTCACCAAACATGCCCCGCGAAGCCCAAAAGCTGGTGGATTCAGCTCTGAAGGCTGCCGAAAAAATCAGCGAAGTCCTGCGCATTCTAAATCAGTTGCAGGACATAAAAACCGCCGATTACCCCTTCACCGATGGCATGATAGACATTGAAAAAGAAGTCGAGGAAGTTATCCATAGAATTGAGAAAAAATAACAGCGATTATCTTCCGGCTTCCCCTGCACGCGATCCATCGTCCGTCAACCAGCTTTTCCCACTTCCATAAGAATTGCCTTGACATTCTCACCATCATTGGCTATTTTTTATGCGATTCTGTCACTCCGATAGGAATCCTCAATGCAGCAGAACGCAGAAATCCCTTCCACTCGTGAGAGCCTTACGGCCTTGATCAATCGGCAGGTCTGCTGTGATAACCGGGATCTTTTTCGCCGGCTCCCGGATGAATCCGTTGATTTGATTCTGACCGATCCTCCGTACAAAACCTATCAGAGCAATCGCCCCATCGTGCACCCTCGCGTGAAAGCGATGGATTCGCAGCAGTTCGATCTCCCCTTTTTTGCTCATGAGTGCTATCGGGTTCTTAAAAAAGGACATCACCTCTACTGCTTTTGCGATCATCTCACCTTTCCCGAAATCCGCGAAGAACTCGAGAAGGCGAAGTTCACCTACAAGAACTGCCTGGTCTGGGTGAAGAACAACCACGGCAGCGGCGATCTGCGCGGTAACTGGGCTCCACAGCATGAATTTATCATCTTCGCCACAAAAGGCAGGGGCAAACCGTTGCACGGAAAGCGTCGATCGAATGTGCTGTTAAAGCGCAACGGCAACGGCAACCTCGAATTCTACCCCAAAGTATCGAATTACCGCTTCAAGCACGGGACGGCGAAACCCGTGGATCTGCTGCAGTGTCTCATCGAAGCTTCCACCGACAAAGGTGATATCGTCCTCGATCCCTACGGCGGGAGCGGTTCCACTGCAGAGGCCTGCCTGTTAGAAAAACGCCGCTTTATTCTGGCTGAAATTGACCCGGAATGCTATCGGCGAGCTGAAAAAAGAATCGCTGAACTGGAAATCAACTCGTAAGAGTCTCACGACAATAACAAATGAATCGTTCAAAATAAATAGGTTAAATCATGAAAATCGCAACCGCTGAAAAACTAAATGCCATATTAGCAAACCTAAAAGATCGTCAGGTGGATGCCGTATTGGTCTCAGATTTCGAGACCGGTCGAAACAAAAACCTGCGCTACCTGAGCGGTCAGCCTTCGGACGCTCACCTGCTTCTCTTCGCCGACGGCAGCACCACGCTGATCGTCTGGGATATGATCGTAGCCAAGCAGCTATCCGAAGTGGACAGGTTAGTGGACGTCAGTGATTTCGATCGCTCCTACCGGGCTGCACTGGTGCATTCCCTGAAGGAAAAATTGGGCGAAAAGTTCGTGCTGGAGGTCCTCCCCACAGAAGGGCATTTTCTAGTCTTACAACTTCAGGAAGCGTTCCCTCAGGCGAAGATTGTCTGTCAACCCGACGGCGCTGCGGATCAATTCATCAAGGCGCGCGCGGTGAAAACCGCCGCCGAAATCGAAACCCTTCGGGAGGGTGCCAAGGTCACCAATCAGATCATCGCCAGCATCAAAGATTTTATCAAATCCAAGCCGGGATTAAAGGAGCTCGATCTGGCACTCTACCTTGAGACCGAGATGAAGCGCCTGGGTGCAGAGGGCCCCAGCTTTGAGACGCTGGTCGCCAATCGCGAACGATCCGGGATGATCCACCAGGTTCCGTCCGCGTCCGAAGCTCAATTGGATCTCCCCGGTCTGGCGTTGACCGATTTCGGCCTGATGTGGAAGGGCTATGCCACCGACGTTACCGTTCCGTTGATTTTCGGGCCGCTGAGCGCCGAGCAGCAGCGTATTCTGGACGTCAACCGAGAAGCATACGACCTGGCCATCAACATGCTGAAACCGGGCATCCCGGCTCACCAGGTCGCCGAAGCGGCAATCGGACACATCAAATCGAAAGGGCTGAACATGCCTTACGGATTGGGGCACGGCATCGGTCTGGAAGTTCATGATCCGCCGCGCCTGGCTCCCAAACCGACCGATCCGGAAATGCTCAAATACTGGACGGAAACGCCTCTACAGCCCGGCATGGTCTTCACCATCGAACCCGGCATCACCTCGGACATCGGCGGCTGCCGCATCGAAAACGACGTGTTGATGACGGATTCCGGGCCGGAGATTCTGACTACATCGGAGCCGATTATATTCTGAGAAAACAGAGAATAGAAGAGGAGACAAAGAGGGCGCGATGGGGGTCGCGCCCTTAATAATTTAGAGGTAAACTAAAGGGGGACAAACCAACCGTCCCTCTGTTCTCTAATGCTTTACCGATTTTTCCTTCGCCATCTTGGTGATCTCTCGCACCGCTTCAATCGCCGCGTCAATATCCGATTCTGTGTTAAAAGCACCCACTGAGAACCTCACCCCGCCGTGTATTTCCATCGTTCCGATCTGTTGGTGAACCAGAGGGGCGCAATGCAGGCCGGTTCGGGTGGCGATATTGTGATCCACGTCCAGCATAATCCCCACGTCTCCAGCCTCGATGCCCTCGACGTTAATGGTCACCGTTGAAAGACGGTTTTCCATCGACTGACAGCAGTAGATTTTCACCCCCTCGATCTCCCGAAAACCGTTCACAAGTTTGCTGGCCAGCTTCATCTCATGAGCGTGAATGTTTTCCATCCCCTGCTCTTCAATCCAATCCTGCCCGGCCCAAAGAGAAGCGACTCCGATCATATTGGGAGTACCGTACTCCATACGGTAGGGATACTCCTCCAGGTGGTAGGGGTAGGCAGAACGCACCCCCGTACCACCGCTTCGAGTCTGGCGGATCTCAACATGCTTGCGGACGCATAAGCCGCCGATGCCGGTGAAACCCTGAAGAGCCTTATGACCTGTAAAGGCCAGAACGTCTACGTTCATTTCCTTCATGTTGATAGGTATGACGCCGGCCGTTTGTGACGTGTCCGTGGCGAAGAGCACGCCCCGTTCCTTGCACACAGCTCCGATCTCCTTTAATGGTTGAACAGTGCCCAGCACATTGGAACCGTGGTTGACGATGACCAGTTTGGTATTGGATTTGATGGCCTTTTTAATGTCATCCGGATCAATAAAACCCTGCTCGTTAAAGGGGACGTAGGTGGCTTCGACGCCGCAGTCTCTCACCATGTGATTAACCGGGCGGATGACCGAGTTGTGCTCCAGGTTAGTGGTGACGACATGATCGCCCGACTGCAGTAGTCCCTGGATGATTAAATTCAGGGCGTCCGTGGCGTTATAGCCGTAACATAATCTCTCCGGCGTATCCTCATCCCCGCCGAAAAATTTGGTTAAACGTTTGCGCAGATCTTCGATAATATTTCCGGCTTCAATGGCCATGTCAAAACCGCTGCGACCCGGATTGACGCCGGTCTTTCGGTAGAAAGAAACTGCAAATTCATATACGGAATCTGGTTTGGGCCAGGCCGTAGCGGCATTATCCAGATAGATCAGTTTTTCCATTTATTTTCTCCGAAGTAACGAGGTTTGCTCCATAGAATGAGCAGATCGGTCCTAATTTAAAACTGTTGCAAAGCTACAAAACTGTCATTCCCGCGTAAGCGGGAATCCAGCTTATTTCTTGATTATTATGGACTCCCGCTTCCGCGGGAGTGACGCTGGTGCTACCAAGACATCCTTTAGCAACAATCATAATTTAAAATTTTCAAACGAAAAGGTCAAGTGATTCTCGAAAAATATGTCAACGAAATGTTTATCACCCCCAGGGGGTGATCAAAATATCTAGCTTGCTGCAAAAAGCGCACGGTAAGTCGGTGGGAATGTTCGATCCTTTGAAGATGATGACATTATTTTACAGAAATTCTTGCAAAAAGGGATAAAAAAAATTATATTAGTTCAGGTTGCGCCCTTAGCTCAACTGGATAGAGCGTCTGGCTACGGACCAGAAGGTTGGGGGTTCGAGTC
>CAZHMN010000032.1:0-30046 GCA_964533705.1 uncultured bacterium
TTTTCCGTTGCGTCAGGTCTTTCCCCTCTCCGCAGCGGGGTGTGACCTGATGCTTCTTGCACTTCCTACAGCGGTGCCCCGGAACACCCCCTCTTCTGACAGGCATTATCTCCCCACAAAATATCGGAGAAATACCTGACACGGCATCCTGATCGCCAACGGCTAACAGCTAACGGCCAACTGCCAACCGCTAATACCCCCTCGCTCCCCCCTCTACACGCGAATCCGTGCCACCGTAGATCAGGCCGGTCTCGAGATCAATCAAGATGGCCTGCGCCGCCGACCAGGTGCCACCTACCGCCACATCGTGCCCCCGGATAATCAGGTTCTGGATAACGTCGTAAGGGATGCCGTCTTCGATAAACAACCGGTCTGGCATCCACTGGTGGTGAACCCGGGGAGCGTCCACCGCAGCCTGGATGTTCATTCCGTGTTCAATGACGTTCAGCATCACCTGCAGCACCGTGGTAATAATGCGCGGCCCTCCGGGCGATCCCACTACCATGAAGGGACGGCTTTCGTAAAAGACCAGCGTGGGAGTCATGGAAGAGAGCGGCCTCTTGCCCGGGGCGATGGCGTTGGCCTCGGCGCCGATTAAGCCGAAGTAATTGGCCACACCCGGCTGAGCGGAAAAATCGTCCATCTCGTTATTCAAGAAAATCCCCGTGCCCGGAATGACGTAACCAGAGCCAAAGCCGGTGTTGATCGTCGCCGTCATAGCCACCATGTTGCCCCAGCGATCCACCACCGAGAGGTGAGTGGTCTGCTTCCCGGCAGGAAAAACCTCTTCGGTGGTTTCGTATGGATAAGGATCACCCGCTCCCGCTACGGGGCGCGCCCGGAAACGGGATATACCCCCTGCTAGACTGTCGGCGTAGTCCTTGGAAAGCAAGCCCGCAAGCGGGATCTCGGTGAAATCGGGATCGCCCATGAATACAGCCCGATCTGCAAATGCGCGCTTCATGGCTTCAGCCATCAGGTGAATGGTTTCGGAGGAGTTGTGCCCCAGGTAAGCCAGATCGTAGCGTTCCAGAAGGTTCAGCATCTCAATTAAATGTACTCCTCCGGAACTGGGCGGAGGCATGGAATAGACGGTGAAACCGTGGTACGAACCAACCACGGGCTGGCGAATGGCGACTTCGTATTCCTGCAAGTCCTTCAGGTTGATCAGACCCTTTTCCTGCTTCATGGCAGAAGCGATTTTTCTGGCTATTTCACCTTCATAGAAAGCCGAATCGCCCTCTTCCGCCAGCAACCGATAGGTCATGGCCAAATCGTGCTGGACCAGGCGTTCGCCCAAACCCAGCAGAGTACTGTCGGGATGGAACAGGATCTCGAAGGTGGACGGAAACCGAATCAGCTTATCCCGGTGGTGTTCGAGAACCATGACGTACGTCTGGGATAACTCGAAACCTGAATCAGCCAATGCGATGGCAGACTGGATCACCTGATCCAGGCTCATGGTGCCGTATTCCCGGAGAAGGTGACTCAGCGCCTTCAAGTGCCCCGGAACGCCCGCAGCCAAGACTCCCACCGTGGAAAGCTCGGGGATGACTTCGCCCGTGCGTTTATCAACGTACATGTCGGGCCGAGCGGCAGCGGGAGCCTTCTCACGCCCATCCACCACGATGGTTTCCCAACAATCAGCCAGGTAAAGCAGCGTAAAACTGCCGCCTCCGATACCGGATGAGTACCCTTCGACGACTCCCAGTGCTAAGGCAGTAGCCACAGCGGCATCAACCGCGTTGCCACCGGATTTCAGGACCTCCAGGCCAATCTGCGAAGCCAGCGGGTGCGCTGAGACGACCATGCCATTCTTCGCCCAGGCGGGCCGGGGAGATGCGCCGTATGACAGACCAGTTCGGAGCAACAGGACACCGAATAGGCAGATCGCCAACAAGCCGATTTGTCCGACAAATCGTTTACTTAACTTGTACATAATCACGACATTTTTTGATTTTGAGGACTGGATAGACAGCTAAAATATAGTTATAAAGGTCTAAAAAGGCAAGGACTACCGGCTTGTTTTCGGTTCGATTATATGGGCGTTCGGAACGCAGAGATTAATCTGCGGTAAAACCTAAAGACGATCCATAACCTCCGGGAATTCGCAAATAAAACCGTAAAATAAGCGTATAAAACATAAACGCGTTTGCTTGAATCGTATCGCGATGATCATCCAAAAACCCGATTGACGCGCTGCAAGGTCGAGTGCCCGAAAACGCGGCCAACCGAAGTGAGATGGGAAACCATCAGATGACCAGCTCCACCGCAAATCAAGTTGTGCCGGTGTTATCATATCCACGTATAGCTTGAAATAAATCTCTCCAGAGTTTCGAATGGACAAAGGAAGTGAATCGAAAGGACTTCAGAAGAATTCAGTACTGAACTCTTGAAGAGAAAAAACGAGATTGGGTTTTGATTTGGCCTTTTCAATTGATTATTTTATAAACATATTTCGCAAATAACAAGACCGAACTCGCCGCCGGCGTCTCACTGGATGCCCGTGGCGAGGTGGGAAACCCAAAAGGAGAAGCAGATGGATCGCAGTCAAATTCAGGCAACATTGGACACCATCAGGCCGGCGCTGCAGGCGGACGGCGGAGACGTTGAGCTGGTCGAAATCGGAGATGATGGTGTCATCAAGGTAAGGCTGACCGGCATGTGCGGCGGTTGCCCCATGTCGCAGATTACCTTGAAGGAAGGTATCGAACGCTACATGAAAGAAGCACATCCTGAGATCAAGGCAGTAGAGGCAGTATAGTTTTATCCAAATTTTATTTAACGAAACAGGGAGGAGTACCATTGGCAGCTAAAGATGCTCTTTCAGAAGAACTCGAGGCGCTGCAGTTGGCACTGAAAACCGAAGAGGACGGTTACAGGTATTTTAAGGAATCTTCGGAACGCACCCAGCACCCGATCGCCAGGAAGTTCTTCGCCACGTTAGCCGACGACGAGTACGTTCATATCCGGCTAATCAACGAATTTTACGACGCAATGAGGCAATCCTCCGGCCAGGGCACGATCAAACTTCCGGAGGCGCCAGGCAACTATCGCAAGAGACTGAAGACTATCTTCGAAGAAGCCTTGAAAGATATCAAAGAGAAAGTCCCCACGGACACCGGCATCACCGAGGTGTACGAACACGCTATGGATCTGGAAACCAAAGCCGCTGAATACTACAAACAACGCCGCGACACGACCCCCTTCGATCAAGCAAGGAATATGTACGATTGGCTTTTCCACTTCGAGAGCGAACATTACAGAATGCTCTCGGAGACTCTATCTTATTTGCAGAATCCAGAGCAGTGGCACCAGGAGTACGAAAAATCCATCTTCGAAGGATAATCTGACATTTACCATACATTCTTCGTTTCAAGAGAGGTCAAACGGAAGCTCGTGAAAGCTTCCGTTTTATACTAAACTGAATTTGGGAATATCTTATTCAGCGCTTATCTCGTATTTATGACCTTCTCCACCCCGATGATGCCCTGCCTAGGACCGTATTCGGTCTGAAAAAATTCGTACTTCCATTCGAACTGCAATCCCTCTTCCATCGCCAGATACTCCGGGTAATCACCGCCGATTTCAATCAGGTACCAGCCGCCGGGAGCTTCCGGGTCGTTGGGAGCCGGGCTGAACAGGAAATGCACCTCATGCTTGTTTTTCCAGGGATCATCCGGATCGTCCTGGCGGGAAATATCACAGAGGACCACGAGTTGTCCTTCGCCCAGTTGGTCTGTAGTTTTGAGAAAAAATCCGGAGGCCTTGGAATCGGCGCTCACCATCTGCTTTCCAATTTTCTCCGCCAACTTTTCCGGCGTGGATGGGATCAACTGGCATGATGAGACAAGCGAGATCAGGATAAACGATGAGAAAATAAACTTAACGCAACCGTTGCAAACCGAGTGATAACGCATTATTACACTCCTGAATTATTGTTATGGTAATATAATTAAAGGGCGGGAAAGGATCAAAGGGAAAAGGGAGGATTAAGTTGAAGGTGGCTTGTCCTTAGTTTAAGCTTTTCGGCGCTCTTCCCAGCACCTGCGGTCGCCATGATCTCTCAGGTAAAGTTGCATGCTCAGATAGGCCTCCCGAGAAATTCCACGGCGGTCTGTTTTTCGACGATCCTTGGTGGGCTGATTCGATTGTGAAGATTCTTCTTTCGTTCCTCTTTTTTCATATCCTACTGAAATAACTTCATCCTTTTTTCGATATATACCTATTATTGACTCCGGAGAATACCCTAAGCATCTGGCCTGATCCAAAAGGTCTTCGACGCTTTTTGCGTTCCCCCGCAATGTGCCATCCAAGCCCGCGACCCGTTTATCGGCTTTCCGCAAACTCGGTATAACATACCGCGTCATACATTCTATGATGGCAACTATGAATACTCCTTCCAATTCAAACATTAGATAGTTCCTTATCCACCAAAAATTCCCTCAGATGTTCGATTTGTTGGCGTTGCCAGTTGGCGTTTTCATTTAGTTCCTCAACTCTTGCAGTGAGATTGTCAATTTGTTCGACGATACCTGAAAAAGCAGTTTTCACCCTTTCACAGATTTGATCAATACTCGGATCGTCATGATATTTCTCTTTTAGTGCAACTTTTGTCCGTTCAAAATGATCGTCGATTCTCTCCTTGATCTCGATGCCGTCTTTATCTTCAACGAGATCGAGCATCTCTTCTTCAATGCTCCCCATAGGCCCCGACGGCTCGGAAGTCAGAATGCCGTCTTCATCCCTCTCGTCGAAATGGCGATAATCACGCACGATAAATCCCCCCAGAATTGCTCTATTGCTGTTCAGTTATCCTATGAGAATACCTCAGGATACCACTTGATGCTTTTAGATTACCCATTCTTCCTATCGGCTGTCTTTTAAAGGAATTTTAATTGATCAATAGGGTTTTATCAAGTAAAAAATATTGCCATTTGACCCGAATGCAGGAGATAGGCAATAGTTGCCTAATGAAGGATCAAAAGGCTTGAAGAATGGATTTTCTATCTGTCTCCGGAAAGGACTAACAGCAAAATTATCTCTTGCACTATTCTCTTCGTCTCGCTTGACAATCAATTTTGAATTTCTTAAATTATTGCAACTTGAGTTCTGTCGGCCGGGGAGGCGATGAAGTGTTCTTCACGACTATCGCAACCGACGATCACTTGCACGGATAGGCGTAGTGGGAAGGTTCTGGATCGGTACCACCTCCCCAGTCCAAAATTTAGATAAAAACCTGTAGAACAACCTCAGAGACGAACAAATCAATCCACAAGGATGGGATTCTGGGCTATCCTTGGAACAGACCCATTTCTATTTTGATTCAGGAGAAGTCAACGTTATCAATGGAAACCACCATGAATACAAAGAAATATCCTCCCAAGCACATGGGCACCATGATGGGCCATGTGCAACCGACCGCCTTCGAAAATGCCCTCAAGCAGTTCGAGGCGGCGGCAAAAGTAATAAAGCTAACGGATAACCAGATAGCCGTGATAAAAGAGCCCCGCCGGGTGACCGAAGTGAAGTTGCCCGTGCGGATGGATGACGGGCGTATCGAAGTTTTCCAGGGTTTTCGGGTGCACCATAATATCGCCCGGGGTCCGGCGAAGGGCGGCATTCGTTTTCACCCTGACGTGACCGTTGACGAAGTCAAAGCGCTGGCCTTTTGGATGACCTATAAATGCGCGGTTGTCAACATCCCTATGGGGGGCGGAAAGGGCGGAGTGGTCGTTGATCCCAGCAAGCTGTCACTGGGTGAATTGGAGCGACTGGCCCGTCGCTATATGGCTGAGATGATTGATCTCTTCGGCCCTGATCGCGACGTCCCCGCGCCGGACGTCAATACCGGCCCCATGGTTATGGCCTGGATGATGGACACTTATTCCATGCATTTCAGGAATTTCGTACCAAGCGTGATCACCGGCAAGCCGTTAGAACTCGGCGGGAGTAAAGGTCGCGCAGCGGCTACAGCTCAGGGGATGGTCATCTGCGTCCGAGAAGCGGCCAAAAAGCTGAACCTCGATTTGAAGGGCGCCACCGTGGCGATACAGGGATACGGCAATGCCGGGTCGAACGCCGCCAAGCTGCTGCGCGAGGACGGCTGCAAGATCGTCGCCATCAGCGATATCGGCGGCGGATTTTACAATCACGAGCAGGGCATTGATCCTGATGTGGCCATCGAGTACGTTCGCGAACATAAGACACTGAAGGATTTTGAACGCAGTGCCAACGTTAGAGCCTACCAAGATCCCATGGAGCTCTTGCAAGAACCGGTTGACATCCTGATTCCCGCAGCTCTGGAAAATCAAATCACCGATAGCAATGCACCATTCGTCAAGCCCAAAATCATTGCCGAGTGCGCCAACGGCCCCTGCACTTTCGAGGCCGACGCGATCCTGGATAAAAACGGCGTGTTCATCATTCCCGATATTCTCTGCAATGCCGGAGGCGTCACCGTCAGCTACCTGGAATGGGTGCAGAACCGCATGGGCTATTACTGGGAGGCTGACAAGGTTCAGCAGGATCTTGAACGCATCATGGTCAGCGCCTTCCAGGACGTGTACGATACCTCCCAGAAGTTCAACGTCAACATGCGCATCGCTGCTTTCATTATTGCTATCGAGCGCGTGACTAAGGCCAGCGAGATGCGCGGTTTATACGCTTGATTGTTCAGTAACTTCGAGAGAATCCCGGCGCCGGCCGGGATTTTTTATTGCCTTATCTCGTATAACAGATAGTAGGTCGTCTTGAACATTGGAATATTTTACGCCTTCATCGGGCGCTCTTAGTATTGGCAAATAGAAAGCGGGGATTTTCCAGCCGATTTTTCTTGACATTATTTCTTAGAATGGATATATTGCCCTGGACGTGAAAAATCCGCATCTTACCTCCGGACACAGAAATTTATACACCCGCTGGAAAACCGATATAATGATCGGCGCTGCCTAGCTTTCTGGCAAGCACATGCCTGTCAATATGGCAGATGACGGTGACAGATAACCATAATCCATTAAGACTATAATTACTAGTTATAATATAATTAGACAATTAGAGTCTTGGCACCCATATTGCATTTACTTTTTTAGATGACGCGTTCGATCATCAGACTCAAGGAAATACTCAGTACTAAGCGTAGCAAAACTCTTCGAAATTACTACAATCGAACAATAGCTCAAAAAATATGAAAGAAGAATCGAATACCAATAATGAGAGTCTGCCGGAGATTCTGCCGATCATCCCGCTGCGTAATTCAGTCCTCTTCCCACATCAGATTATTCCGCTGGCCGTGGGACGAGAGAAATCGCTGAAGCTTCTTTCGGATATCAAAGACAAATCCAAATACATCGGCGTCATCGCGCAGAAACAGGGATTGATAGACGATCCGGGTCCCGAGGATCTTTACACCTGGGGAACGGTCGCCGTTGTCCTGAAAGTCATAGATTTGCCGGATGATTCGAAGTCCGTGATCGTGCAGGGATTGCATCGTTTTCGCGTTCTCGATTTCGCTCAAACCGAACCTTACATCAAGGTTGTCATCGAACAGATTGCGGACATCATTTCCGAAGGACTGGAAACGGAAGCCATGATCTTGAATCTACGCAATCTGGTGCAGTCCATCAGTGAATACCTGCCCAACATCACCGGTGAGCATCTGATGATGCTGGGTAACATTCAGGATCCCGGCCGCCTGGTTGACACCGCCGTTTCATTGCTGAACCTCGAAACCCAGGAAAAAGAGGAAATACTGGAGCAGGTGGACATTCAGAAGAGGCTGGAACGCGCCACCTTCATCCTCAACCAATACCTCCAGAAGCTGGAAATCGGCTCGAAGATCCAGAGCGAGGTGCAGGGAGAAATCTCGAAATCGCAACGGGAATACTTCCTGCGTGAACAGCTAAAAGCCATTAAAAAGGAGCTGGGGGACGATCAGGAAGGCGTGGAGATCGCCGAACTGCGCGAGAGACTGGAGAAAGCGGAGTTGCCTGAAGTCGCGCATAAGGTGGCTGAAAAGGAAATTGATCGTCTCTCTCGCATGCCCAGTTCCTCCGCTGAATACACCGTCTCACGCACCTATCTCGACTGGCTCCTCGACCTGCCCTGGAACCAGAAAACCGAAGACAATCTGGATCTGAAGGCCGCTGAGGAGATTTTGGAAGGCGACCATTACGGTCTGAACAAAGTCAAAAAGCGAATACTGGAATATCTGGCCGTTCGCAAGCTGAAGGAAGACATGAAAGGCCCGATCCTGTGCTTCCTGGGTCCCCCCGGAGTTGGCAAGACCTCATTGGGTAAATCCATCGCCAACGCGCTGGGTCGCAAGTTCGTAAGAATATCCCTGGGCGGGCTGCGAGATGAGGCGGAGATCCGCGGGCACAGGCGCACCTATATCGGCGCTTTGCCGGGCCGTATCATTCAAGGGATTAAGCGGGCCGGCACCTGCAATCCCGTATTCATGCTCGATGAAATTGACAAGGTCGGCATGGATTTTCGCGGGGATCCTTCTTCCGCCCTGCTGGAGGTTCTTGATCCCGAACAGAACTTCAGCTTCTCTGATCATTACCTGGACGTCGATTTTGACCTTTCCCAGGTGATGTTCATCGCCACAGCCAATATCACCGATCCCATTCCACCGGCCTTGAAGGATCGTATGGAGATACTGGAACTGCCAGGATATATTGAAGAAGAAAAGCTGCATATTGCCCGCAAATTTCTGGTGCCCAAGCAGATCGAGGAGCATGGACTAAAACCCGAACAGATCATCTTTCATGATGATGCTATAAGACAAATCATTCGTTCCTATACCAGAGAAGCGGGGGTGCGCAATTTGGAACGCGAAATCGCAGCCGTCTGCCGGAGCGCTGCCAAGCAGATTGCTGCGGGAGAACTTGAGAAATTCGAAATTAACGCCGATAAACTTCACGAAATCCTGGGCCCGATCAAGTTTTACAGCGAAACAACCGAGCGTATCACTCGCCCCGGAATTGCTACCGGCGTAGCCTGGACGGCGGCGGGTGGAGACATCCTCTTCGTAGAAGCGACCCGCATGAAGGGTAAAGGCAACCTGATTCTCACAGGCCAGTTGGGCGAAGTGATGAAGGAATCAGCGCAGGCTGCGCTGTCCTTCCTGCGAAGCAGGGCTGAGGAAATGAACCTCTCGGACGTGGATTTCGAATCGGAGAACATCCACGTGCACGTTCCTGCAGGGGCGATCCCTAAAGACGGCCCTTCAGCAGGCGTGACCATTCTTACCGCCATTGCCAGCCTCCTGACGGGGCAACTGGTGCACTCGGACATCGCCATGACCGGCGAAATCACGCTGCGCGGCACCGTGCTGCCTGTGGGGGGCATCAAAGAGAAAGTCCTGGCCGCCCATCGGGCCGGCATTCGCCGAATGATTCTCCCCTGGAAAAACGAGAAGGACTTAGAAGAGACCCCTCAGGAAGTAAGGGACGAGATGGATTTTATCTTCGTGCGGGAGATGACAGAGGTGTTAGAGAACACCCTTGAACCAAAGGAGGAGGTTTCTCCGGAGGCAGCGGCCTGAATGGCTCCAGCTGTCATCAAAAATCCCCAGAAGCAGCCGATGTATTTCCTGGAATTGAAATAGAAATCAACTGCAGCAAGCTAAATCGTGAAAAGTCGAATAGAATATAGAGGCGGAATGCACTTTGTGGGGCAAACCGAATCCGGGCATGAAATTCACTGGGATTCAGGCCCCAGGGGTGCTTTGACCAAGGGTCCCGCGCCCATGGAAGCTGTTCTCCAGGCGGCAGCCGTTTGCGGTGGCATGGACGTCGTTTCAATCTTGAAGAAACGCCGCAAAGAGATCTCCAGATTCGAACTGGAAACCGAAGCAAATCGTAAGGCGGATTATCCCAAAACCTTCGAAAAATTGAAGATTATCTACCGCCTGGGAGGGGATGGAATTACTCTTGGTGA
The DNA here is from genome assembly GCA_964533705.1 of uncultured bacterium. Lineage (GTDB taxonomy): Bacteria > Electryoneota > B3-LCP > B3-LCP > B3-LCP > CAZHMN01. The sequence goes on from CAZHMN010000032.1 coordinate 9,946, forward strand.
AATCGAGAAAGCGGTCAAATTGTCATGGGAAAAATACTGCTCGGTGGTCAATATGATGATACCAAACGTCGAAGTTGAATATCGCGTTGAATTGCTTGAGGAAAAATCAGTCTGACCGAAATCCAGGGAATTCAAGCCCGGCAGCACGCCGGGATTTTTTTCTGATTTCGGTTTACTTCGAGGGAGGTGCCGCCAATTTTCCTACTTTCAGCTTGAAATTCGACCTCCCCGGTTGTATTATTAAGAAACAACAGCAAACGGCTAAATTGTGTGGAAATGGCTTAAAAAACTCTTTTTAAAGAAACCGCCGCTGCAGCGTGAGCCGGGCGATTTCGAGGTGGACGAACGAGCTCGTGAGCTGGTGGCCTTAGGCGACAAAATGCTCGCAACAGAGGATTATGTCGGAGCCATGGAGGCTTACAATTCCGCACTGAGTGTGGATGGGCATTGCGCTGAAGCCTGGTACCGCCGCGGTCGGATATTTCTTCATGACGGCAAGATATTGGAGGCCGCAGCCTGTTTCGTGCGTTCGCTCGAGCTGGATCCACAGGCCGCACCAGCCCGTTGTGGTCTGGGTGAAGCGATCCTCGCCTTCTTAAATGCGGACAAGGAACCGCTGTTCATTCGTGAGAACCGCATCGAGATCATCTCTGAAGCCCACTATCACTTCGAAAAATCTCTGAAGTTTGGCGGCGATCTTCCCCGGGCTCGCGAAGGCCGTGACCTGTGCAGCAGCATGATCAAGCAGGATTCCTACAAATTGGCAAAACCTCCTCTGTTCTCCTTCCATTCGGGTGGAATCCTCGAAAAGGCTAAAAGAGAAGCGGTTTCTCCGTTTCTAAAGCCGGGGGATTACCGCCGAAAAGCCCCTCTCCAAACCCAGAATGATTGAGATTTTCTGCGATTTCGATGGAACCTTAACCAATCGGGATACTCTGGTCGTCCTGCTGGATAAGTACGCCAACTCGGATTGGTATGCCGTTGAAGAGCGCATGCTGAGAGGTGAAATCGAAGAGAAAGAGGGGCTGCGCGCCGAATTGTCCATGCTTAAGGCTCCTGATGACCAACTGCTCGAAACCCTGCAAGCAGAGATAAGCCCGGCAGAGGGTACCGCTGAACTGGTTCATTTGGTGGATGAAATGGGCTGGAAGATGACCGTACTTTCGGGAGGCCTCATCTGCTTTTCAGGGGCTTTATGGCAGAAGTGGGGTTACGGACATATTCCGCTTTACGCTAACGATCACCAGCGCGACGCCGAAGGAGGCATCGAGGTCATCCCCGCTCCCTTTCCGCATATCAAGAACCATTGTAACCACTGCAAGAGATGGCATCTCGAAGAGTCCCTAAAGCGGGGTTCGAAGGTGGTTTACATAGGGGACGGTTTGACCGATCGCTGCGCGGCGGAAGCTGCACACCGCAGGTATGCAAAGAGAAACCTGCTGGATTATCTCCTGGAACAAGGATTGGACGTTGCACCCTACAATAGCCTGAAGGATGTCGTCGAAGATTTGCGGATGTGGTCTGAGGAAACCTAAATAACAAGGCGAACCTTCAAGTCCGCCTTGTTCATTTCAAAGGTGCCATGAAGCAGCCCGCCTCATTTCATCAAGGTCATCTTTCCCACCGCTGCCATTTCACCCCCTCGCAAACGATAAAGGTACACTCCCGAAGGCAATTCCGATCCGTTGAAGATCACCTGGTGCCTGCCCGCCTGCTGCCAACCTTCCACCAGCTTTGCAATCCTACGACCGGAGGTATCGAACACCTCCAAATTCACGAAAGTCGGATCCCGCAATTCAAAAGCTATCGTCGTCGCGGGATTAAACGGGTTGGGGTAATTCTGGAGAAGCTGGAATTCGTAAACAGCCCAGGGGGTGGCATTCACCTGGAGAGGATGCGGCGTCTCGAACCCTGACAAACTGAGATCCGCCAGCGCGTAGTAATAGGTTACACCCGGCTGTACGTCTCGGTCTATGAAGGAATAATCGGTCGTGCCGCTGCTATGCGGCTGGCTCAAAACCTCGGCGACCACGGCAAAGTCGCCTTCCGGATCGGTGGATCGCCGGATGATGAAACCGTAATTGGCGATCTCGCTGGCCGTTGTCCACTTCAAGATGACCTGACCGGCATCCGCCTGAGCCGTGAAAGTTACCAAGGTAATCTGCGTCGTCGTACAGGTATAAGAGCAGGTTACGACGCAAGTGGATTCACAGGTTAGCTGCGAGCACGTGTTAACGCAGGTCGATTCGCAGGTATGAGCGCACGTGGGGCCGCAGGTCGGCTGAGAACAGGTGCTGGTGCAAGTGAATTCGCAGGTAGCCACGCAAGTGGTCCCGCAAGTGATCTGATTGCAGGTTGGGCCGCAGGTGATCTCGCAGGTGATTAAGTTCCCTGCACCACCGCCTTTGCTTTCCGTTCCTCTGCCCGTGTGGCCAGAGCCTGAGATGAAATCCTTGGTATCATCAAGGGAAGCAGCGTAAAGAGGCGAATCCCCCGGCTCGCCGCTGACCTGATCCGTGGGAACCAGATAAAATAATCCCAGGATCATGGCGGCCATTATGCAAATTAATGATATCTTCCACATAAATCCTCCGAAAATAGACCCCATGCCTCTTCTGGAATAGGCAGAATGTTTTTCTATAGAGGTACCCAGATGTATCTTTGTGAAACCGTTGCATAATGATAAATATTTGGACATTCTGTCACTCCCGCGAAAGCGGGAGTCCACAATTATCATTATGTTAAATGGATTCCTGCCACTTGAGGGGATTTACGACCCTCTAAGGGAATAACTCTAAAGTAGTTTTTTTGATAGTCTCCTTTGTCTAATGTACCCCAGAAAATTCAAAAAGTCAAGAAAAATATTTCACCCTGCGATTTTTTTTGCTATCTTATTGAATTATATGAAAAATATCCTCGATCTCAGCATCAGCCGACCCTTGAAGGGTCGGGACTTTCGCCTGCTCTGGGTGGGGCAGATCATCGCTTGGACGGGAGATTCAATCTATCAGATCGCCCTCCTGTGGCTGATCCTGGAAATGACGGGATCGCAGTCGCTGGCGGGCTTTATCGCCGCCATCGGCTATCTGCCCGCGCTCTTGTTAGGCTTATTCCTGGGCGCCCTGGTGGACGCCGGCGACCGCCGCAAATTGATGATGGCTGCCGATCTGCTGCGCGCGGCAGTTATCCTTTACATCCCCATTTCATTCGCCGGGGGCTGGCTGGCACCCTGGCAGTTAGCCGGGGCCGCTTTTCTGATCTCATCCGGTGCGGCTTTGTTCAATCCGGCACGCGACGCCTCTGTTCCTCACCTGGCTCCTCCGGGCACCCTGTTAGCTGCCAACGCTCTTATCCAAACTTCTGCATACGCCGCCATGCTTCTGGGCCCGATGGTTGCCGGAATCATCCTGGCCCTCAGCAGCCTGCTCGGGCTGTTTTACGCCGATGCCGCCGCTTACGCCCTCTCCTTTTTAACCATAATGCTGCTCCGGCTGCCCGCTGAGGCTTCCATAAAATCCGCCGTCCGGCCCATCAAAGCCGTTGCCGAAGCCCTGAGGCACACCGTCAGGGAACCGTGGAGCGGTCAACTTCTTCTGCTCACCGCTCTGGACAATGTCTTCATCATGGGGCCGGCCATTGTCGGCACGCCGATTTTTATCCGCCAAGAATTAAACCTAGGGCCGCAAGCTTTCGCCGTCATTCAGGCCTGTTACGCGGTGGGGATGACCATCGGCGCGTTGCTACTGGGCTCGCTGGGGAGATCGCTACCCAAGGGGAAAGTGCTGTTAGTGGGAATGGTCTTGGACGGCATAACGTTTATCCCTCTTTTCTTCGTTCCCAACCTGTTCTGGATGGGCGCCGCCATCGTCATCCATTCGTTGGCCATACCGCTGATTATGGTGCCGCGCACCTCCTTGATTCAGGAAGGCATCCCTGCAAAACTGCAGGGAAGGTTTTTCTCTTTGGTCAACCTGACCGTGGTGGGGATGACGGCCCTTTCTTCCGCCGTCACCGGCCTGGCCTGCGAAACCTGGGGCGTGCGAACCGTTTACCTGATCATCGGCATCGGCGGTGGAACCTGCGGGACACTGGGATTTCTTTTAAGGGGATTGCGCCAGAAAAAATAGACCAGCCGATATAAAATTTCGCCTCAGTGATTTTTTTTATTTGGATTTTGGTTATCGAAGTGTTATATTAAAGGATTGAGACTAATAATATCGGAGGAGAAAGGCCATGAACCGCTTACTTTGTAACCTCAAGTTGGGCGCAGTTCTTCTACTCATTGGGATTCTGGTTTACGCCACCCCGGGGTCAGCTTCAATCTGGATCCCCTTAAACGGCATCCAGGCGATGGAAGAAGCGCCCGCTGTGGAAGTGCTGCACAGCGATTATAACGCTGTAGCCCTGAAGATTTCCATATCCGGTTTTAATTCTGAAGTCATGGAGACCGAAAGAGGGATTTTCAGTCATCTGGAGCTACCCGGTGAAGGATACACGACACAAATTGGACACCCGCAATTACCGGTGGTTCGCCGCCTGATTGAGATTCCCTACGGCGCCACTCCGGAACTGATTATCGGCGCAACCGTGCTACGACAGGACGATTTGGGCGCCTTCAGAATTCAGAATCGCATCATGCCGGTGCAACCGCCGATCGAAAAGGTGCCGGGAGCCAGAGAAAACGCCGCTTTCACCATTGATGAAGAGGCTTACAGCCATTCGGGTTACGCCATTGGCGAACTGGCGAGGCTGGGTGAAGTGAACTACCTGCGCGGTCATCGGTTCGTTTTGCTGGAAGTTTTCCCCTTCGATTACAATCCGGCAGCGAATCAGCTCCGGCTAATCAGCCAGATTGAGATCGAAATTAGACTGCCGGGAGCCGACCCCGCTTTGACTCGTCAGATGAAATCCCGCTACGCCGATCCTTTCGTGCGCGATTTAGCGGGCAGACTTTTCATCAACTCCGGCTCGCTGGACGACCCCGATCTCATCCCCCCGCCTCTGGGCCTCCTGATCATTACCAACGACACCTACGCCGCTCAGCCCGTCATGCAGGAATTCATCACCTGGAAAGAACAAAAAGGATTCCACGTAACGGTGGCGACCACACAGCAGATCGGAGCGACGACAAATCTAATCAGGGCCTACATTCAGGACGCCTACGACAACTGGCCCATCCCCCCCAATTTCGTGCTCCTGGTCGGAGACGTGAACGTCATCCCGAACTGGGTGGGAACGGGCGGCAGCAGTCCGGCGACCGACTTGTACTACGCCACGTTGGAAGGCGGCGATCTATTCGCCGACGTGGGTATCGGGCGTTTCTCGCCCTCGAACAGTTCCAACCTGGCCAATATGATCAACAAAACCCTGGAATACGAACAGGTCGGCTGGACGGGCAACGACGAGTGGGAAAAGTGGGCCGTCTTCATGGCCTCCAATGATAATTACACTGTTTCCGAGGGAACGCATAACTTCGTCATTGACAATTACCTGGAACCGGATGGCTATCGCTGCACCAAGCTTTACAGCCACACGTACAGCGCCACCACCCAGCAAGTTACCGATAACATCAACGCCGGTAGATCACTGGCGATTTACTCCGGTCATGGCAGCGTGACCTCCTGGGCGGACGGGCCGCCGTTCAGTCAGAGCAACGTCCAGGCCTTGATCAACGAGGTTTACCCCCTGGTCTGCAGCCACGCCTGTTTGACGGGACAGTTTTCCTCCGGAGAGTGTTTCGGCGAAACCTGGCTGCGCGTGGAACACGGCGCGCTGGCGTTCTGGGGCGCCTCGGTCAGCTCGTATTGGGACGAGGATGACATCCTGGAAAAAAGGATGTTCGAGGGCTTTTTTGACGTGCAATGGCCTCAAGAGGACCAGAATCTCACCTGGATCGCCGGTATGACGGATTACGCCAAGTACGAACTCTGGCAACACTACGGAGGTGGCGGCTTATCCCACCGCTATATGGAAATGTACAACATTCTGGGCGATCCTTCGGTGGACATCTGGACGGACGTCCCCCAGCTTCTGACGGTCAATTTCCCCGGCGCCGTGTTAATCGGCCAGAACCAATTAGACGTTACGGTTTCCGGTTATCCCGACTGGGCAATGGTCAACATCTATTCGGATGCCGAAGATTTGCAGTTCACCGAATACGTGCAAAACGGCACCGCCAGCTTCGACCTGGGGTCGGGCTTCAGCGTCCCGGGAACGCTGCACATCTGGGTGACCGGCCACGACTGCTATCCCTACCACAGCACGGCCAGCATCATTCCACCGTCGGGGCCCTACGTCATTTTCGAGGATCTGATCATTGATGACTCAACACTTGGCAACAATAATGGTCAGTTGGACTACTCAGAAACCGTAGAGCTGTACATCACGGCTCAGAACGTGGGTGTGGCTACTGCCACGAACGTTTCCCTAACCGTTCGATCACTCGATCCTCTCTTGACCGTGATTGACAGCACGGAGTACCTCGGAACCCTACCGCCGGGCGGTTCGGGAACCACAGCGGAGAGCTTCATCGTCGAAGCATCCAGCCAGCTTCCCGACAACTATTCCCTGGCCTGCCAGTTGTCCGCCACAGATGGAATCGAAACCTGGGAGACCACCTTCTCCATTCCCGGCCACGCGCCGGTGGTGCAGTACAGTTCGCTGATCGTTCACGACGATACCGGCAACCAGAACGGCAACCTGGATCCCGGCGAATCCGCCGACCTGGAAGTCTTCCTGATCAACGACGGTTCATCGTCCGTTGAGGACGTGGCTTTCACGGCTTCCTGTACCGATCCTTACATTACTGTCACCTCTGCCAGCGCCACCATCGGTGCATTGAATCCCGGAGAGGAGGGATCGGGGACGATTTCAGTGGAAGTCTCACCATCCTGCCCGCAGGAGCATTACGTCACCTTCACACTAAATATAACGGGCAATAACGGGTACGCGGCGCTCGACGAGTTCACGACCGTCGTCGGTAATATCCTTTACGCCCCCACCGGCCCGGACAATTACGGCTATATGGCCTACGATCCCTTCGATGCTCCGGAAAATCCGGTTTACGAATGGACGGAAATCTGCGCCGATTCCGGAGGGCCGGGAACGCTGATAAACTTCACTCAGGATGACCAGACCTTCCAGTTCGATCTGCCCTTCAACTTCCAGTATTACGGGCAGAACTACACTCGCTACACCATTGCCGCCAACGGCTGGGTGGGTATGGGCGACGTCTTCGAAGATGACTATTCGAACTCCGGTATCCCCAACGGAGACGGGCCTCCGGCGATGATCGCGCCATACTGGGAAGATCTTTCGCCACAGCGCACCAATTCCGGCAAAGTCTGGAGCTGGTACGATGAAACCAACGACAGACTGATCGTTGAATACAATCACGTCGAGCAGTACTCTCCATCTGGTTCGTTCGAAACCTTCCAGGTGATCCTGCTGGATCCGGCCGCCTACCCGACCGCCACCGGCGACGGGCGCATCATCTTCCAGTACAAAGATATGTCGGGCAGCGTCCAGTCCGAAGGAACCGTAGGCATCGAAAATCAGGCCGAGAACGACGGTTTGGAGATTCTGTTTGATGGATCCTACGATCAGCACGTCCACCCCATCGAAAACGGCATGGCGATCCTGTTCACCACGCCCACATCGGCTCCAGACCTGCAGGTCACTTTGACGCCCTACGGCACCCCGATCCAGATTCCGGCTTCGGGCGGCAGTTTCGATTATAACATCGGAGTGGCCAACACGGGGGCTTCGGGTGCGCAGGCTGACGTCTGGTGCGACGTGACGCTACCCAACGGATCGCAGTTCGGGCCGACCCTTGGCCCGGTCAACGTTTTCCTGGCGGCCGGCTTCATCGGAGACCGCGACCGCACCCAGACTGTGCCCGGTGGCGCGCCCTCAGGCAGCTATACCTACCACGCATACGTCGGCAATTACCCCAGCACAGTCTACGATTCGGACAGCTTCACGTTCGAAAAGCTGACCACGGGTTACGGCCCTGCAATCAGCGATTGGACCAACACCGGCGAACCCTTCGACGACTGGCGGCCCCAGGCAGATAAATCAGTACCCGCGATTTTCGCCGTCGCTCAGAACTACCCGAATCCCTTCAATCCCACGACCACCATTAGCTTCGCGCTGCCGGAGGCTTCGCACGTGAAACTGGTCATTTACGATCTGCAGGGTAGAATGATAGCTGAACTCGTCAACGGAACGAGGGATGCGGGAGTACACGAAGTCACCTGGGATGCCGGTGATTTAGCTTCCGGATTATACTTCTACCGTATCACCGCCGGCGATTTCAATGCGGTGAAGAAGATGATGTTGGTTAAGTGAGGCAAGATCGCCAGGATCCATCGTCAACAAACACAAGGGGCTGTTCCAAAGGATCAGCCCCTTTCTCACTCGGTGTTATTGCTCGAGTTTGTCAATCACACCCTCTTCACAACCATTAAGGTAACGTCGTCCTGCGGCGTTCCACAGTATCCTTCCACCTCTCCGAGAACCGCTTGCAAAATGCTTTCCGCCTTTTCGTCACAGCGACGACTCAAAAGCTCGACTAAGCGATCTTCACCAAATTCTTTTCCCGCAGCATCTACCGCCTCGGTGATCCCGTCGGAGTAAACGGCCACGAGTTCACCAGTCTGCAAGGTAACATTGCCTGCCTGGTATTTGCCTTCGGGCATGACGCCTAAAAGCAATCCGCCTTCGGTCAGTTGCTCCTGGCGGTCGTTCCCGCAGAGAATAGGGTAGTTGTGCCCGGCGTTGACGTAATCGAACCGACCGGTTTGCGCATCCAGCCATCCGAAGAAGAAGGTGGCGAACATCTGCGGAGCCGTGTTGCTGTAAAGGGCGGCGTTCAGCCTTTCGACCAATTCCTCCATGGGGAGATCGAGCCTTACGAGGGTGCGCAGTGAAGCCTGCAGGTTCGCCATGAGTAATGCTGCGGGCATGCCCTTGCCGGAGACGTCGCCCACGGCCAGTCCCAGTCTATTCGTGGGCAGATCGAAGAAATCATAATAGTCGCCTCCAACCTGCTTGGCGGCCAGAGAAGTGGCGGCTATTTCGAATCCCGGCAGTCGCGGTATTCTTTCGGGCAGAAGCCTGGTTTGAATCGCTTTGGCCGCTTCCAGTTCGGCCTCCAGATGCTCTTTCTCTCTGACGTCATCCAGCATTCGGTTTAGATCCGCCACCATGAGGTTGAAGGACTCGGCCAGTTCCCCCAGTTCATCCTTCGTCTTCACCTCGATGTTGACCGTTAAATCCCCCTTGCGGAGCTGCTGGGTGCCGCGGCGGACTCGGGCAATCGTGCGGGTGATTCCCCCAGCCAGGCTGAAACCGACCAGTGCGACTAATATTAGAATAACCCCAAAAATTGCGGCCATGACCGCGAAAATCGCCAGATAAATTCGATTGACATATTGCTTCGGGGAAAGAATCGCAGCGAACATTTTGGCTAATGACGCCCTGACGATGATGACGGAAAAAAGCCTCTGAACATCGCTGCCACCCTCCCATGCCAGGCTTTTAACAAGGATAGGGAAACTGAGGTCATAGTCCAGCAAACCCCTTTGAGGCGGTGTTTCTTCGGTCTGCAGATTGGCTCTCACTGAGCTTTCCATCTGAACGATAATCCCGCCTGAAGTAAGCTCGCCGAATTGAAAATCCCTCCCATGAAAGACCATCAGGTCCGCTCCGCTGCGGGCTTTAATACCGGCTAAATCCCCCATGGTAAATGGCCGAAATAGGCCTAAAATCCGGTTGCCCTGTCGCACCCACCGGTTCAAATACGGCGTATCGCCCAACCACGCGAGACCGCTGAAGTCTTCTTCGCTCATCTTCACCAGAAGAGAGTCGGCATCACCCAGTTCCGGCAGCGGAAAGCCGACGAAATCACGGATGGGTAATCTAGTCCCTATGCTGTGGTCCAGGTTCAGGTTGTCCTCCTCTTCATTTAGCTCAGGCTCAGTGTTTTCGGTTGGTACCAATTCGGGTAAAGGTGCGCCAATAAATCGTATCTCCCCCAACTGCTTTTCTCCTGTTACCTCAGCGAAAACGGCTGTGATTCCATTCGCTTCCAGATAATTGGAAAGAGTCTTCTCATCTGCAGCGACTATTTCGGTGGAATCATACTTATACTCTGGCGCAACAGAATCCCACAGCGATTCCATCGTGTCAGCACGGCTCTCCAGCAGCTCATTGATGAACAGTTGCCAGAAACCTCCCATCAGGAAGAAAACTCCAAACAGAAGAATAACGAGCAGCAGAAAAACGGGGATGATACTACTGAAGATATAAGAAAGCACCAGTTTGGTTCTGATTCGGAGTGAATACTTCAGCCAATCGGCCACAGGACGCAGTATTATTTTCCCCGGCAAAACGATAAACAGCGCCAGGATCAGTCTCCGCAGGCTGCCGATGAACTCAGTCAAGAAAGGCAATAGGCCGGCTTCGATGACCCGCATCGAGTCCAGTACAAGCGTATTAACTGTATCAGCCGAAGTGACGAATGAAGAACTGTTCGAAGTCAAACCGCCCAGAAAAATAATCCCGATGATGCTGAAAAAGGTTAGGGCGATTTTCTGCCGCGCCCCTATCCTCGCCAGCGCTTCGAAGCTGAATATCCATACGGCCAGCAGAAAAAATATGAGAAAGCCGACTCCAACATTCCCGCCACTGAAAATCAGAGCTATCGCTATGAGAAGCCCGGCGGCAACCCTGAAGCTCTTGGGTTTTATTTCAGAGGAAAACCGAATAAACTGCAGCAACAGAGTGAGCAGGAGAAAGAATGAGGCCCCGCCCGTAATCAGAAAAATCCAGACGAGTGCATCCCGCGCCGGGATAACGGATACTGAAAAAAGGAAGCCTAAATTAAGAGGGAATAAGATGAGGATTAATAATATCAGGAGCTTATATCGGCGGATTTCCGTTCTTACGTCATCGGCATATCCCCAGTATTCCCAAAGACGCCGCAGGTAGAGAACGGCCGAGGCCAGGAGAAGCGCGGCGGCGATCCATCTCGATGAAAACGGAGGTAGGATCGTCCGCCCCAGAGCGATCAGCAAAAGGGGAACAAAAGCAGGAAAGAGAACCTGTCGGAAAAACCTCCTGCGCTTCATGGTTCAACGCTCCCCTGAGTTTTCGATCACATCTCGTGCGATTTTTTCCAGTCTGCTGATCATCTCCTGAGCCCCTAAATGAGCGGCGATCGTTTTTAGCTCCGGGCCGCTCGTGCGCCCGGTCAAAGCGGCCCGAATGGGCATCCACAGGTCCTTCCCCTTGATGCCGCTTTCCTTGCCAACGGTTCGAACACAATCGAGCAGGCTGTCCGCGTTCAGTTCGATCTCCTTCTTCCAGACTTTAAGAACGAGAGGAAGCAATTTGCGGGCGGAATCGCTACTTAACCAGAATTGCGCTTCTTCATCTGGAACAGGTTGCTTGGAAGAGTAAGGCGCCAGAGTTTCAGGTAGTTCATCGAGGCGGTGCAGACGGCTGCGGACGCAGTCTAGCAAATTCTGTAAAACATCTACCCGAAGTTTGGAGAATTCCGTTTCTCTGAGAAATGGGGCGGCCAATTCCGCCAGTTCGCCGCTGTCAATCCGTTTCATATGTTCACTCGAAGTCCATTCGAGCTTCTCGGGATCAAAGATGGCGCCGGCTTTGCCGACCCGGTCGAGGCTGAAAGCCTGTATCAATTCCTCCAGGTCGAAGATCTCCCGACCATCCGCAGGGTGCCAACCCAGCAGGGCGACGTAATTGACCAATGCCTGGGGAAGAATCCCTTTATCAAGCCAGTTGGCCACGGATCCGGCGCCCTCCCGTTTGGAGAGTTTCTGCCGCTTCTCGTTCAATATCAAGGGAAGGTGCGCAAACTGAGGCGGCTCCATTTCGAGATAGCGATACAGCAGCAGATGCTTGGGAATGGATGGCAGCCATTCCTCACCGCGGATGACATGAGTGATTTTCATTAGGCCGTCATCCACCACGTTGGCCAGATGGTAGGTTGGATACCCGTCTGACTTCATCAGGATCTGATCATCAACGTCTGCAAAGGGAAATCTGATCCTTCCCCAGACCAGATCGTCATGCTGAATTTCACCCTCCAGAGGCACTTTGAGGCGCAGAACGTGCGATTCAGACTTCATCCTCTCAGCGGCTTCGGCGGGATCGAGTTTCCGGCACTTCCGGTCGTATCCCGCGGTCTCGCCGGGGGAAGGCTTATCAGCCCGCACCATTTCCAGATCGCCGGAGCTGCAGAAACAGGGGTAAGCGTGTCCTTCAGAAAGCAGGCGATCCGCCGCTTCCCGGTAGAGATGCAGCCGCTGCGATTGAATATACGGGCCGAAATCACCTCCGATTTCGGGGCCTTCGTCGGGATTTAATTCGCACTTTCGCAGAGTTTCGAGGATGGCGGTAACGGCCCCCGGCACGTGGCGTCGGCGGTCGGTATCTTCGATGCGCAGGATGAACCGCCCATCTGCTTTACGGGCGAAGAGGAAGTTATACAGAGCGGTGCGCAAACCGCCGACGTGAAGATCACCTGTCGGGCTGGGGGCAAAGCGGACTCGAACCATTGGATATGTCTAAATTATTTGGGGAGAGGGGTATTCCTATTTATCTATTAGACGGAATGCGTGGGCTTGTGGATTCATGGTCAGGGAATATATTCTCTTATCGGCGCCAATGAAACGCTTTTATCTTTTTCTCAAACAGAAACGGGACAAGTAAGGTTCCCTGTTGCCAGGGAACCTGCATGGTTAGTGCCTATTGAATTAACCTATCTACATAACCCTCTGCCGCTCACTTTTTTCTCACCAGCACGACCGCCCTGCAAGTGATCCCTTCCCCCCGCCCTTCGGGGCCCATGCCTTCGGTGGTGGTCGCTTTGACCGAGATCTGATCCACGTCAATCTTCAAAGCTTTTGCAAGGCTGGTTCGTATCAAATCACGATGGGGTGCGATCTTGGGCAATTGCAGCACCAGCGTGCTGTCCACGCTGTGGATCGCATATCCTCGCTCAGCAACCATATCACAAATTCTTTCCAGGAGTTTCAGGCTGGAAATGCCTTCATAGGCCGGGTCGCTGTCCGGAAAATGTTGGCCCAAATCCCCCAGAGAAACCGCTCCTAACAGAGCGTCCCCGACAGCGTGGCAGAGCACGTCCGCATCCGAATGACCGTGAAGACCCAACTCAAAGGGGATCTCAACGCCTCCCAGAATCAGTTTTCTCCCTGCGGTAAAACGGTGAGCGTCAAAACCTTCACCCACTCTAAAATCGTTATCCCAGCCTTCCATCATGGCCCTCGCCCTGCGTAAGTCGTCCGGAGTGGTTATTTTGAAATTAATGGGATCCCCCTCAACGATGGCGATGCGCGCTCCCGGCAGGCGTTCCACGTAGGCCGCGTCATCGGTACCCGAAAAGCCATCCAGTTCCGCTCTGCGAAATGCTTCTTCCAAAGGTTGGCGGTGAAAACACTGGGGAGTTTGGCTCAAAACGTACTGGGATCGGTCAGGCGTTCCCGTTGAGATCCCTCCGCCGTGTCTCCTCAAAGTATCCGCCAGAGGCAATCCCGGCACCGCACCGTGGCAGTGACGAAGTCCCTTAAGGACTTTCTCAATCAAATCGGCAGTTACGAAGGGACGGGCTGCATCGTGGATGGCGACTTTGCTGCAATTTTTCGGTAGGCAGGTTATACCGGCGCGCACGGAATCCGAACGCTCCTTGCCGCCCGGTACGACTGTGGCCAGTTTCCCCTGCGCCCAACGTTCTCCCAGCTTTTGCGCCTCGTTGAACCAGCCCTTGCCGCAGACCAAAATAATCCGGGATACTGCGGGAAATTTTGCGAAGGTTTCCAGAGAGTAGGTGACCAGAGGGCGGGAACCCAGGGAGATCAGGGGTTTGGGCTGGTCTTGCCCTAAACGCAGGCCTTCGCCACCGGCCACGATGACCGCTGTGATGCCGCCGTCTCCCTTCACGTTCAAAAAATCCTCAGAAAATTAGCATGGCATCGCCATAGCTGTAGAAGCGGTACCTATTTCGGATGGCATGCCGGTAGGATTTCAAGATTAAATCGCGGTCGGCGAAAGCCGAAACCAGCATGATGAGCGTCGAGCAGGGCAAGTGAAAGTTGGTGATCATACCGTCCACGACCTTGAATTCGTATGGGGGATAGATGAATTTATCCGTCCAGCCGCTTTCGGCGCGAACTCCGCCGGTAAAATTGGCGACCGTTTCTAAAGCCCGCACTGTGGTGGTCCCTACGGCGATGATCCGGCCGCCTCTCGCGATCGTCCGGTTGATCGCCTCTGCAGCCGCGGGAGATACTTCGTAATACTCCGAATCCATGTGATGGCGGGATAGATCTTCAACGCAGACCGGTCTGAAGGTTCCCAGACCAACATGTAACACGATGGGAATAATTTCCACGCCTCTGGCCTGAATTGCGTTGAGGAGATCCTCGGTGAAGTGCAGCCCCGCAGTCGGCGCAGCTACGGCTCCGGAAATCCTGGCATAGACGGTTTGATACCGCTCCTTATCCAGCGCGGTAGGTTTACGCTTGATATAAGGCGGCAGTGGTGAATCGCCGAAACGCTCCACCATTTCTCGGAAGTTGCCATCGCATACGAAACGGACGACGCGCCCCCCGGAGATGGTGTTATCAACCACTTCGCAGCAAACTTCATCAGCAAACCAGATCGTATTGCCGGTGCGAACTTTACGCGCCGGCCGGACTAAAACCTCCCACAGAGAATCGGTCAGTTCCCTCAATAAGAACACCTCAATCTTGGCATCCGTCTTATCCTTTTGGCCGTAAAGCCGCGCTGGAAAGACCTTCGTTTCGTTGATGACCAACGCATCACCCGGTTCGAAATACTGCACAATGTCGCGAAAGACGCAATCGTACATCCGCCCGTTCGACCGGGACAGGACTAAGAGGTTGGACTGATCGCGGACGGGGATGGGAACTTGCGCGATCAGCTCGTCGTTGAGCTTGTACTTGAAATCAGATAGCCGCATCGATCAACACCAATTGGATGTTATTGATTTTCAAGAAATAACGGCTTTGCATTAATAACAAACAGTCTGTAAATCCGGCTTCTATTTTTTCGATAACTGAAATTCTATAGAATGCTCTGCTGCCCGCTGTCCGCTATCGGCGCAGGTCTACCCAGGTATTCGAAGGCGAACACCGTCACCCGGCGTCCTTTCGCGGTTCTTTCCAGCAGACCTTGTCGAATTAGATAAGGTTCATACAGCTCTTCAATTGTCTGAGCATCCTCACCGACTGTAATCGCCAGCGTCTTCAATCCCACCGGGCCTCCGCGGTATTTATCCATCACCGAGGTCAGAATGCGCTTGTCCATCTGGTCCAGACCCATCTGATCCACTTCCAAAAGATTCAGCGCCTGGTCAGCCATATTGCGGTTGATGGTCCCGTCGCCTCGCACCTGGGCAACGTCACGGATGCGGCGCAGCAGCCGATTCACAATTCTGGGAGTTCCCCGTGAACGCCGTGCGATTTCATCCGCCCCATCCGGTTCCAGAGCGACCTTCAACTTCTTCGCCGAACGCTTCACGATGGTGGAAAGATCTTCCGGATCGTAATAATCCAGCCGCCCGCTTACTCCGAAGCGCGCTCGCAGCGGTGCAGTGATCAAACCCGCTCGTGTCGTCGCGCCGATGAGCGTGAAAGGGGGCAGATTAAGCCGAAGCGTCCGGGCGGCGGGTCCTTGATCAATAACGATATCCAGACGATAGTCTTCCATAGCCGGGTAGAGGTATTCTTCTACGTTGGATGACAGCCTGTGAATCTCGTCAATGAAGAGAATGTCGCGGGGTTGTAGATTGGTCAATAGTCCCGCCAGATCGCCGGGGCGGTCCAAGACGGGTCCGGAAGTGCAGCGAATGTTGACTCCAAGTTCATCAGCCAGGACGTACGCCAGGGTTGTCTTCCCCAATCCCGGCGGGCCGTAAAACAGGCAGTGATCCAGCGCTTCGCCCCGTTCCCGCGCTGCCTGGATAAAAATCCTCAGGTTTTCCACCAGCCTTTTCTGGCCGATGAACTCGTCGAAGCAGGTAGGCCTAAGCGAGCGGTCTAATTCCGCATCCGTGCTAAGAGTTTCGGGGATGGTGACGCGTTCTTTATTCACGGGGCCAGTTTGGTTAATGCTTTCTTGATGACTTCTTCCAATTCATCGGTGGCGGATATGTCTTTTAGCGCAATGCGGATGGATTCGGTTGGAAATCCGAGATTTTGAAGCGCATTATAGGCCTGTGCCAGCACAGGGTCTTTCGGCGTCATGCTGGAAGGCAGAAATTGGAGTTCTTCGTCGGTCAACTTTTCCTTAAGCTGGATCAGGAGGCGCCGTGCGGTTTTGGGGCCGATTCCGGGGATGAGTGTCAATCGCTTCCAATCTTCTTCGGCCATGACCCGAACGAGCTCTTCAGGCTGAATGCTGGACAGAATCTGAATGGCCAGCCGGGGTCCCACGCCACTTACGGTGATTAACAATCTGAACAGCTCGCGCTCCTGACGGCGCTCAAAACCGTAAATATAGAGGCGATCTTCCCTGAGTTGGAGGTGCGTCCAGAGGAGAACTTCATTACCCTTTGAAGAAAGGCCTGTCGGAGCATGATCCGGGGTGAGAACGTCAAAACCGATTCCCCCAACGTCCAGCACAACCCGTCCCGGAAGTGATTCAACTAATCGTCCCCGCAGGAAATCGTACAAGGTTCTCCCTGTTATAGCGCTTGGTTTTAGAGATTTCTATCGGGTAAATTGGCTATGTCTGGCGAAAAGGCATGACATAGCGCCACGGCCAGTGCATCTGAACAGTCCAACGAACTCGGTAGTGAACTGAGATTTAGAATCTGACCCACCATGTGCCGCACCTGCTCTTTACTGGCCCGCCCATTTCCGACTACGGCCATCTTTACGCGAGCAGGTGGGATGAGGATGACCGGAAGTTCGCACCTCGCCGCAGCCAACAAGGCGGCTCCTCGAGCCTGCCCGGTTTTAAAGGCAGTCTGCACGTTCTTGCCGAAAAATTGATCTTCGACCGCCATGACCTCCGCGCCGGTCTCTTTCACGATGGCCATGAGGTGTTCGTGCAAGTAAAGGAGGCGCTGAGAAAGCGTTCCCCTCGGGGTTCTTAAAACTTCGGAATAAATATAATTAAGGCCAGCGCCCGGGTTGACCGCTCCGGGCCTTTTTTCAATTACGCCGACACCGGTGTTTCCCAATCCTGGATCAACTCCGATGATGCGCATAATCTACTCGGCCGTTTTCATAATACTTTCATCAATGTCGAAGTTGGAATAGACGTTTTGAACGTCGTCGTGATCCTCGAGGTCTTCCATTAATTGCAGAAGTGAAACGGCCTGCTGTCCCTCCACCTTCACCGTGGACTGCGGGATCATGCTGATCTCAGCTGAAATCGGCTCAAGTTGGGCATCTCCCAATATCTTTTTAATAGTCTCCAGATCCTCCGGATCACAGATGATCTCGAAGACGTCGTCTTCGAGGCGGATGTCGTGTACTTCCCGCTCCAGCAGGAGTTCCAGAAGGTCGTCCTCCGTGGTGACTTGTGCCGAAATCGTCACGTAACCGCGACGCTCGAACATCCAGTTGACCGAGCCGGTTTCCCCCATTGATCCGCCCCGCTTGCTCAGAAGGTGGCGAATTTCGCTGACGGTGCGATTGCGGTTGTCGGTAACGGTGTTGATCAGGAGTGCCGCACCACCCGGGCCGTAGCCTTCGTAGACCACCTCTTCATAAACGGTGCCGGGTAGTTCACCGGTGCCCTTCTTGATAGCACGTTCAATGTTGGCGGCGGGCATGTTGGCGGCTTTGGCGGCTAATACCGCCGTCCTGAGACGTGGATTGCCGGTCTCGTCCCCCCCACCGGTGCGAGCGGCCACGCTGATTTCCTTGATCAGTTTGGTAAATATCTTCCCCCGGGCGGCATCCGTTTTCTCTTTTTTGCGACGGATGGTCGCCCATTTGGAATGACCTGACATGCGGGCGATGCCTCCTTCTTCACCCAGCGATTAGGCTTATTAAGGTGGGAAACCGATTTCCCCGGGCTTTGTACTGCGGGATGATTCTCAACATATAAATATAAAAAAAATTTGTCCGCATTCCAAGCAAAATATTATCTGGAATCGTTTCGCTTCGCCTTGCATAGCTGGATCAAGACATCATCGTAAGATGTGATAAATAGTTGCATTTTAGCTTGACAATAATTTTCATCTTTGCTATATTTTGCCAGATTTTGAAAGGGGACGGTTGATTTCAGGTATCAGAAGCAAACCGTGCATCCGGGGGTTTAGTGCAAAAACACTGGTTTCTCTGTCAATCGGGCTTCTCTATATTCGAGGGATCGACGATGCTCTCATGTCGGTCTCTCACTCTTTTTGCTTACAAGCTGCACGACGTTTCGCAACACTCTCAAGAATAAATTTCATCACCCAAAAGGGGAAAAAACTGAAAAAACCTCTTTTGAACACATGTAACTTCTTATTGTGCTGCTATTAAAATTTTCATATTATAGCTTGACAAAAATCTTTTTCTTTGATATATTTAGCAAAATTTTTAAACTACGGGATTAATCTCTTATTATCGCGAGCAACTCATCTTCGATTCAATTCGTATAATCAACTTCAAAATGGCAGGTCCTATTCACGTTTCAGGAAGGATTCAAACCAGGCTAACAGATCTTAAATTCACAAATTAAAAATCAGGAAAGAAAGCGCACAAATATCGGACAATTTCAAAATAGGAGGTTCTCATGAAAAAGCTCTTACTGAGCACCCTGACTTTAGTTTTAATCTTCTCGCTGGCGGGTTGGGCAACTGAAACCCGGGTGATGACCCTGGGGAAGGCCAACAACATTGTCAAGGATAACGCCAATGTCTTCCTCTACCCATCCACAATCAACTTCTACCGTAACATAGTGGTTGCTGAGGTATGCGGCTCCGAGGAGATGTATGTGGGCGCGGAATTCTGGCGTTTCGGCGCTCACTATGATTTTGGCGAAGACAAAGGTGTGGTTGGGCTTTACTTCGATCAGTATGGTTTAGATCTTTCCGAATATCAGCCCGACCCATGCATGGGAATGAACCCTGGCAATGGTATGATCGACAACAAACTTGACCTAATCTACGGGCGCCCATTTGGCGAGACTTACTTCGGCTTCGCCTTATCACTTTACTCTGACTCCTTCGTTTCAGAAGCGGAAGGTGACGACACAGAGGAAAAGAACATGGCGCTAGGCGTTCAGCTTGGTTTGACAACGATGGAAGAGAAATTGGATGTTGCCGCCGGACTCCTCTATGGACCAACATGGACCAACGTTGGTTCTGACGGCGAAGATGTCAACGAACCTGAATCCAACATGGGCTTAATGGTGGGCGGCCGTTACTGGTACGAATTCAACGATGAAGTCATGTTCGTGCCCCACCTCGGATTCACCTATGACATGTTCGGCGTGAAAGACTCCTTCAAGTATAACATGATGGAATTAGATCTTGGTTGGGGTGTTAATATCATGCCCGCTGACATGGTTCTATTGCTGTTTGACTTCGGTATCAAGTATCAAACTGCCAAGGTTGAACCCGAAGATGGTGATGAGAGCACCAAGACAAACATGAACCTGCCATATTTTAAAGGTGGTCTGGAAGGCAACGTCACCGATTGGTGGGATGTTCGTTTCGGCGCCGTCAAGTACTGGATGTCAGAATCAACAGAAGATTGGTATGAAGACGAAGAACCGCTTAATTACAAATCCGGTTGGGCTGAAACATCCCTCTACATTGGCTCCGGTCTGCACTTCGGTAACCTGGACATTGACGTTTGGATGGATCCCGCTTTTGCTCTGAACGGTCCCTACTTCGTATCAGGTAATGCCACTATGATGGCCTACCAGGCATCATTAACCTACAATATCCCCTAAACTTGCCTAACTACCCCCGGACCTGATCCTAGGTCCGGGGGTTTTTTGTTTCTGTCAGAATCCCAATTGACCCGATCATCGTAAAATTTCCCTCTGAATTATCGCAATTTTTCCTTTATCTTTTATTTTAACT
>CAZHMN010000033.1:0-6036 GCA_964533705.1 uncultured bacterium
CTTCACCTTTACGAAGTCCGCGACGGGCGACGGCGGTGCCTGGATCGGCGATTGGTCAACATCGGGCGAGTCATTTGAAACGGGTCTTGGAGTAGCAGCGCCGGCCGAGTTCGCTCTGTTAGGCAACTACCCCAATCCCTTCAATCCCACTACGACCATTGACTTTGCACTTGAAACGGCCAACATAGTCCAGCTGAAAGTCTTCGATGTTTCCGGTCGCGAAGTTGCCACCCTGATTAACGGCTATCGCGACGCCGGCAGCCATTCGGTGAGCTTTGACGCCTCCGGATTGGCTTCAGGTGTGTACGTCTATCGTTTGACATCGGGTAGCCAAACAGCCGTGTCTAAGATGGTACTAATGAAGTAAGAAATTGCTTCGATATTTAACCGAAAGGGCGGGCGTTATGCTCGCCCTTTTTATCTATAAAATGTTAGGTTCACCTTGCAAAAAACAGGTAATTTTTTTATTTTAAACAATCGCTGACGTTTAAACAGGAGAAAATATGGAACTGCTGAAGAAACTGACGGCTGCAACGGGTATTTCGGGTCGTGAGGAGGATGTCCGTTCACTGATCATCAAAGAAATGAAACCTCTGGTGGACGAGGTAAAAACCGACGTCATGGGAAACGTTATCGGTTTCCGCAAGGGAAAAACTGCAACCCGGCTTGTCATTGCCGGACATATGGATGAAATTGGTTTTATGGTCAACCATATTGACGATAAGGGATTTTTGCGTATAATTCCCGTCGGCGGTTTTGATCCCCGCACTCTGATGGCACAAAAGGTGGTTGTCCACGGCAAGCGTGATCTGGCTGGTGTGATAGGGTCCAAACCGGTTCACCTACAATCAGAGGAGGAGAAGAAGAAGCAACTTAAAGTCACCGATTATTTTGTTGATCTGGGTCTTCCGGCCGACAAAGTCAAAAGGCTTGTTTCGGTCGGAGATCCCATCACCTGGCATCGAGATTTTACCGAACTCGGGGATTGCTACAGCAGCAAGGCGTTCGATGACCGGATTGGCGTCTACGTGATGCTGGAGGCCTTGAAAAAAGTGAAGAGCAAATCCCTCCAGGTTGAACTATATGCTGTTGCAACCGTCCAGGAAGAGGTCGGAGTTCGGGGAGCGACGACCTCGGCGATCGGATTGGATCCGGATATCGGCATTGCCATTGACATTACGCTGGCGAACGACGTGCCTGGTGCTGCTGATCATGAGCAGATCACAAGATTGGGTGAAGGCGCTGCTGTGAAGATAATGGACAGTCTTTCTATATCGAATCCCAGGCTGGTTAAGCACCTGAAAGACGTCGCCAAGAGGAATAAGATCAAGGTGCAGGATGAGATACTGCCGCGCGGCGGTACGGATGCCGGTGCCATCCAACGGGCTGGATCAAAGGCCGCGGTTACCACGATTTCCATTCCCACCCGCTATGGTCACTCGACGGTTGAAACGATCCACAAAAGGGACGTAGCGGCGTGCATTGACCTACTTACTGCTTATATCCTCGAAGCGGGGACCAAGAGCTATGTCCTGTAGATTCATGAGAAACGACCGATAATTGTAGGGAACGTTAGAAAGTCCTATCGCGCGTACTTCGCGATCATCTAATTCATTGCCGGGCACATCACCCGGCAATATTTTTTCAATTTGCGCTTGCATATATCCTTAGAAAATCTTAACATTAGCCAAATTTGGGCAGACACAATACTCGCTGGGAAATAGCATCATGGCTGAATATGATGATTTAAAAACGCCAGAAGAGCGGGATAAATACTGGCTGGATAAGGTCTATCAGGGCGATGAGGTGCGGCAGTTAAGCGTGCGCGCCGTTTTCACCGGGTGCCTGCTGGGCGGCATCATGTCCCTGTCGAATCTTTACGTCGGATTGAAGTCGGGCTGGGGAATCGGGGTGGACATCGCCGCGGTCATTCTGGCCTATGCCATATGGAAAGCGCTGCGCGGCATCATGCCCGGTCTGGTACGTCAGGAATTCACCATGATGGAAAATACCGTTATGATGACCGCTGCAGTAGCTGCCAGCTGGATTGCCTCGGCGGGATTGGTATCAGCAGTCCCTGCGTTGACCATGGTGACGGGGAAAGTCTTCGTCTGGTGGCACCTGATGCTCTGGATCGGAGGCATCCTCTATCTCGGTCTTTTTATGGCCATACCGCTGAAAAGGCAGATGATCACCGTAGAGCAATTGCGCTTTCCCGCCGTCATCCCCACCGGCGAGACTTTGAAGGCGATGTATTCGCGCGGCGGAGAAGCGATCAAGAAGGCGAAAGCTCTCGGTCTGGCTGGTGCCTTTGGCATTGTTGTCGCTACCTTGCGGGATGGATTGGCTTTTTTACCCCCCATGTGGAACGTCCCCATGGCCATAGGCAAGATCAAGCTGGCCAAACTGACTTTGAGCTTCGAACCGGGTCTAATCATGATGGGCATCGGCGCCCTCTTTGGGATCAAGGTGGGTTTGAGTATGCTGGTCGGCGCCCTGTTAAACTACGGCGTGATTGCGCCTTATTTGATCAATCATAAGGTCATCACTCATCCTGCGCCGGTAGTGCTGGCTGCGGATGAACCGAATTTCCCCCTGGCGATGGAAGCCGGTCAGCGGCTCAGCGTAGTCGTTGAAGAGGCGAACGTCGCACCGGAAATGCAGTCCGGTTCCCGGGTTGACACGCTAACCTATACGTGGACGGAGAGTAGGTCGTATGAGGGATTTGAAGCCCTGTTGGCGGATTTGAATTCCCCGCGTTTGCTCGATGGTGCAGCCAATCCGATGGCATCCCGGATAACTTTAATGGATACGCTAGCGCGAAATGGGGGCAGTCATCTCTTGATGGTACGAGCCCCGAAAAATATCCATTGGGAAGCCCGCCTAACGCTGCTGGGTGACGAATCTGGAACCAGCGCGGCTTCGCTTCTGGGTTTCAAACCTGAATCCAGCAACTTTCAGGCGGTCGGCGGTTTCCGCAGTATCGTCAACTGGTCCATGTGGCCGGGAGCAGGAATACTGGTTGTTTCGGGACTGTTAGCTCTCCTCTTTCAGTATAAAACGATGGCCAGAACCTTCACGGGCTTTTTCTCAGGATTCCGCAAGAACAGGAAAGAGACCTCTACAGATATCATAGAGCAGATCGAAATCCCGGGTAGCTGGTTCATCAAGGGATTCCTGGTAACGGGGGTCATCTGCCTGATCTTGCAGTTGACGTTATTCCAAATTCATTGGTATATGGGGCTAATCGCCGTTATACTCACCTTTTTTCTCGCTTCGGTGGCTACCCGCGCTGCTGCCGAAGTCGGAATCAATCCCATCGGCGCAATGGGTAAGGTGACGCAGCTTCTCTACGGTGTTCTGGCTCCCGGCAATATGACTACCAACCTGATGACCGCCAACGTCACCGCCGGAGCCGCCTGCAGTTGCGCCGATACCGTAGCCAATCTCAAGGTCGGTCATATGGTAGGGGCTAACCCCCGCAAACAGTTTATCGCTCAGCTTTTCGGCGTCTTCGCCGGGACGCTGTTTGCTGTACCTGCTTACTTCATATTGGTGCCGGACGCCAATGCCCTTGGTGGAGCCAGGTTCCCCGCTCCGGCCGCCATTGTTTGGGCGGGTGTGGCCAGAATTTTATCGCAAGGCTTGAATACATTACCTCCCAGCGCCATCTGGGCGCTGGTCATAGCCAGCCTCTTCGGTGTTGTCGTAGTCATTCTCGAACGAATCTTCCCCAAGATCAAGCCTTATACACCATCGGGAACGGCATTGGGAATTGCCCTGGTAATCCCGGCTTTCAATAGTCTCTCCATGTTTCTGGGTGCACTCATCGTCTGGATTCTCTCCAAATCCGTACCTGAGACGAATGAAACTTACTCCATCCCCGTCGCTTCGGGTTTAATCGCCGGGGAAAGCCTGACGGGCGTTGCCATCGCCGCCTTGATGGCGGCGGGATTTATTGGCTGATAAAAAAGGGCGACCGCTGTGTCGCCCTTAGTTTTTGAATTTGGAGGAATTATTACAATTCCACTTCCCAAACCTGATGCCGCTTGAAATAAGTCAGGGCTTCCTGATTTTCCTCTCTTAATATTCCTAGAGCTTCTTTTAACCCCTCACCGAGGCGCGCTTCTTCGTGTGCATCCGATCCCATTGAAAAGCGAACTCCAGCCCGCGCCAGGCATTTCATCAACGGTCTGGTTGGGTAGACTTCTCGCATCTCGGGGATAACTCTGCCTCGGGTGTTAACCTCCACTACGATGGAATTTGCTGCAATGATTTCCGCAATTTCCGCGAAGATTTCTCTACTGAAATCCGGCGGTTCGGAGGGAGGGTGAGGGACACTGCGGCGCAGGTAATCAATATGTGCCAGCCCGTCGAAGATGCCGGACTTGGCGGCTTCAGCTATTTGGGAATAATACAGCCGGTAAAGTTCTTCTTCGGTTTTCCTGGAATGTACTGATGTTTTCAGGGATTCAGGATCGTCCAGGTACCAGTCGTCCAGAGAATGAACTGCGGCGAAAAAATAATCGAAGGGGTACTCCTCCCGGAGGCTGCGGTATGTTTCGAGGGAGTTTGGGTGATAGTCCAGCTCCAAGCCGTAGAAGACCTGGATGAATTCTCTAAACTCTTCCTTAACTTCTTCAATCGAACGTATGTGGTTCTCGATTTCATCAAGGTGTAATCCCCTGTATCTCGAATTTGGATCAGCGGGAGGGCCATGCTCGATTAAACCCAAGATGGCAATGTCCCTTTGAATGGCGGTGCGGACAAAAGAGCGAAAAGCTCCTGGACCGTTAAGCCAGGGTGAGGTGTGAACGTGGAGGTCGGTGAGTATCATTGCAGAGAAATCGTCGTGGCGGAAAGTTCCAGCTGGGATGCACAGCGTTTTCTGCCATTCAATTGGGGAAGAGCTTCTGCGGCCTTGAAAATCTGCTCCGGTGTCCACCACATTGTTTTGCCTTTATAGCGCAGGCTGATGCGGTCAATATTAAGGTTGATTCCCGTCATCTCTTCAGATACTGTCCGCGCCAGGGTCGCGAGGACGTCCTCTCTGGTCCCTTCGTTGATCTCAATTTCGACGACGAACGCCGCAGCTTTTTGGGGTGAGTCAATGACCAGAACTTCCGCCAGGGGGAAGCCCTTTTCACGAAGGCTGCCACGAACTGCACTCTCGAGATGGAAGGGATCATCCCTTTTTGAATAACGACCGTATAGTTTTTCGATTTCCTGGCGTTGCGCGATAAATGAGCCGTAAACGCTCTCCCTCTTCTCCACCCAAATGTTGCGTTCAACCGGGGATTCCAATAATCCGATCAACTGGTCGACGCGGACTTCGAGTTCCAGAAGACGACGATAAATCTCTTCCAGCAGGTGAAAATCGGTTGATATTTCATTTTCCTGTGAGGATAATATCGTTTCCGTCCATCTGGTTAGAGTATTGTCGAGTTGCCGGATTCGCTTCGGATCGCTCCCTGGATCAGCCAGTGAAATTTCTGCTCTGGAAGAGGTGCCTGGAAAGTCGCGGCTCAACTTTGCCTCTGGAGAATCCGGGCTGCCGGCAGTTGGTCTCCCGGATGCCGATTCAGAACTCCTTGAAACAGCCTGGTATTGTCTGGCGAAATCAGACAGGGAGAATTTTCTCTCCGCCCACCTCTGGATTTGCTTCGGTTGTTGTGAAAGAGAAGCAACTGTGGCTCTGGCATCGTAGACGTTGCGTACCAGAGAAGGATCAATAATGAGTTTAAACGTGCCCTCGCTGACTCTGGTAGCGTAATAGACGGATTCGACGTTGTTTTGACCCAGAAGCTGGATGCGCAGCAGCGATGATTCCGGTAACTCGCTGGATCCTCTCACCATACCGCGATCAACCATGCAGGTGGGGTGGATGGGATAGCCGTTATCTTCAAGTGACTTGCGAAAGGCCAGATCCAAAATATATGGCTGGCACTCAGCTTTGGCTTGATTGTATCTGGATCTGAGTTCAGTTGCCTTACCGAAGGGTTTCACCATCGTAAGCAGCCGCTCGATTTTGCCTTC